>NZ_JAQGKF010000027.1 GCF_028290205.1 Enterovirga sp. | reverse complement strand
CAGTCGAAGAGCGACGCGGAATGCTGCATGCGGTCGATCAGGTAGAGCGCAGCCAGCGTGAGGGCGATCGCGAACAGCACGCCCAGGATTGCGCCGGCGCCCGAACCTGGCTCGCCCTCGCCCTTGTCGTCGCTCATAGTCGAAGCTTCGCAGCGGGAGGCCCGGCGGGCAAGAAGCCGTGGCGAACCATGACGGGGGAGGCTGCCATCGAGACCGTGCGCTTCAGCCTGGAGACGCTCCGGCATCCGGCCGAGATCCTGGTCGATTGCTGGGGCGTGCCGCATGTCAGGGCGGCCGACCGGCTCGACCTCTTCCTGGCACAGGGCTTCAACGCCGCGCGCGACCGGCTCTGGCAGCTCGACCTGTGGCGAAAGCGCGGGCTCGGCCTGCTGGCGGCCGATTTCGGGCCCGGCTATCTGGCCCAGGACCGGGCTGCCCGCCTGTTCCTCTACCGCGGCGACATGGCGGCGGAATGGGCGGCCTACGGCGTTCCGGACATGGAGGCCGTGGTCACGGCCTTTGTGGCCGGGATCAACGCCTTCATCGACCAGACGGAGAGCCGGCCGGAGCTTCTGCCGCCCGAATTCGGTGTGCTCGGAACCCGCCCGGCCCGCTGGGCGGCCGAGGACGTGGTCCGGATCCGCAGCCACGCGCTGGTCAGCAACGCCCTGTCGGAAGCGGCGCGGGCCCAGGTGCTGGTGCGCGCGGATCTGGCGACCGACCTCGTGCGCCGCTCCATCGACCCGCCGCACCGGATCGAGCGGCCGGACGGGTTCGATGCCGCAGCCGTGCCCGCCCGGGCCCTGGACGTCCTGCAGCTCGCGACGGCGCCCGTCACCTTCACGCCCGAGCGTCTCGCGGCCCGCCTGGACGAGGCCTGGCGCTGGAGCCGCGTGAGCGAGCTCGGCGAGATCTACGCCGCGCCGGCCGAGGACGGCTCCAACAACTGGGCCGTGGCCGGGTCCCGCACGGCCACCGGACGGCCGATCCTGGCCAGCGATCCGCACCGGACCTACGCGTTGCCGTCGCTGCGCTACGTGGTCCACCTCACCGCGCCCGGGCTCGACGTGATCGGCGCCGGCGAGCCCGCCGTGCCGGGCATCTCCTTCGGCCATAACGGCCACGCGGCCTTCTCGCTGACCATATTCCCGACCGACCAGGAAGATCTCTACGTCTACGAGACGGAGCCCGGCCCACCCCCGCGCTACCGCTACGGGGGCGGCAGCGAGGCCATCCGGTCCGTGCGCGAGCGCATCCCGGTCGCCGGCGCGCCGGACCAGGAGGTCGAGCTCCTGTTCACGCGGCACGGGCCGGTGATCTTCGCCGATCCGGCGCAGGGACGGGCCGTCGCGCTCCGGACGGTCTGGTCCGAACCCGGGAGCGCTGCCTACCTGGCGAGCCTCGGCGCGATGCTGGCCCGGTCGCCCGCGGAATACCGGCAGGCGCTGCGCCATTGGGGTGCCCCGGCCGCGAACCACGTCTACGCGGACCGGGACGGCCATGTCGGCTGGTTCGTGGCCGGAAAGGCGCCGCGCCGCCCGAACTGGGACGGCCTCCTGCCCGTGCCGGGGGACGGCCGCTACGAGTGGGACGGGTTCCACGACCCGGCCGACCTGCCGGCGAGCCTCGATCCCGAACGCGGCTGGGTCGCCAGCGCCAACGAGATGAACCTGCCTGCGGACTACCCGGCCGAGGACCGCAAGCTCGGGTTCGAGTTCTTCGAGCCGGCCCGCGCCGACCGCATCGCCGAGGTGCTGGGGGCCGACACGGCGCACAGCCTGGACGCTGCGATGCGACTGCAGACGGACGACCTGTCCGGCCCGGCGCGGCGGCTGCTGCGGCTCGTCCCGCCGGAGGGCGGGCCCGCCGCCGCGCTGCTCGCCGGGTGGGACGGCTCCCTGCACGAGACCAGCGCCGCCGCGGCCCTGTTCGAGGTCTGGTGGACCCGCCACCTCAAGCCTGCCCTCCTGGCGCGGGCCGCCCCGGACCGCCACGTGCGGCGCCTGCTCGCCCCCGGCGACCACGAAACGCTCTTGGGCGCGCTGGAACGGCCGGGCCAGACGCCCTGGCTCGCCACGGAGGCGGAGCGGGACGCGCTCCTGTCCGCAACCCTGGCGGAGGCGCACGCGGCCTGCGCGGCCCTGCTCGGGCCCGATCCGGCCGGCTGGGCCTGGGGCCGCCTGCACCACGGCTATTTCGAGCACCCACTGGAGGCGACCGGCCTCGCTCCCGACGAGCTGGGCAGCGTTGGTCCGCTGCCCAAGGGGGGATCCGGCTCGACGGTGATGAACACGCGCTACCGGCCGGCCGATTTCCGGGCCGTCTCAGGCGCGTCCTTCCGGATGGTGGTGGATGTCGGGAGCTGGGACGAGAGCCGCTTCATCAATGCGCCTGGCCAGTCCGGCGACCCCAGGTCGCCGCATTACGGCGACCTGGCCGAGATCTGGGCGGCGCGGCGCTACCTGCCGCTCCTGTACGGCCGCGAGGCCGTGGAGGCCGCGACGGCCACGCGGATCGCCCTGGTTCCGGCGAGGCCCACACGGGACACGGCGGCCGAGCAAGCGGCCGCCGCCGCATCCCCCGCGGGCGCGCGCTCTCAGTAGAGCGTGCTCACCGGGCGGCCGTGACCGTGACCGTGGCCGTGCCGCCGCGGTTCGGCATAGCCGCCGCGATGGCCGTGGCCGTGCTCCGCACCATAGCCGGCCCGATGGCGGTAGCCGTCGTGGTGACCGTGGCCGTACCGGTGGCTGTAGCCGTGGCGGTGGCCGCGGCGCGGCGCGGCGCCGAAGCCATCAGGGCCCAGATCCGCGCCCAGCCCCTCAGCCGGGCCGCCGAACCGGGCCGCCCCGTAGCCGCCGCCATGCCCTGCGCCGGCCGGGGCCCAGGCCTTGTAGCCCGGGCTCGTCATCACCGTATGCGAGCGGTAGCCGTATTGCGCGGGCTCGGCATAGGGGACCACCTGGGGCGCCTCCACCATCACGGTGCGGGTCACCGTGGCGTAGCGCGGCGGAGTGGTGACCCAGCAGCCGACCTTGCGGCCGTGGGCATCCACCGTGACCGACCAGTGCCGGCCGCCGGGCGACACCATCACGGTCTCCTCGACGTGTTTGTAGCGCGCCGGGGTCGTGACGGCGAACGTGCGGGGCGCCCGCACCATGACCTTTTCGACCGTCGTGCCGTAGGTCGGCGGCACGTAGGTCATGCGGTAGCAATCGCCGGTGCAGCCATAGCCGCCGGCCGCGGCCGGCAGCACGCCGAGCCCGAAGGCAGCGGCGGCGAGGAGAAGGCGCGACATCTGATTGAGCTCCGGTTTCTGTGCCCGGCCGGTCGGGCCCGGGCGGGCTTATCCCCGGACAGAACGCGCTCGACTTGCGGTCAGCAAATGAAAGCCGCCAGTAAGGTAAAATTTACGAAGATCAGCCCTGCGAAAACTTCGGCGTTTACCTTGACGCCCGAGACCGCCGCGGCGGGCCGCCCGAATTGCCTTTTGGCGGAGTTTGGTACAATTCCGCTCCGCGTCCCGGCCGAACTGGACGCGAGAAGACCGGGACGAACGCGCGATGGGACAGTGGGTTTACACCTTCGGCGACGGCAAGGCCGAAGGCGAGTCCGGCATGCGCGACCTCCTCGGCGGCAAGGGGGCAAACCTGGCCGAGATGTGCAACCTCGGCTTGCCGGTGCCGCCGGGCTTCACGGTCACGACCGCGGTTTGCACCTACTTCTACGATCACGGCCGGAGCTACCCGCCGGAGCTCGAGGCCGAGGTCCGGACGGCGCTGGCGGAGGTCGGCCGCATCACCGGCAAGGCCTTCGGCGACCCCGGGAACCCGCTCCTGGTCTCCGTCCGGTCGGGCGCGCGCGCCTCCATGCCGGGCATGATGGACACGGTGCTGAATCTCGGCCTGAACGACGAAACGGTCGAGGCGGTGGCCCTGGCCTCCGGCGACCGCCGCTTCGCCTATGACAGCTACCGGCGCTTCATCACCATGTATTCGAACGTGGTGCTGGGCGTGGACCACCACCATTTCGAAGAGGCGCTTGACCTCTACAAAGACCGGCACGGCCACACGCTCGACACCGATCTTGGCGCCGAGGACTGGGCCAGCCTGGTGGTCCGCTACAAGCAGATTTTGGAGCGCGAACTCGGCCGGCCCTTCCCGCAGGATCCGACCGAACAGCTCTGGGGCGCCATCGGGGCCGTGTTCGGCTCCTGGATGAACGCCCGGGCCAAGAAGTACCGCGAGCTGAACGGCATTCCGGCCTCCTGGGGCACGGCGGTCAACGTCCAGGCGATGGTGTTCGGCAACCGGGGCGAGACGTCCGCGACCGGAGTCGCCTTCACCCGCAACCCGTCCACGGGCGAGCGCGCCCTGTACGGCGAGTACCTGATCAACGCCCAGGGCGAGGATGTCGTGGCCGGCATCCGGACGCCGCAGGACATCACCGAGGCGGCCGCCCGCGCCTCCGGCTCCGACAAGCCCTCCATGGAGAAGGCGATGCCGGACGCCTATGCGGAGCTCGTCCGCATCTACGGCATTCTCGAGCGCCATTACCGCGACATGCAGGACATGGAGTTCACGGTCGAGGAGGGCAAGCTGTGGATGCTGCAGACGCGGGGCGGCAAGCGCACCGCGAAGGCGGCGCTGCGCATCGCCGTGGAACTCGCGGCCGAGGGCCTCATCACCCAGCAGGAGGCGGTGAGCCGCGTCGACCCCGCCTCCCTGGACCAGCTCCTGCATCCGACCATCGACCCCAAGGCGGAGCGCCAGGTGCTGGCCAGCGGGCTCCCCGCGTCCCCGGGCGCCGCCTGCGGCGAGGTCGTGTTCTCCTCCGAGGAGGCTGAAGCGGCCAAGAAGCAGGACCGCAAGGTCATCCTGGTCCGGGTCGAGACGTCGCCGGAGGACATCCACGGCATGCACGCGGCCGAGGGCATCCTGACCACGCGCGGCGGCATGACCTCGCACGCCGCCGTGGTGGCGCGCGGCATGGGCAAGCCCTGCGTCTCGGGCGCCGGCACCATCCGGGTGGATTACAGCGCCCGCACCTTCACGGTGGCCGGGGTGACCGTGAAGGCGGGCGAGATCATCACCATCGACGGCGGTTCCGGCCAGGTGCTGCGCGGCCGCGTGGCGATGCAGGAGCCCGAATTGTCGGGCGAGTTCGCGACCCTGATGGGCTGGGCCGACGCGGCCCGCCGCATGAAGGTGCGGGCCAATGCCGACACGCCCACGGACGCCCGCACGGCCCGGGCCTTCGGGGCCGAGGGCATCGGCCTCTGCCGCACCGAGCACATGTTCTTCGACGCCGAGCGCCTCGTTGCCATGCGGGAGATGATCCTGGCCGACGACGAGAAGGGCCGCCGGGCGGCGCTGGCCAAGCTGCTGCCCTTCCAGCGGGCCGATTTCGTCGAGCTCTTCACCATCATGGGCGGCCTGCCGGTCACCATCCGGCTGCTCGACCCGCCACTGCACGAATTCCTGCCGCACAGCGACCAGGAGGTGCAGGAGGTGGCGGCGCAGACCGGCCTTTCCGTGGAGAAGCTGCGGCGGCGCGCCAACGAGCTGCATGAGCACAACCCGATGCTCGGCTTCCGGGGCTGCCGGCTCGCGGTCGCCTATCCGGAGATCGCCGAGATGCAGGCCCGGGCGATCTTCGAGGCCGCGGTCGAGGTCGGCCGTGCCACCGGGGAGCCGGTCCATCCGGAGGTGATGGTGCCGCTCGTGATGACCCGGGCGGAACTCGACATCATCAAGGAGCGGATCGACGCCATGGCCAAGGTCGTGGCGGAGCAGACCGGGGTGACGCCCGAATATCAGGTCGGCACCATGATCGAGCTTCCCCGCGCCGTGCTGCGGGCGGGCGAGATCGCCGAGACGGCCGAGTTCTTCTCCTTCGGCACCAACGATCTCACCCAGACGGTGCTGGGCATCTCGCGCGACGACGCCGGCACCTTCCTGGGCACCTACACGCAGAAGGGCATCCTGGCCGCCGACCCGTTCATGACCATCGACCGCGACGGCGTGGGCGAGATGGTGAAGCTTGGCATCGAGCGCGGCCGCGCCGTCAGGCCGGGGCTCAAGGTCGGGATCTGCGGCGAGCACGGGGGCGACCCGGCTTCCGTCACGTTCTGCGACGAGATCGGGCTCGATTACGTGTCCTGCTCGCCCTACCGGGTGCCGATCGCCCGGCTCGCGGCCGCTCAGGCGGCCCTCGGCCAGAAGGCCGCAAGCCAGGCCTGAGCCGTCAGCGCGCTCCGGCCAGGTAGAGGACGACCCCGGCGGCCGAACAGGCGGCCAGGGTCGGGATCATGCCGACCCTGAAGCGGAACATCGCAACCGTTGCGGCAAGCGCGAGCGCGACGGCCCAGGCATCGACGCTCGCCAGCACCGGCGCATCGAACTGGACGCCGTAGCCGGCGACGGGCCGCGTTTCCCGGAACGCCGTGTGAATGGCGAACCACACGGCGAGGTTCAGGATCACGCCGACCACGGCCGCCGTGATGGCCGACAGCGCCCCGTGCAGCGCCCGATTGCCGCGCAGCCGCTCGATGAAGGGCGCGCCGAGGAAGATGAACAGGAAGCAGGGCACGAAGGTGACCCAGGTCGCCAGGAGGCCGCCCAGCACCCCGGCCCAGAGCGGCGACAGGGCGCCCGGGTCCCGGTAGGCGCCCATGAAGCCCACGAATTGCAGCACCATGATGAGGGGGCCGGGCGTGGTCTCGGCCATGCCGAGCCCGTCCAGCATCTCGCCCGGTTTCAGCCAGTTGTAGGTCTCGACGGCCTGCTGGGCGACATAGGCCAGGACCGCATAGGCACCCCCGAAGGTCACCACCGCCATGGTGGAGAAGAACGTGGCGATCTGGCTGAACACGTGACCGGGGCCGAGCGCCGCAAGCAGCGCGACGACCGGGACGAGCCAGAGCGCGAGGCACACCGCCGCGACCCGCAGCGCCGAGCCGAGGGTCGGGCGGGCGTGGTCCGGGAGGTCTTCGCCGAGAAGGGTGTCCCGGTCGGCCACGGCGGCGCCGCCCTTGGCCGGGCCGTGCCCTCCGCCCACCTGGAAGGCCGGCACGCCGGCCCGTCCGGCCACGAAACCAATCAGGCCGGCCGCCAGCACGATGACCGGAAACGGGATGGCGAAGACGAAGATGCCCAGGAAAGCGAGAGCCGCGAGCCCGATCATGGTCCGGTTGCGCAGCGCCCGGCTTCCGACCCGCACCACCGCCTGCAGCACGACGGCGATCACGGCCGCTTTGAGGCCGAAGAACAGGGCCGCCACGACGCCGACATTGCCGAACATCACATAGGCGACGCTGAGCGCCATGATGGAGATCACGCCCGGGATCACGAACAGGATTCCGGCCACGATGCCCCCGACCGTCCGGTGCATCAGCCAGCCGATATAGGTCGCGAGCTGCTGCGCTTCGGGGCCGGGCAGGAGCATGCAGTAATTGAGGGCATGCAGGAACCGCTCCTCCCCGATCCAGCGCTTCTCCTCGACGATGATGCGGTGCATCACGGCGATCTGGGCGGCCGGGCCGCCGAAGGACAGCGCGGCCACCCGCAGCCACACCCAGAACGCCTCCCGAAGCGTGACCCCGTGGTCGAGCCCGGATCCGGCCCCGTCGGAACGCGTCTTCACCGCCGCGGCGTGACTCATCGGGCCGATGTCCCCTTCGCTTTGGCCGGGCCCTTGGTGGCCGGCCAGTTATGCGTCTCCTCCGTGGCGTCGCGGCACCAGCGGTAGAACGCGTCGTAGAGACCCATTCCGGCGTCCAGCTGCTGCAGGTCGTCCGCGAACAACCGGGACAGCCCGAGCGAGGCGGCGAGCAGGCCCGGCGCCTCGGGGGCGAGCTCCGGCCGGGCCGTGTCGGCCGCCCGGACGATGGTGGCCAGGCGCTCCAGCGCGGGCGTGGACAGACCGAATTCTGCGACCATGACGTCGAAGGTGCATCGGTCACCGCGGTGGGTCCAGAACACCCCGTCCTCCTCGATGTCGAAGGGGGCGGCCGCAAACCTGTCCGCCACCGCCAAAACCTCGGACGGGGCCACGAACAGAAACACGGCGGCCGGGTCCACGAAGCGCCGGATCAGCCACGGGCAGGCGATCCGGTCGACCTTGGGCCGTGACCGCGTCACCCAGATGGTGCGGCCCTCCCGGTCCCGCGCCGGGAGGCTGGCCTCCGGAACCATCGGCAGCCCGGCGGCCTGCCAGGCGAGCGCGCCGCCCTCCAGGCTCTCGGCCGGCACGCCGGCCTGGCGCAGCCAGGCGGCCGCGCCCTGACTCAGCTTCAGCCCCTTCTGGCAGATCAGAACGGCCGGTCGGCCGGCGCATTCCGCCGCCCACTCGCCCGCCCGGTCCCAGGGCCGCCGGCGGGCTCCCGGAACGAGCCGCGGCAAGGCCGCGAAATCGGCATCGGTTTGCACGTCGACCAGCACCGGGCAGGCCGGCGTGCCGATCAGACGGGCGAGCTTTTCAACACTGATGGAGGTCGTGGAGGAGGCCATGGCTGCGCGTCCGGGCGGTGAAGCGGGGGACGCGATTCTTCAGCTGACGCCTCATGGGGAGATCGCGGTCCCCAAGGGGCGATTACTCGTGCCGGGCTCGGCCGGTGTCAAGCCGGGCGCGGCCGGCCCTCACTCGATCACGATGCGGGGCGCGGCCCGGGTGGCGGCCCCGCCGGTGACCCGCTCCCAAACCCGGTCGGCGATGGCCAGATAGGCGCGGGCATGCGGCCCGTCCGGATCGGTCGCGACCACCGGGCGGCCCTCGTCCGAGGTGGCCCGAATGGCCATGTCGAGCGGCACCTCGCCAAGAAACGGCACGCCCGCCTTCTCGGCCTCGGCCCGGGCACCCCCATGGCCGAAGATGTGCGAGACGTGGCCGCAATTCGGGCAGCTGAACGAGGCCATGTTCTCGACCACGCCCAGGATCGGAACCTCGACCTTGCGGAACATGGCGATGCCGCGCCGGGCATCGATCAGGGCGAGGTCCTGCGGTGTGGACACGATCACGGCACCGGCGAGCGGCACCGTCTGGGCCATGGTGAGCTGCGCGTCGCCGGTGCCAGGCGGCATGTCGACCACCAGGACGTCGAGCTCCGACCAGGCGACCTCGCGGAGCATCTGGGTGATGGCCGAGATCACCATCGGGCCGCGCCAGATCATGGCGGTCTCTTCCTCGACCAGAAAGCCGATCGACATCACCTGGACGCCGTAGCCGTCGAGCGGCTCGAGAATGCGGCCCGAGATGACCCGCGGCTTCTTGCCGCCGAGCCCGAACAGGCGCGGCGCCGATGGTCCGTAGATGTCCGCATCCATCAGCCCGACTTTGAGGCCGCGCGCCTTGAGGGCCAGGGCGAGGTTGCAGGCGAGCGTCGACTTGCCGACACCGCCCTTGCCGGACGCGACCGCGAACACATGGCGCACGCCCGGGATGGCTTGCGCGCGCGGCGGGGCGCCCGGCTGTCGCGGCGCAGCCGGGGCCGGCTTGGCGGGCGGGCGATCCGCCGTGAGGCTGACAAAGGCGGCCGTGACGCCGGGCAAGGCCTTCACGGCCTGCTCGGCCGCCTGCCGCACGGGCTCCAGCCGCGCCGCCTCGCTGGGCTCGATGGCGAGCGAGAAGCTCACTCGCCCTCCTTCGCTCAGGATCGCGGACAGGCGCCCGGTCTCCGGCAGGGCCCGCCCGTCCAGCTGGACGGCCGCCAGGGCCCGCACCACGTCGTCTGTCGAAACCGCCAAGGCGCTCTCCCGCTGTCGGGCGGATCTGTAGGGGATCGCGAGGGCTCCGTTAAGGTCACGCCTGCGCGAGATCGCCGTCCTGCCCCGTCCCGGCCGCAACCAAAGCGCCGGCCCGCCGTTCCCCGAGCCAGCGAACAGGCAGCGGCAGCCGCATCCTGCCCGAGGAGACCCGGATGGCACACGACCACACGCATCACGAGGGCGCCAAGAAACTGTACGAGCTGATCAAGGACATCCGCATCGCGATGATGACCTCGGTCGAGCCGGACGGCTCCCTGCACAGCCGCCCGATGTACAGTCACACGACGGACCCGTCCGGCGACCTTTGGTTCTTCAGCCGCGCCCGGGCCCCCAAGGTTGGCGAGCTGCGCAAGGATTCGCAGATCAACCTCGCCTATGCGGACACCTCGGCTCAGACCTACGTGTCCGTGTCCGGAACGGCCGAGATCGTGACCGACAAGGGCAAGGTGAAGGAGCTGTGGAGCGAGGGGCTGAGGACCTGGTTCCCGAACGGACCGGAGGACCCGGACATCGCGCTGATCCGCGTCCACCCGTCCGGCGGGGAATACTGGGACAGCCCGTCCCGGACCATGATGCAGCTCTACGGCTACGCCAAGGCGCGGCTCACGGGCGAGACGCCGGAGGAGCTGGCGGACCAGAAGAAGGTCAGCCTCAAAGCCTGACCGGCGGCTCCTAGCGGCCGCCAGGAGCGCCCCGCCGGCTCTCCCGGCCGGCGGCCGCAACCTCTCGTCGAGGCCGGGCCCCGGATGGAGCCCGACACGCGCGGTGACGGCGCGCCGGAAATGGGGCAAGGTCCCGCTCGGTTCGGGCACGGGCGCGGAGCCGGCGGAGCGTACAGAGCAGCGATGGTCGACATCGCCACGCGGGTCTACAATCACAGCTGGAAGATCGACCCGATCGTCCGCTCGGTTCTCGACACCGATTTCTACAAGCTCCTGATGGGCCAGACGATCTATCGCCGCCATCGCGGCGTGGACGTCACCTTCGGCGTGGTGAACCGGACGCACCGCGTGCGGCTGGCCGACATTATCGACCTCGGGGAGCTGCGCGAGCAGCTCGACCATGTCCGGACGCTGCGGCTGTCGCGCGGCGAATCCACCTGGCTGCGGGGCAACACCTTCTACGGCAAGCGGCAGATGTTCTCGGCCGATTTCGTGGGCTGGCTGGAAGGCTTCCGCTTCCCCGAATACGAGCTGCGCGAGGTCGACGGCCAGTACGAGCTCACCTTCCACGGTCCCTGGATCGAGACCACGATGTGGGAGATCCCGGCCCTCGCCATCCTGAACGAGCTGCGCTCGCGCGGCGTAACGCGCGGCATGGGCAAGTTCGAACTCGAAGTTCTGTACGCCCGCGGCATGTCGCGGGTTTGGGAGAAGATCGAGCGGCTGCAGCGGCTGCCCGGGCTGTCCATTTCCGATTTCGGCACGCGCCGCCGGCACGGCTTCCTGTGGCAGGATTGGTGCGTGCAGGCCATGCAGGAGGGACTGGGCGACGCCTTTCTGGGCACGTCCAACTGCCTCATCGCGCTGCGCCGCGAGGTGGAGGCGATCGGCACCAACGCGCACGAATTGCCCATGGTCTACACCGCGCTCGCCGGGGACGAGCAGGACATGCTGGAGGCTCCCTACCGGGTGCTGTCGGACTGGCAGGAGGATTACCAGGGCAATCTCCTGGTGGTGCTTCCCGACACTTACGGAACCACGCGTTTCCTGGCCCATGCGCCGGACTGGGTCTCCGGCTGGACCGGCATCCGCATCGATTCCAAGGACCCGATCGAAGGCGGCGAGGAAGCCTGCCGGTTCTGGCTCTCGCGCGGCGAGGACCCGCGCGAAAAACTGACCATCTTCTCCGATGGGCTCGACATCGAGATGATCGAGCGGGTGCACGCCCATTTTGCAGGCCGCATGCGGATCGGCTTCGGCTGGGGCACGCTCCTGACGAATGACTTCCGGGGCCTCGCCCCGGGCGGGCTGCTCGATCCGATCTCGGTCGTCTGCAAAGTCATCTCCGCGGACGGCCGCCCGACCGTGAAGCTGTCCGACAACCCGACCAAGGCGACCGGTCCTCGGCGCGAGGTCGAACGCTATCAACGCGTGTTCGACCTGGACGCGCGCGTGCCCCAACCGGTTCTGGTGTGAGGCGGCATTCCGCGCGCCTCGCCCTGCTCGGCCTCGGCGCGCTCGTGGCCCTGCCGGCTTCGGCCCAGCCCGAACCGAGCGTCCGGGCGCGTTGCGGGGACCTCCGGGAGGCGTTGGCGGGGCTGCCGCCGCCCTCCGGCGAGGCCTACATGACCATCCAGGTCGAAGGCGAGGTCTCGGCCGCCACGAGCGGCGAGGCCCTGGTCTTCATGGTGATCTGCCGCCCGCCGGACCCGCAGGTCGCCTGCATCACCTACACGACCGAGGGCCGCGGGCCGGGCGACCGCATCGTGGTGGCGGGCGCCTACACGCCGGGCGATCCCAACCGCATCGTGCTGGACCCTTGCATCCATTTCGCGGCGGAGCCAACGAAGTAGCACTGCCACGCTTGGGAGGACGTCATGCAGGTCGACATCAATTGCGACATGGGCGAGGGCTACGGCCGTTGGACCCTCGGCGACGACGCCGCGATGATGGAGGTCATCACCTCGGCCAACGTGGCCTGCGGCTTCCATGGCGGCGACCCGAACATCATGGTCGAGACCGCCCGGATGGCGAAGGAAAAGGGCGTCTCGGTCGGCGCCCATCCGGGCTTCAACGATCTCTGGGGCTTCGGCCGGCGCGTGATCCGGGGGGACACCATGGCCGAGATCGAGCGCATGATCGCCTACCAGATCGGCGCCATGCAGGCCTGCGCCTCGCTGGCCGGGCACAAGGTCACCCACGTCAAGGCGCACGGCGCGCTCGGCAACGTCACGAACGAGGAGGAGGATTTCGCCCTCGCCCTCGGCCGCGCCATCAAGGCCGTGGACCCGTCGCTGATCTACGTCACCATGCCGGGGCTGCCGACGGAGCGGGTGGCCGACAAGCTCGGCCTCGCGGCCGCGGCCGAAGTGTTCGCCGACCGCACCTATGAGGATGACGGCCAGCTCATGTCCCGCAAAAAGCCGGGCTCGGTGCTGCACGACGCCGACGAGGCCGCCCGGCGCGTCCTGGCCATGGTGCGCGACCAGACGATCACCAGCGCGTCCGGCAAGCGCATTCCGGCCCGCATCGACACCATCTGCGTCCATGGCGACGGCGCCACGGCGGTCGCCATGGCCCGTCGCGTCCGCGAGGTGCTGGAGGCGGACGGGGTGGCGATCCGGCCCTTCGGGCGTCGCTGACGCTCAGGTCGCCGGCAGCCCCGCTTCGGCGGCGTCGACGAAGCTGCCGTCGATATAGGTCTCGGCCCGCAGCGCGGCGCGCCCAGGCAACGCCCGGATCAGGGCGCTGACCTCGATCAGGGTTTGGACGGCCGCCACGCCGGCCCGGCCGTCCAGCGGGAAGATGCCGCCCGCCACCATCTCGTCCCAGGCGATGTCGGCCTCGTCGGCCGACAGCGAAGCCTCCCGGGCCGCGACGGCGCGCGACTCCTCGCGGTGAGCCAGCAGCCAGCGATGCGCCTCGATCCAGGCGCGCAGGAAGGCGACCACGGCTGGCCGGTTCACCTGCGCCCAGCCCCGCTCCACGTTGACGGAGGTGAACTGGAAATCGGGGAAGAGGTCGCGCGGCGAGCCGAGGTCGGAGAAGCCCGCCGCGGCCGCGATGCGGTTCATCGGGGCGCCCTGCAGGCCGGCATCGATCTCCCCGCTCTGCAGCAGGCGCCAGCGGGCCAGGATCGGCCCGACCGGCAGCAGCCTGTAGTCCTGCGGATGGTGCAGCCCGTGCTCGGCCAGCATCCGCATCACCAGCGACGAGGACCCGGCTTCCACGGAGGACACGCCGATGCGGGCGCCCTTCAGCTCCGCGATGCTCCGGATTCCGGGGCGGGCCATCAGCGAGAAGGGCAGACGATTCACGTTGCCACCCACAATGACGAGGCTGCCGCCCCGCTCACATTCCAGGATGACGTTCTCGGTGACGCCGAGATCGATCTGGAGATCACCGGCCGCGAGACGGCCCGTCACCTCGTCGATGGCCTCGATCAGGTGCAGCTCCACGTCGAGCCCGTGCCGGGCAAAGAGCCCCCGGTCCTGCGCCACCCAGAGCGGCATGTTGAAATAGTTGCGGGACACCGCCCCGACCCGGATCTTCATCGGCTCCCTCCCCTGCCTTTCGGGCCTCGTAACAGGTTCCGGGCCCGCCAGGATGCGGAGCTTTCCCGGCCGCGCGCCAGTCGCTACGCTCCGGCCGAACTGCCGGAGGGACGATGACCCGCCTTCGCCTGCTGCTCGCCGTGACGCTGGCGTCCGTGCTGGTCCAGCTCGGTCCCACTGCCGCCCAGACCATCCGGGTCGGTTCCAAGAACTTCACCGAGCAGTTCATCGTGGCCGAGCTCTACGCGGGCGCGCTGGAGGCGGCCGGGTTCAAGGTGGACCGCAAGATCAATCTCGGGGCGACGCTGGTGGCGCACGAGGCAGTCCGGACGGGCGCGATCGACCTCTACCCGGAATATACCGGCACGGGCCTGCTCGCCGTCATGAAGGCCGAGAACGACACGGACGCGGCGCGCGTGTTCGAGAAGGTGAAGCGCCATTACGAGAAGGCCTTCAACCTGACTTGGCTGCCCCCGTCCCGGGTCAACAACGGCAACGCCATCGTGGTCCGGCCCGACACCGCGGCCGAGCACCGGTTGAAGACCCTGTCCGACCTCGCGGCGGCTGCGCCCAAGCTCCGGCTCGCCGGCGGATCCGAGTTCTTCGACCGCTACGACGGGGTGCCGGGTCTCAAGGCGGTGTACGGCATCCAGTTCGGCGAGAGCCGCCAATTCGCCGCCCTGCGGCTGCGCTACGACGCCCTGACCAGCCGCCAGGCCGAGGTCACCAACGGCTTTTCGACCGACTGGCAGATCGCGGCCGGCAAGTTCGTCGTCTTGGACGACGACAAACACCTCTTCCCGCCCTACTTCCTGGCGCCGGTGGTGCGGCCGGAGATCGCCGCCAACCCGGCCGCCACTGCGGCGCTCGCCCGGGTGAACGCGCTGATCGACAACGCCACCATGCAGGAACTGAACCGGCAGGTGGAGGTCGACAAGCGCGAGCCGCGACGGGTCGCGGCCGAGTTCCTGACCGCCCACGGCGTAACCCGATAGCTTGACGTGGTTTGGGCCATCGAGAACGGCGACGTGCTGCTCGAGGCCACCCTCCAGCACCTCGCCCTGGTCGGGCAGGCGCTCGCCATCTCGCTCGCCATCGCGCTCCCTCTCGGCATCTTGGCCGCCCGGCGGCCACGGCTGCACGGGGTCGTCATGGCCCTGGCCGGCGCGCTGTACACCGTGCCGGCGCTGGCCCTCTTCGCGCTGCTCGTGCCGCTGATGGGGCTCGGGCAGGGCCCGGCCCTGGTCGCGATCGTGAGCTATTCCCTCCTGGTCCTGACCCGCAACGTTGCGGTCGCCCTCCGGGAGGTTCCGGCCGACATCCTGGACGCGGCCGACGGCATGGGTTTCAGCCGCGGCCGCAGGCTGCTGCGGGTCGAACTGCCGCTCGCCGCGCCCGTGATCCTGGCCGGGATCCGGCTCACGGCCGTGCTGCAGATCTCCGTCGCCACGGTGGCGGCCTTTATCGGTGCCGGCGGGCTCGGCGACCTGATCTTCCAGGGCATCACGCAGGACCACGGCGACAAGGTCGTGGCCGGCGCCGTCGCGGCCTCGCTGCTGGCCGTCGCGGCGGACGAGTCCTTGCGCCGCCTGGAGACGCGCCTCCGCCTCGCGACCGGGCTGGCCGGCTGATGCTCGATCTCGTGGCCTGGCTGCGCGCCCATCCGGACCTCCTGCTGCGGACGGGGGGCGAGCATGCCCTGCTCAGCGGCCTCTCGCTCCTGATCGCCGCCGGCATCGGCCTGCCGCTCGGCATCGCGCTCACGCGGCAGCCGCGCCTCGCCGGCCCCGTGGTGGCCCTGGTGAACACGCTGCGGACGATCCCGAGCCTCGCGCTCCTGGTGATCATGCTGCCGCTGCTCGGCACCGGCACGGCCCCGTCCGTCGTGGCGCTCGTCCTGTACGGGCTGCCGGCGGTGCTGCTCAACACCATGGCGGGGCTTGGCGGCGTGCCGTCCGACATCGTCGACGCCGCCCGCGGCCAGGGCCTGGCGCCGGCTCAGGTGCTGGCCCGGGTCGAGCTGCCGCTGGCCGCGCCGGTGATCCTGGCCGGCCTGCGCAGCGCCGCCGTCCAAATCGTGGCCGCCGCGACCCTCGCCGTGTTCATCGGCGGCGGCGGCTTCGGCGAGCTGATCTCGGCCGGGATGGGGCTGCTCGACACCCCCCAGCTCGTCGCGGGCGCGCTGGCCGTCGCCGCCATGGCCGGCGCAGCGGAGCTCGGCTTCGGCTGGGCCGAGCGGATGGCCACCCGCCGGCTTGGACCCACCGCCCCGTGATCCGGCTCGAAGGCGTCGGCAAGCACTATCCGGGCGCCGCCCGGCCGGCGGTGGACGGCATCGACCTCCTGATCGAGGAAGGCCGCACCTGCGCGCTGATCGGCCCGTCGGGCTGCGGCAAGACCACCACCCTTCGGATGGTGAACCGGCTGATCGAGCCGAGCTCCGGCCGGATCGTGGTGGCGGGCCGGGACGTCACGGCGGCCGATCCGGTCAAGCTGCGGCGCGGCATCGGCTACGTGATCCAGGGCACCGGCCTGTTTCCGCATCTCAGCGTCGCCGGCAACGTCGCCACCGTGCCGCGGCTGCTCGGCTGGGACCGGGCCCGGATCGCCGCCCGGGTGGACGCCATGCTCGGGCTGGTCGGGCTCGATCCCGCCCTGTTCCGGGACCGGCGGCCCGCCAGCCTGTCCGGCGGCCAGCGCCAGAGGGTGGGCGTCGCCCGGGCGCTCGCGGCCGATCCGCCTGTGCTGCTGATGGACGAGCCCTTCGCCGCCGTGGACCCGCTGGAACGGGGGCGGCTGCAGCGGGAGATCACGGAGATCCTGCGCCGTCTGCGCAAGACCGTGATCCTCGTCACCCACGACCTCGACGAGGCGATCCGCATGGGCGACACCGTGGCGGTGATGCGCGACGGGCGTCTCGTGCAGCACGACCGGCCCGACCAGGTGCTGGCCGCGCCGGCCGACGCCTTCGTGGCCGAGTTCCTGGGCTCCGACCGCGCGCTCAGGCGCCTCACGCTTCTGACCGCCGCAGCGGCGTGCCGGTCCGGCGAACGCCCGCCGGAGGGAGCCCCGGAGGTGCCGGCGGAGGCGAGCCTCCAGGTCGCACTTTCGATCCTGCTCGGCTCGGGCGCCGAGGCGCTCGCCGTGGTCGACGGCGGCCCGCGGCCGGTCGGCACCCTGTCGCTCGCGGCGATCAGAGCCTTGGCGGCGGGCCTGCCCGACCCGTCAGGCGCGGTTGCCCGGTCCCCACCCCTCGTGTAAGGCCACCCCACGCGCAGCGGGTCACCCCGGGGCTACCCTGCGGCTGCCCGCGATAATCCATCAGCATGGAGACACGGGGATCATGTCCTCAACCTTCGAGACCGTTGCGGGCATCATCTCCGAGACCGCGGACATCCCGCGCGACAAGATCACGCTCGACAGCCACGCCATCGACGACCTCGGGATCGATTCCCTGGCCTTTCTCGACATCGCCTTCGCGGTCGACAAGGCGTTCGGCATCAAGCTGCCGCTCGAGAAGTGGACGCAGGAGGTGAACGAGGGGAAGGTTCCGGCCGAGGAGTATTTCGTGCTGAAGAACCTGGTGGCCCGGATCGACGCCCTGGTGGCGGCGAAAGGGGCCTGAAACCCACCCCCGCGAGGCGGGGGCGGCCATGCGCCTCGAATATTTCGAGATGATCGACCGCGTCGTCGAGATCGACCGCACGGTCGGCACGATCTTGGTGCGCTCGACCGTGCCGCAGGCCAGCCCTGTCTTTGAGGGCCACTTTCCCGGCCGGCCGCTGGTTCCCGGGGTGCTCCTGACCGAGACCATGGCGCAAGCCTCGGGCTATCTGCTGCTGGCCATGCGCGAGTTCAGCCGCATGCCGTTTCTGATGGGTGTTGATCGGGCCCGCTTCCGGGATTTCGTGGAACCGGGCGCCGAACTCGAAATCTCGGCCGAGCTCGAGCACGAAGGATCGGGCTACGCCGTGACCAAGTCGCGCATCGTCGCCGGATCAAAGCGCATCGCGGATGCCGAATTGCGCTTCCGCATCCTCCCCTTCCCGGCCGAACTCGACCACCTGATGCGCGCCCGAGCCGGCGCGATCGGTCTCGCCGTCGGACCAGCCTGATGCGCCGGCGCGTGGTGGTGACCGGCACCGGCATCGTGTCGGGCCAGGGCGAGGGCGTCGCGGCGCATCTCGAGGCGCTGGCCGCCGGCCGGACGGCTCCGGTCGGGCAGGAGCGCCATTCGGGCTATCCGGTCCATCCCGTCGTGCCGCTGGAATGGGACCGGCAGATCCCGAAGAAGTCCGACCAGCGTCAGATGGAACCCTGGCAGCGGCTCGGCTGCTACGCGGCCGGGCTGGCGCTCGAAGCCGCGGGGCTCAAGGACGACCCCGCCCTCAAGGCACGCATGCAGCTCATCGTGGCGGCGGGGGGCGGCGAGCGCGACTACGAGGTTGATTCGCAGATCCTCACCGGTCTGCGGGATGCGGCTTCGCCGGGCGCCTATCTGAACGAACACCTGATGAGCGATCTGCGGCCGACGCTCTTTCTGGCGCAGCTGTCGAACCTGCTCGCCGGCAACATCGCGATCGTGCACGGGATCACCGGCGCGTCCCGCACCTTCATGGGCGAGGAGCAGGCCGGGATCGACGCCCTGCGCATCGCCGAAGCGCGAATCGCCGCCGGCCAGGCCGAGATCATGCTAGTCGGCTCGTCCTACAACGCCGAGCGGCCGGACGTGATGCTGACCTACGAGTTGGGCGGCTTCTACTGGAACAAGCCCTTCCGGCCTGTCCGCGACCGGGCGGCGGAGGGCGGCGGCTTTGTTCTCGGCTCCGGAGCGGCCTTTCTGGTGCTGGAATCGGAGCAGCATGCCGAGAGCCGCGGCGCCGAGGCCCGGGCCATGCTGGCCCCCGTCGCGGCCGTCCGGACCCGGCGCGGGCCAGGCAGCGTCGAGGCGGCCGTGGAGCTGTGCTGGCGCGACCTCGGCACCCCCTCGCCGGACGTGGTGCTCAGCGCCGCCACGGGCGTCGCTCCGGCGACGACCGAGGAGCATGCCGCCCTCGCCCGGCTCGCGCCCGCCGCTCGCGTGTACGATCTCGGCGACCTAATGGGTCACCTCATGGAAGCGCCCGGCCCCGCAGGCGCGGTCATTGCCACGGGCCTGGTCGCGGCGGGCACCGCTCGCGATGTGGTAACGTCCTGCGTAGGACATCGCCGCGGCGAAGGCATGGTGCGGGTCGCGGCCGCGCGCTAAACGGGGCCATGACGCAAGCGAGCATGAAGGACGGGCGAGGCCGTCCCCTGGTGGCGGTCACGGGCTTGGGGCTCGTCACCTCCCTGGGACAGGGCGCGGAGGACAACTGGGCCGCGCTCACCGCCGGCCGCTCCGGCATCCACGAGATCCGTCGCTTTCCGGTGGACGGCCTGCGCACGCGGGTCGCCGCGACGGTCGATTTCGTCCCGGCCGAGCCGCTCTGCGCGCCGGTCCTGTCCGAGCGCTTCGCCGAACTCGCAGCCGACGAGGCCGTGGCGCAATCGGGCATCGGCCGGCCGGGCGATTTTCCGGGCGCGCTGTTCATCGCCGTGCCGCCGGTGGAGCTCGACTGGCCGCAGCGCCGCGCGCTGGCGGAGGCTTCGGGCGCGACCGAGGCCGTGACCTATCGCGACCTGCTGGCCTCCGCCGCGACCGGCCGCTTCGGCGAGTTCCACGAGCTGTTCCTGTTCGGCACCGTGGCCGAGCGGCTGGCCGAGCGCTTCGGCACCCGCGGCTCACCGATCTCGCTCTCCACCGCCTGCTCCTCCGGCGCGACGGCCATCCAGCTCGGCGCCGAGGCCATCCGGCGCGGCGAGACCCAGGCGGCCCTGTGCATCGGCACGGATGGGTCGGTGAACCCGGAATCGCTGATCCGCTTCTCGCTCCTGTCCGCTCTCTCCACACAGAACGACCCGCCGGAAGCGGCCGCGAAGCCCTTTGCCAAGAACCGGGACGGGTTCGTGATGGGGGAAGGTGCGGGCGCCCTGGTGCTCGAGAACGCCGACCATGCCCGGGCTCGTGGCGCCACCATCCTGGGCTACCTGCTCGGCTGCGGCGAGAAGGGCGACGGCTTCCACCGAACCCGGTCGAGCCCGGACGGCGCGCCCATCGTGGCCGCGATCCGGGACGCGCTTGCCGATGCGGAACTCAGCCCGGAGGACGTGGATTACGTGAACGCCCACGGCACCGGAACGCCCGAGAACGACAAGATGGAAGCCCTGGGCCTCACGGCCGTGATCGGCGAACGCATGAAGAGCGTCCCGATCTCGTCCAACAAGTCGATGATCGGCCACACGCTCACGGCCGCGGGGGCCGTGGAGGCCGCGATCTCGCTGCTGACCATCCGCAACGGCCGCCTGCCGCCGACCATCAACTACGCGGTGCCCGACCCGGCGATCCCGCTCGACGTGGTGCCGAACGAGGCCCGCGACGCCTCCGTCTCTGTCGTGCTGTCGAACTCCTTCGGCTTCGGCGGCCAGAACACCTGCCTGGTCCTGGCGGCCGAGCCCCGATGAGAAAACGTGTCCTCGTGACCGGCGGTGGCCGGGGTGTCGGCGCCGCGACCGTGACGGCGCTCGCCACATCCGGCTTCGACGTCGACTTCACCTTCCGCAATTCCGCCGACGAAGCCGCGGCGCTGGTTGCGGCGCTGAAGGAGAGCGCGCCGGAGGCGACCGTCACGTCTCGCCGGCTGGACCTCGCCGACCGCGGCTCGCTGGAGATCTTCGCGGACGCGATCGAGCAGGAAGGGTTCTACGGCCTCGTCCACAATGCCGGCCAAGCCTACGACGTGCTGGCCGCGATGATGGCGCAGGACAAGGCCGAGACCGTGATGCAGGTGAACTTCTGGTCCCTGACGCGCCTCGCCAAGGCCGCCCTGCGGGGCATGATCCGGGCGCGCTCCGGCCGCATCTGCGTGATCGGCTCCGTGGCGGCCCTCCAGGGTAGCCCCGGCAACGCCGCCTACGCGGCCTCGAAGGGCGCCCTGCTGTCCTATTGCCGCACCCTCGCCGTCGAGAGCGCCAAGCGCGGCATCACCGTGAACTACGTCGCGCCGGGCTTCATCGACACGGACATGATGGCGCCCTACGCGGCGTTCCGGACCCAAATGGAGACGCAGATCCCGGCGGGCCGTTTCGCAACGCCGGCCGAGGTCGCGGGTCTCGTCGCATTCCTGCTCGGCCCGTCCGCCGCCTACATCACGGGCGCCGTGCTGCCGGTCGATGGCGGCATGCTGGCGATGACCGGGGTGCACCGGTAGACGGGCGTGCAGCTCCCTACCGGGCCTTCGGCTGCCCCGACGCCACGTCGAGCACGGACCCGTCAGCGAGGTTGATCCGGTAGATCTCGCGGCTGACATTGCCCGTGAAGCCGAGTTCCACGATGGACACCGTCCTCACGGACAGGGGCAGGCCGGCCGGCAGGATCTGGTTGAACTCCTCGGCGGTCTTGTCCATGGCGGGCTTGGAGGGTGCGAAGGGCGCCATGCTGTAGACGAGCGTCAGGTGCGGGTTGTGGGAGCGCAGCTCCTTGCCGTCCTTGACCACGTTGACGCCGCTCACGCCCATGGTTTGCACGAGCGACTTCGCGGCGTCGCCCATCTTCGCGTAGACGGGCCCGGTGACGCGCGGCAGCGGGCCGTCGCGCAGGGGCGCCAAAGCCGCCGTCACCTCCGTGTTGTAGCTCATCATGGTCTCGTATCCCGGCCCGGTCTTCTCGATGCCGAGATCGAGCCACCACGGGTGACCCGCCCCGGTGGCGGCCTCGGTCGTGTAGAAACGCTTGAGAACGGTCTCAAACGGCGCCGGCGGCTTGGGCAAGGCGGCCAGCATCTTGTCCGGCGTGGTCGAGTCGGAATTGTGGATATGAACCACGGTGACGTGGGCGATGTTGGTGCGCACGGCTTCGGTCAGCAGCCCGAGCCCGAGAAGCTTTTCCCGGAGCGGCGCGGTGACCGTGCGGCCGAGCGCGTCGTTGACGTCCGCCGGCATCGTGTAGACCACGCCGAACGTGCGGACGTGCTCCCGGAACTCCGGCTTGGCGAGCGCCGAGTTGTCGATCTCGGCCCATCCTGGCCCGGCACCCAGGCCGGTCGTCAGGGCGAGGATCGAGACGAACTTTGCGAGTTGGCTCCGGAATCGGGTCATCATCTCACTCCAGCTCAGGCAGGATCGCCCTGGCCCCTCAAGCTTGACCATGGAACGGGCCGCGAAGCGAGGATCGTGCCGGATTCGGCGGGCCCAACCAAAAAGCTCGACCTCATGGCCGAACCGCACCCTCTTGCGCTAAGGCGACATTCCGACCCGCGGCCAGCCCGGACCGATCAGGTGACATGAAAGCCCTCCAGCTCTTCGGCGACCGCGACCTCCGACTGGTGGAACTCGACCCGCCGCCCCCGCCCGGTCCGGGCGAGGTCCGCATTCGCGTCCGGGCGGTCGGCCTGAATCACATTGACGTGTGGGGCTTCCGGGGCATGGCCTTCGTGCGCCGCAAGCTGCCGGTGGTGGTCGGGGCCGAGGCCTCCGGCGAGATCGAGTCGGTCGGCGAGGGCGTCGAGACCCTGCGGGCGGGCCAGCCCGTGGTCATGTACGGCGCCATCACCTGCGGCCATTGCCGCGCCTGCCGGGAGGGGCGCGACAACCTGTGCGAGAACGTCTCCGGCATCATGGGCTTCCACCTCGACGGGTTTTCGCGCGAGCTGGTCACCATGCCGGCCCGGCTGGTCATGCCGATCCCCGAAGGCGTGTCCTTCGAGCAGGCCGCCTGCGCACCGATCGCCTTCGGCACCGTGCAGCACATGCTGTTCGACAATGCCCGGCTCGAACCCGGCGAGAGCGTGCTGGTTCAGGCCGGCGGCTCCGGCATCGGCACCGCCGCAATCCAGATGGCGAAGGCCATTGGCTGCGAGGTCTATGCGACCGTCGGGGACGACGAGAAGGGCGAAAAGGCGAAGGCCCTCGGCGCCGATCACGTGGTGAATTACCGGACGGAGCGCTTCGAGGGCGAGGTGCGCCGGCTGACCAAGCGCAAGGGCGTCGACGTGGTCTTCGAGCATGTCGGGGCGGAGACCTGGAACGGCTCCCTCCTGTGCCTGAAGCGCGGCGGGCGCCTGGTCACCTGCGGCTCGACCTCCGGCGTTTCGACCACCATGAACCTGATGCAGCTGTTCCAGCAGCAATACCGCATCACCGGCTCCTTCGGCTGCCGGATGGAAAACATCACCCAGTCGCTGGCCAAGATGGCGGGCGGCATGGCGCCGGTGATCGACACCGTCTTGCCGCTTGCCGAATTTTCGCGCGGGCTCGAAAAGCTGGAAACCCGGCGCGTGTTCGGGAAGGTGATCGCCACCCTTTAGCGGATGCGGCGCCGAGGCCGCGGCACACAGGAGCAGTCCATGGTTCCGAGCCCGTTCAGCCCCCTCGTCAGCGTCGGCGACCTGGCCTCAGCTTTGGGCCAGCACGCAACGCTGGTGCTCGACATCCGCTCGGCGGTGGACGGCGGCGGCCGGGCCGCCTTCGAGGCGGGGCACATTCCCGGGGCCGTGCACACCGATTACGTCCAGGACGGCTGGCGAGCCACCCGCGGCGGCGGCGCCGGCATGCTGCCCGAGCCCGAGGCGCTGTCGGCGCTGTTCGGCCGGATCGGCATCGAGCCCGGGACGCATGTGGTGGTGGCGCCGGCGGGCGTGTCGTCCGGGGATTTCAGCGCGGCGGCGCGGGTCTACTGGACGCTGAAGACCGCCGGGCACACGGCCGTCTCGCTTCTGGACGGCGGCACCGCGGCCTGGGCGGCCGCGGGCCAGCCGCTGGAGACGGGCCCGGGCGCGAGCCGCCCGGCGAACCCCTATCCGGTGCTGATCGACGCCTCGCTCCGGGCCACCGTCGATCAGGTCGAGCAGGCCGTGCGCGAAGGCTCGGCGACCCTCGTGGACACCCGCAACCTCGAGTCCTTCGAGGGCCGGGAGCAGTCGAAACAGGCGGCCCGGGCCGGCCGGATTCCCGGCTCGGTGCACCAGCCAGGCGCCCGCGCCTATGATCCGGCCACGAACCGTCTGCGGCCCAGGCCGGAGCTCGAGTCGCTGTTTGCGACCGAGCCGGGCCGGCCGGTCATCCCGTTCTGCAACACCGGCCAGCAGGCGGCCACGAACTGGTTCGTGCTGTCCGAGGTGCTCGGCCAGCCGGCCGTGCGGCTCTATGACGGCTCCATGTCGGAATGGACGGCCGACCCGGCCCGGCCCGTCGTGACGGGCGGGGCCTGACCCGGCTCAGCTCCAGCGGCTCAGGAAGGTGCGGCCCATGCGGGCATCAACGCTCCAGGGGCCCGGGCCTGCGGCCACGAAGTAGAGGAACACGAAGCTGTAGAGCGCCGCGAGCTCGCCCTGGTTGACGATCGGGAAGAAGTTTCGGTGCGCATGGAACATGAAATAGGCGAAGGCGCACATGCCCGAGGCCAGAAAGGCGACCGGCCGCGTCAGAAGTCCGATGGTCAGGAGCGCCCCGCCGACCAGTTCGATGATGCCGCCGAACCAGAGCAGCGAGCCCATTGCGGGCATGCCGCTGCCCGGCGGCACCGGGAAGCCGAGCAGTTTCTGTGTGCCGTGCTGCATGAAGAGCAGCCCGGCCATGATGCGAAGAATGCTGAGGAGGTGAGGAGCCCAGCGGCTCCCGATCTGGGCCGACACCATTGTGGGGTTCCTTCGTGAACAGGGGGCCGCCTTGCGAATCGGGGGGCCGCGACCTGCTCTTCGCCGCGCTGCGGCGGAAAAGCCAGCCCCGCCACACAGCTCTCGCCGCCCGCACGCGGCTTTGTGCCTCGCCTCGGCTGCCGTGACAGCGTATCGAGTGGGCAGGTTCACCTCCCCTGAGGCCGGCCCGCATGCAGCTCATCGCCAATCTCTCCTTCATGTTCACGGAGCGGCCCCTGCCCGAGCGGTTCGGGGCAGCCGCGAGAGCCGGGTTCGAGGGCGCAGAGGTGCAGTTCCCCTATGATCACGATCCCGTGGAGCTGCGCCGCGCAGCCGGCGAGTTGCCGATCGTTCTGATCAACCTTCCGGCCTCCGACCCCCGGGGATCCATCGGCCGGGCCACCGACGCCTCGCTGCGGACCGAGTTCCGGCAGGGTCTCGAGGACGGACTGCGCTATGCGGAGGCGCTCGGGGTCACCAAGGTCAACGTGCTGCCCGGTCCGCCCCCCGCCGGCCAGGACGCCGCCACAACCGATCAGGTGCTCGGCGACAATCTTCGACTCGCGGCCGAGCGCCTGGCCGGGATCGGCGTCGCGCTGGTGACCGAACCGATCAATCCCTGGGACGTGCCCGGGATGTGGCTGGACAGCCTCGGCAAGGCAACGGGCTTCCTGGACGGGCTCGGCGAGCCGCGGGTCAAGCTCCAGTTCGACCTGTACCACATGGCCCGGACGGAGCCGGACCTCCTCGCCGCGATCGAACGGGCCGGCCCACGCATCGGCCACGTCCAGTTCGCCGACACCGAAGGCCGCAACGAGCCCGGCACGGGCGCCATCGATTTCGAAGCAGCCTTCGCGGCGCTCCGGCGCACAGGCTACGACGGCGCGGTCGCGGCCGAATACCGGCCCGCCGGCCGGACGGAGGACGGCCTCGGCTGGATGGCACGCGTGCCCGCTTGGTTCGGCCGGACCTGACAGGCGGCCGGCCCCCGGCAGTTAACGCTTAACCCTCTGCGCCGACTGGCTAATCGGGCCGGGCGAAAGCCCCCGATTCACGCCCCGTCAGCCATTTTCCCCAACCTCTTCGTGAGGGATCGGGGCCAGTGTCCCGCCTCAAGGGTCAGCCAAGAGGGCCTCGGGGCATGAGCATCGGACAGAGTGGTCGGGCGGCCGGCATCGGGCTGGCCCAGGCAAGCCGTTTGGCGCTGGTGATCGCGGTCGCGGCCGCCTCGCTGGTCGCGGCCTCCAGGGTTTCGGCCCGGGAGGTGGTGGGGTTCGGCGAAGGCTACGCACCCGGCACCATCGTGGTGCGGGCGTCCACGCGCAGCCTGTATCTGGTGGGTCACGGCGGCACGGCCATTCGCTACCCGGTCGCGGTGGGCCGCCCCGGCAAGCAGTGGTTCGGCTGGGCGGCTGTGGACGGCAAATACGTCAACCCGGCCTGGTCACCCCCGGCCGAGGTGAAGCGCGACAACCCGCGCCTGCCGAACGTGATTGCGGGCGGCTCGCCGGCCAACCCGATGGGTCCGCGCGCCCTGACCCTCACCGGAGGCGAATACGCCATCCACGGCACCAACCGGCCGAGTTCCGTCGGGACCTTCGCGTCCTATGGCTGCATCCGGATGTACAACCACGACATCGTCGATCTGTTCGAGCGGGTGCGGGTCGGCGCGCCGGTGCTGATGACGCGCTGAGGGCTAGGCCGCCGTCCAGCCGCCGTCCACGGACAGGTTGGCGCCCGTGATCTGGGCGGCCGCGTCCGAGCACAGGAACACGGCCAGGGCCGCGACCTGCTCCACGGTCACGAACTCCTTGGTCGGCTGGGCCAGCAGCATCACGTCCTTGATGACCTGCTCCTGCGTCAGGCCGCGGGCCTTCATGGTGTCCGGGATCTGCCGCTCGACCAGCGGCGTCCAGACATAGCCGGGCGAGATGCAGTTGCAGGTGATCTTGTGCGGCGCGAGCTCGAGCGCCACCGTCTTGGTGAGCCCCGCCAGGCCGTGCTTGGCCGTGACATAGGCCGACTTGAACGGCGAAGCGACGAGCGAATGGGCCGACGCCGTGGAAACGATCCGGCCCCAGCCGCGCCGCTTCATGCCGGGCACCGCGGCCTTGATGGCGTGGAAGGCGGCCGACAGGTTGACGGCCAGGATCCGATCCCAGGTCTCGTCCGGGAAATCCTCCACGGGCGCGACGTGCTGGATGCCGGCGTTGTTGATCAGAATATCGACAGCCCCGAGGCTCTGCTCGGCCTCGGCGATCATGCGGGCGATCTCGGCGGGCTCCGCCATGTCGGCGGGGCTGTAGAGCGCCCGCACGCCAAACTCGCTCTCGATGCGGCTGCGCTCCCGCTCGATCTCCTGCGCGTCGCCGAAGCCGTTGATGAGCACGTCGGCGCCCTCGGCCGCCAGGGCTCGGGCATAGGCGAGCCCGATCCCGCTGGTGGACCCCGTGACGACGCCCGACTTGCCTCGAAGAGACATGGACAACTCGCGGCCCGAAGCTCAGGCCGCCTGCAGCAGCTTCTCGACTTCGCTGACGAGCTCGCGCAGGTGGAAGGGCTTGGACAGGACCTTGGCGTCGCGCGGCGCGCGCAGATCGGGGTTCAGCGCCACGGCCGCAAAGCCGGTGATGAACATGACCTTGATGTCGGGGTCGAGCTCCGTCGCCCGCCGGGCCAGCTCGATGCCGTCCATCTCGGGCATCACGATGTCGGTGAGCAGAAGCTCGAACGGCTCTTCGCGCAGCCGATTATAGGCCGAGGCGCCGTTGTCGTAGGATGACACGTCGTAGCCGGCATTGGCGAGCGCCTTGGCCAGAAAGCGGCGCATGTCGTTGTCGTCTTCGGCAAGCAGGATCTTCATCGCCGGGCAGGGTCCACGAGGCCGTCAGTCGTTGTTTCATAAAGGCTCGGCAGGGTAAACAAGGGGTGAACAGGCCCGAGCCGGGCGGCCGCCCCCGATAGACAGGCCGATGCCTGCCGGTCACATTACGCCATGCGCTTCCGTCCGCCAGCCCAGCAGCCCGCCCGTTGAACAGCTACGAACAGGACAGCGCCTTCGAGCCGCCTTTCGTGGTGGTCGAACCCGCACATCAGGACGCGGCCTTTGTGTTCAACGCGCCCCATGCCGGGGACGTGTATCCGGCCTCGTTCCTGGCGGCCTCCCTGCTCAATCCGGCCGCCCTGCGGCGCTCGGAGGACGCGTTCGTGGACCGGCTCTTCGCCGGCGTGGTCGCCTGCGGCGCTCCGCTGATGAGCGCCCGCTTTCCGCGCGCCTATCTGGACGTGAACCGCGAGCCCTTCGAGCTCGATCCGCGCATGTTCGATGGCCGGCTGCCGGCCTATGCGAACACTCGCTCCATGCGGGTCGCCGGCGGGCTCGGCACCATTCCGCGGGTGGTGGCCGACGGGCACGAGATCTACCGGAGCCGCATCCCGGTGGCAGCCGGGCTGCGGCGCATCGAGACGCTGTACAAGCCGTACCATCGCACCCTGCGGGCCCTGCTGGACCGCACCCTGGCGCAGTTCGGGCACGTGGTTTTGATCGACTGCCATTCCATGCCGTCCTCCAGCCAGGGCCGCGAGGACGGCAAGGCCGACATCGTCCTGGGCGACCGCTACGGCACGAGCTGCGCCGGGCTGCTGGTCGACAGGGTGGAGGCGGGGCTGCAGGATCGCGGTTACCGGGTGATCCGCAACAAGCCTTATGCGGGCGGCTTCATCACCGAGCATTACGGGGCGCCGCTGCACGGCCGCCACGCGCTTCAGGTCGAGGTCAACCGGGCGCTCTATATGGACGAGCGCAAGCTCGTGCCGCATGCCGGTTTCGGGCCGCTGGCCGAGGACCTGTCGGGCGTGTTCGCGTCGGTCATCAGCGACCTCGACCTCGGCCTCGACTGGACCCGCATCGCCGCCGAATAGGCCCACAAAGAAAAAGAGCCGCCCCGAAGGGCGGCCCAAGTCAAGGGAGGAAACGCCCAAAGTGGGCAGCAGCGCCACGAGGACGCTGCAACGCACAATATAAGCCGCATCGCACAAAACGCAAGCCGCCGCAGTCTCCGGCGGCCCGCCATCACGGGCCCTGGCGGCCCTCCGGGAGCACGCATGAGTCTGGTCGATGTGTCAGCCTTCGCCGACGAGCTCGCGACAGCGTCGGGCCGCGTCATTCTGCCCTTTTTCCGCACCGCCCTAGTGGCCGAGAACAAGGCCCTTCCGGGCAGCTTCGACCCCGTGACGGAGGCGGACCGGGCGGCCGAGCGGGTGATGCGACAGCTCATCGCAGAGCGCTATCCGGAGCACGGCATCGTGGGCGAGGAATTCGGCGCCGAGCGGAGCGAGGCCGAGCTGTGCTGGGTGCTGGATCCGATCGACGGCACGCGGGCCTTCATGTCGGGCCTGCCGCTCTGGGGCACCCTGATCGGCCTGTTGCGGTCCGGCCGGGCGGCCTACGGCATGATGCACCAGCCCTTCATCGGCGAGCGCTTCTTCGGCGACGGCACCCGGGCGGGCTACCGGGGCCCGCATGGCAGCGGCGAGCTGCGCACCCGGCCCTGCGCCAGCCTCGCCGAGGCCACGCTCTCGACCACCAGCCCGGCCATGTTCTCCGAGGCCGAGCTCGCGACCTTTCTCCGGGTGGAGAAGCAGGCCCGCCTCACCCGCTACGGCTACGATTGCTACGCCTATTGCATGCTGGCCGCCGGCCATCTCGACCTCGTGATCGAGGCGGGGCTGAAGCCCTATGACATCGTCGCGCTCACGCCCATCATCGAAGGCGCGGGAGGCGTGGTGACCACCTGGACCGGCGATCGGCCCGAGCGGGGCGGCGCCATCGTGGCAGCAGGCGATCCACGCCTTCACGCCACCGTGCTGGAGATGCTGGCGCGCTGAGGCGCAGGCGCCGGCGCTTCGGCCGAGCCCGATCCGAGGAAGCGGTCGAACGCCTCCCAGAAGACCTGGCGCAGCGCGTCGGTTTCCATCAGCACCTCGTGGCGAGCCCCCGGCACCACGACCAGGGTGCCGCGCCGCAGCTCGGCCGCGAAGCGCTCCGTGGCCTCCGTCGCGCAGACCGGGTCCGCGCCGGCCGCGACGATCAGCACCGGCATCCTGATCCGGCCCGCCATGCCGGGCGCCGCCAGCCGGTCCATGGCCGCATAGGCGGCGAGCAGCCAGCCGACGGTGGGCGCGCCGATTGCTCCCCAGCCGAGCGCGGTGGCCACGGCGGCGTTGCGGCCGTAGCGGACCGGATCGGTGCAGAGCCGGTTGCCCGGGAAGGGAAGCGTCGAGATCGAGCAGGCCGGCCCTCCCGGCACGAAGCGGGTCCGCAGGCCAAGCCGGGCCAAGGTCCAGGCCGTGGCGCGGACGAGCCGGGGTCGCCGAACGAGGCGCAAGGCCAGCATGGGGCTGGTCACGACGAGCCTGTCGAGCGGCAGCCAGCCCTCCGCCGCACCCGTCAGGGCGATGCAGCCGCCCATGGAATGGGCAAGCCCGACGACCGGGCCGGGATCGCCCCGGGCGGCGAGGTGCCTCAGCACGGCTTCGGCATCGAGCCGGAAATCCTCGAAGCGGCGGACATGCCCCCGGCGCCGGTCGGCCAGCGCCCGGTCCGACCCGCCCTGCCCGCGCCAGTCGAAGGCCGCCACCGCGAAGCCGCGCTCCCGCAACTCGCCGACGGTCTCGAAATACTTCTCGATGAACTCGGCCCGCCCCTGGAACACCAGCACGGTGCCGCGCTGCGGGCGGCCCGCGAGGCGCGGCCAGAATGCGGTCCGGAGGCGAACCCCGTCCTCCGTCACCACCCATGTCGTCTCCGACCCGGGCGGAAGCGGGTTCTCTGAGGTGTCGAGAAGCTGCATCAGGGCGCCGTCATGACCTCCGGCAGGTTCGCCGAGCGCGTGAAAATGTAGCGGACGGATCTTGAAGGACGGTTAGAGCACACCAGATCAAGCCGGTGCCGGCCAATGGTGGCGGCGCAGCGTCCGGCCGTCAGGCGGACAGCACTCTGCATGTCGCTTTTTGCGAGGATATGCCATGCGTCAGTATGATCTTGCTCCCCTGTACCGCAATACCGTCGGCTTCGACCGGCTCTTCTCGATGCTGGACCAGTTCGGCGGCGTCGAATCCGCCCCGAGCTACCCGCCCTACAACATCGAGCGGACCGGCGAGAACGCCTACCGGATCTCCGTTGCGGCAGCCGGCTTCACCGAGGCCGACCTGAACATCGAGGTCAAGGAAAACGCGCTCAGCATCAAGGGCGAGCGCAAGGCCGAGACGGGCGAGAAGAAGGCCGACATCCTCTACCAGGGCATTGCGGCCCGCAGCTTCGAGCGCCGCTTCCAGCTCGCCGACCACGTCCACGTGACGGGGGCGTCGCTGGAAAACGGGCTCCTCCATGTCGATCTCGTCCGCGAGATCCCGGAGGCCAAGAAGCCGCGCCGCATTGAGATCGGCGCCCGCGCCCCCCGGCAGACCATCGAGGCCAAGATCGCGGCCTGACCCGGCCCCGCTCCGGCCGGCGGCTTGCCCGCCGGCCCTTTTGCCGCCCCGGCTCCGCCGGGGCGTTTTCGTCTGCGGCAGCCGCCTCCGGGCTGCCTATTGGGCGCTCGGCGGCGGCACCGGCGGCGGCTCCGGCAGGTTGTCGAGCTGAGCCGTCCCGCCCGCGCCGCCGTTCATCGGCGTCACCCCCTCAATCACCCGCACCGGACGGTTTCCGCGCGGGCCCGCATCCGCGGTCGGCTTCGGCGAGGTCGCGGGCTTTTGCGCCGTTTCAGGCGCGGATGGCTTGGCCGCCGGGAGCTTGACGGCCGGGGCCGCTGGTGTCGCCGGCGCTGCGGCGGGCTTGCGCTGCTCCTCGTTGCCGGGCGCCGGCCGGCCGGCCTGCTGGCCCTCCAGCGGCTTGCGGCGCGCGGGCTTCTCGGCCTCCGGATTGCTGCCATAGGGCCGGCTCGGCTCGGTTCGGGCCGCGTCGCGCCGCTCGGAACGCTCCGGCCGACCCGCCGTGTCGG
>NZ_JAQGKF010000232.1 GCF_028290205.1 Enterovirga sp. | reverse complement strand
AAGCGGAGGGGCCGCGCCGCCGTCACGGCCACATTCTTCTGCCGCAGGCTGCCGGCCGCGCCGTTGCGGGGATTGGCGATGGCGGGCTTGCCGGCCGCGACCTGCTCGGCATTGATAGCCGCGAAGTCCGCGTGCGTAAGATAGACCTCGCCCCGCACCTCGAACACCTCGGGCAGGCCGCTGCCGGTCAGCGTCTTTGGAATGTCGGCCACGGCCTCGGCATTGGCCGTGACGTCCTCGCCGACCGTGCCGTCGCCCCGGGTGGTCGCCGCGACCAGGCGGTTGTTCTCATACCGGAGACTGAGCGACAGGCCGTCCACCTTGGGCTCGGCCGTGAACAGGAGCGGGGCCTCCTCGGCGAGATTCAGGAAGCGCCGGACCCGGGCCACGAAATCGGCCACCTCCTCGTCCGCATAGGCCTTGCCCAGCGACAGCATCGGCACCTTGTGCCGGCGCTTGGCGAAACGGTCGGAGGGCTTCGACCCGACGGTCGCGGTCAGGCTGTCGGGGGTGGCCAGTTCCGGATGGGCCGCCTCCAGCGCTTCGTAGCGGCGCCGCAGCGCATCGTATTCCCCGTCCGAGATGGTCGGCGCGTCGTCCTCGAAATAGAGCCGGTCGTGCTCCCGGAGCTCGACGCCGAGCCGGGCGTGCTCGGCCGCCTCGGGGCTCGGATCGTCGCGCGAAACGGCTGGGCTGGCTTTCGGCGGCTTCGGCATGGGCTGACTCGAACAGGGCCGCCCGCCCTATAACCCGACCCGCCGCAAAGCCACTCCCCCGAGCCGGACACGGGCCGGGGAAGCGGCCGAGCCGGCGCGCTTAGACCTGACCCGCCTCGAGCAGCCGGCCCGCCGCTGCGCGGGCTTCTTCCGTGACCTGGGCGCCGGCCAGCATGCGGGCGATCTCCTCGCGCCGTGAGCCGGGTTCCAGCACCGACACCTCGGTCTGGACGCGGCCGGCGCGGCCTCCGGCCGCCGCCTTGGCGATCAGAAAATGGCTCGACGCGCGCGCCGCCACCTGGGGGGCATGCGTGACCGCCATCACCTGCACGCGCTCGGCCAGGCGGGCCAGGCGCTGGCCGATGGCGTCCGACACGGCGCCGCCGACACCGGTGTCGACCTCGTCGAAGACCAGCGTGGGTGCGGACCCCTTGTCGGCCAGCACCACCTTGAGGGCCAGGATGAAGCGGGACAGCTCGCCGCCGGACGCCACCTTCATCAGCGGCCCCGGCCGCGTGCCCGGATTGGTCTCGACCCAGAACTCGACGCGGTCGAACCCGGCCGGATCGCGGGAGGTGCGGTCCGTCTCGACCTGGGTGGTCAGCCGGGCGCGCCCGAGCTTCAGGGGCTGCAACTCGGCCGCGACCGCCCGGTCGAGCTTGGCGGCGGCCTTGATGCGCGAGGCTGACAGCGTCTCGGCCGCCGCCAGGTAGGCGGCTTCGGCGGCCGCGGCGGCGCGCGTGAGCCCAACCAACTCCTCCTCGCCCGCCTCGATGGCGGCATGCTGGGCCGCGAAGCGGTCGCGCGTGGCGGAGAGCTCGTCAGCCGGGCAGGCATATTTGCGGGCGGCGGCCCGGAGCGCGAACAGCCGCTCCTCCGTCCGCTCCAAATCGCCGGGATCGAACTCGGCCGCCCGGACGGCCTCGGCCAGGGCCGCCTCGGCCTCGTCGAAACTCACCAGCAGCGCGTCGAGCGCCGCGACCGGGCGGGCGAGAATCGCTTCGGCCGTGCCGGAGCGGCGCTCGAGCTTGCGCAGGGCGGCGAGCAGATTCGGCACCGGGGCGGCCAGCGCTTCGGCCGCGTCGGCGAGATCGGCCGCGACCTTCTCCGCGCCTTGCATGAGCTGCCGGCGCTCGCCGAGCGCGGCCTCCTCGCCGGGCTCGGCCGAGAGCGCGGTCAGTTCCTCGACGGCATGGGCCAGGAACTCGCGCTCCCGGCGCACCTCGTCCATGCGGCTCTCCGCGGCCGTGAGCGCCGCGCGGGCCTCCCGCAACCGGCGCGCCGCCTCGGCCACGGCGCGGGCCTCGGCTGCGAGCCCGGCATGGCCGTCCAGGATGGCCCGGTGGCTGGCGGGATCGACCAGCGCCCGGTCGGCATGCTGGCCGTGGATCTCGACCAGCGCGGCCCCGATCGCCCGCAAGGTCTGCACGCCGGCCGGTTGGTCGTTCACGAGAGCGCGGGTGCGGCCGTCGGCGAACTGGACGCGCTTCAGGATCAGGTCGCCCTCGACGTCGAGCTCCGCCGCTTCGGCGAGGCGCCGGGCCGGATGGCCGGCCGGGACGTCGAAGACGGCGATGACCTGCCCCTGGGCCTCACCGTGACGGACGAGAGCCCCGTCGCCGCGCCCCCCAAGGGCGAGCGCGAAGGCGTCGAGGAGGATGGACTTGCCGGCCCCCGTCTCGCCGGTCAGGACCGTGAGGCCCTTCGGGAAGCGGAGGTCCAGCCTTTCGATCAGGACGATGTTGCGGATGGAGAGTTCGGCCAGCATGCGCGGCCGGCTCTACTCTCCGACCACGGCGACCTTCAGACCCTTGAAGGAGCGGCTGATCCAGGAACCCGAATCCTCGCGCGGCTCAAGCCCGCCCGAGCGCAGCAGCGCGTAGGCATCCTTGTACCATTGGCTGTCCGGGAAGTTGTGCCCGAGCACGGCCGCGGCGGTCTGCGCCTCCCCGGTCAGGCCGAGGGCCATGTAGGCCTCCGTCAGACGCTGCAGCGCCTCCTCGACATGGCGGGTGGTCTGGTACTTGGCGACCACGTCGCGGAAGCGGTTGATCGCCGCCGTGTAATTGCGGCGCTCCAGGTAATAGCGCCCCACTTCCATGTGGTTGCCGGCGATCTGGTCGCGCGCCACCTGGATGCGGTAGCGCGCATCGCTGACATATTCCGAGGACGGGTAGCGCTGCACCAGTTCCGTCAGCGCCGCGAGCGCCTTCTCGGCCCGCTCCTGGTCACGCGTGGTGTCCGGGATCTGGTTGAAGTTCGACATCGCGTAGAGGTACTGCGCGTAAGCCGCATCCTTGGTGTTCGGATACTTGCTGACGTAGCTGCGCGACGCCGTGATCGCGTCGTCCCAGCGCTGCCCCTCGTAATTGGCGTAGGCCTCCATGATGAGGCCTTTGCGCGCCCATTCCGAATATGGGTAGTTGCGGCTGAGGTCGGAAAACCGCTTGGCCGCGCCCTCATGGTCGCTGTTGCGCATGCGGCTGAGGCCCTGGTCGTAGATCTTCTCGGCCGGGACGTCGTTGACGACCTTCATCTCGTATTTTTCGGCCGAGTCGAACGGGTTGATCGACGCGAGCGTGTCGCACCCGGCGAGCCCGGCGCCCGCGGCCGCAACCAGCGCGGCCCGGAGGGCGCGAGCGGCGCCCCGTCGCGAGGCAACGATGTCGGAGAACATGCGGCGTCGGCCTTCCATTACTCGTGGCGCAGCGGCGGCAAGCCGCCCAGTCTGGCAGGTCGACCTACGGAATCCATGCGGGATCAGCTATGACCTCGCCGCCACACCCTGCCCGAACCGTCCTGGCGGTCCAGGTCTCGTGCCGTGCAGCCGCGGCCTCGCCTCAGTGCAGATCGGGCGCGTAGGCCGGGACGGCGATGCCGTTCCCGATTTCCGCATAGCCCGATTCACGCCGAGCCCCGCCATCGACGATCGCGTAGTTCGCCCGGTCGGAGAAAAGCTCCTCCAAGACGGCGACATTGAGGCGATGGCCGCTGCAATAGGAGCGGTAGGTGGCGAGCAGGGAATAACCGGCCAGGGACAGATCGCCGACCGCGTCCAGCATCTTGTGGCGGACGAACTCGTCGGCGAAGCGCAGACCTTCGGGATTGATGACATGGTCGTCGCCGATCGCGACGGTGTTCTCGAGCGAGGCGCCGAGCGCGAAACCGGCCTTCCAGAGCTTCTCGACATCGCCGATGAAGCCGAAGGTGCGGGCCCGGGCGATCTCGGCCCGGTAGGTGGCCGGGGAGAGGTCCACCACCTTGCGCTGGCGCCCGATGATCGGGTTTTGAAACTCGATCTCGACATCGAGCCGGAAGCCCTTCGGATTGGGCAGGAGCTCGGCCGAGCCGATGCCCTTCTCGACCCGCACCGGACGCAGCACCTTGAGCTGCTTGCGGGCGACCCGGCTGCGTACGACGCCGACCCGGTCCATGGCTTCGACGAAGGCAGACGCACTGCCGTCCAGGATCGGGACCTCGGGACCATCGATCTCGACCAGGCAATTGTCGATGCCTAGGCCGCACAGCGCCGACATGAGGTGCTCGATGGTGGCAACCGCACCCGATTCCTTCTGGCCGATCACGGTGCAGAGTTCGGTGGCGGTCACGGAGGCGAAACGGGCCTGGATCAGGCGGTCAGAGCCATTGGGGAGGCCGGTCCGGAGGAACACGATGCCATGGTTGGCCTGCGCCGGATGCAGGTGGAGGTTGACGGTCCTGCCGGAATGGACACCGATCCCCGACAGCAGCACAGGGGCGCCCAGAGTGGCTTGAAGACTCGATTTCATTCGCTCACCTCGGGCCGAATCCCATTGCGGCCGGACTCATGGTCCGCCAGCTTCGTGGTCTCGCCCGTTTGATGCCCCGGTCACGGGCGCCGTCCTTGTCACGCGGACGCGCTGCCCATCAACATGTGCACTGGAACCTTAGTGCGTCCGCGGAATCCAACCAAATCACGCTTGGTTACCGTCTGTTACAATCCCGTTTCAGCCGTTGACGCCGCACGCAAAACGGCCCCGAACCGGAGTTCGGGGCCGCTGCGGCGTCGGTCGGTTCAGCTCTGGTGGCGGCGCAGGAAGGCCGGGATCTCGAGGTGATCCTCCTCCGGCCGGGCCGGGGGAGCCGACCGGCCCTGGGCGTCGAGATTCCCCGTGGCCACCCGGTAGGGCGAGTGGGTCGGCGCGCGCTTGGCGTATTCCGCGTGGCTCGCCGGAACCATGCGGCTGACGGGCGGCTCGGCCTGGGGCTGAGGCGGCAGGGGGGCCGGCTCGGGGTAGCTCATGGCCGGCGGCGGCGAGGAGGGCTCTTCGCGGCGGCCGAAACCGACCGTGGCGAGCTTGCCGAGCAACCCGCGCGCCTGCTGGCCGATGCCTTCAGCCTCCCCCCGGTGGGCCCGGAGCTTCTTCTGGGCCGGCTGCGGCAGCTCTTCGATACGCGGCATGCGGGGCATGCGAACCGCCCGCTCGGGCTCCGGCGGCAGGAAGTGGGACGGCAGCGGAGCATCGCTGCGGCCCTCGGGCTGGGACGACTGCGCGACGGGCTCGAAGCCCGCGCCCTTGCCGGACACCGGGGTCAGCGTGACGTCCTGGTGGACCACGCTGGAGACGGACCCGTCGGAGCCGGCGCCCATCGGGCCTTCCGGCTTGCGGCTCTGCGTGGAGATCTCGGCCGGGCGGCCGCCTTCCGGGGTGGTCGCCTGCATGCGGGCCTGGGCCCGCAGCCGCTCGGCCACTTCCGCGATGCGCTGCTCGGTCGCCGAGAGCGGCGATTCCGCCAGCGCCGGCTGGTCGATGCCGGTCGCCACGACGCTCACCCGAATCGTGCCCTCGAGCGATTCGTCGAAGGTGGCGCCCAGGATGATGTTGGCCTCGTTGTCGACCTCCTGGCGGATGCGGGTGGCCGCCTCGTCCAGCTCGTAGAGGGTGAGGTCGCGGCCGCCCGTGATGGAGATCAGCAGGCCGCGGGCACCCTTCATGGACACCTCGTCGAGGAGCGGATTGGCGATCGCCGCTTCCGCCGCCCGGTTGGCGCGCTTTTCGCCGCTCGCCTCGCCGGTGCCCATCATGGCCTTGCCCATGCCCCGCATGATCGCCCGCACGTCGGCGAAGTCGAGGTTGATCAGGCCTTCCTTGACCATCAGGTCGGTGATGCAGGCCACGCCCGAATAGAGCACCTGGTCGGCCATCGCGAAGGCGTCGGCAAAGGTGGTCTTCTCGTTGGCGACCCGGAACAGGTTCTGGTTCGGGATGACGATCAGCGTGTCGACATGCTGCTGCAGCTCTTGCACGCCGGCCTCGGCCACCCGCATGCGGCGCACGCCCTCGAACTGGAAGGGCTTCGTCACGACGCCGACGGTCAGGATGCCCATCTCGCGGGCCGCCCGGGCGATCACGGGGGCGGCGCCGGTGCCGGTGCCGCCGCCCATTCCGGCCGTGATGAAGGCCATGTGCGAGCCGGAGAGCTGGTCGCGGACCTCGTCCATGACCTCCTCGGCGGCAGCGCGGCCGACCTCGGGCTGGGAGCCCGCGCCCAGACCCTGGGTCACCCCGAGGCCCATCTGGATGATGCGCTCGCAGCGCGACGAGGACAGCGCCTGGGCGTCCGTATTGGCGCAGACGAAGTCGCAGCCCATGAGGCCCGACTCGATCATGTTGTTGACCGCATTCCCGCCCGCGCCACCGACGCCAAAGACAGTGATGCGCGGCTTCAGTTCCCGGATATCCGGGGCTTGCAGATTGATCATGACTTAAGCCCTCTCCCCGGCCCCGTGACCGGCGTTATTTGCTGTGAAGGCGGCCCGCGCCGTCCCCGTTGTTAGAAACTTTCTCGAAACCATCGTCCAACTCGTTCCACGTAACCGCCCTCGCTTGCCCCGCCGAACAAGCCGTTCCGGCGCGGCTCGAAATGCTCGATATGCGCGACCTGGGGGTAGACGAGCAGGCCGACCGCGGCCGAGAAGCTCGGCCCCTTGCCGGCCTCCGGCAGGCCCCTGATCCCGAGCGGCCGGCCGATGCGGACCTCGCCGTCCAGGATGCGGCGTGCGACCTCGGGCAGGCCCAGCAGCTGGCTCGCCCCACCGGTGAGCACGATGCGCCGCCCGGCCTGGGCGGCGTAGCCGGCGTTGCGCAGGCGGTCGCGCACGAGTTCGAGGATCTCCTCGACGCGCGGCCGGATGATGCGCACGAGCTGCGCGCGGGGGACGTGGCGGACGACCTCCCGCTCGTCGTCGTCGCCCATATGGGGCACGGCAACCATGTCGCGGTCGTCCGATCCCGAGGAGATCGCCGTGCCGTAGAGCGTCTTCAGCCGCTCGGCCGCCGAGACCGTGGTGGTGAGCCCGCGGGCCAGGTCCATGGTGATGTGGTGGCCGCCGACCGCGATCGCGTCCGCATGGACCAGATGGCCGTCCGAGAAGACGCCGCATGAGGTCGTGCCGCCGCCAAGGTCGATCACCACCACGCCCATTTCGGCCTCGTCGTCCGCCAGGGTGGCGAGGCCTGACGCGTAGGGGGTGGCGACGACGGCTTCGACGTCGAGATGGCTGCGCTCGACGGCGAGCATCAGGTTGCGGGACGAGGCGGCCTCGGCGGTGACCACGTGCAGGTCCACGCCGAGCCGCTCGCCGATCATGCCGGCCGGCTCGACGATCTGGTTCTGGCCATCGAGCGAGAAGCCGGTCGGCAGGGCGTGCAACACGGCGCGGCCCGGACGGAGCGTGTGGTTGCTGGCGACTTCCAGCACGCCACCGATGTCGGACGCGCAGACCATGCCGGACCGCACGGGGACGTGGGCGGCGAAATGGTGGGAGGCGAGCCGCCCGCCGGTCAGGTTGACGATGACCGACTGCACCTCGACGCCCGCCATGCGCTCGGCCGCGTGGATGGCCGGCCGGATGGCGCTCTCGGCCGCTTCGAGATCCACCACGGCGCCGCCCTTCAGGCCGAGCGAGCGCTGGTGGCCGATGCCGAGGATGCGGGGCAGATGGGTGCGGCCGCGCAGGGCCTCTCCCTCCGGCACGGGCCTGAGCTCGGCGATCAGGCAAACGACCTTGCTGGTGCCGATGTCGAGGACAGAGAGCGTCGCCGTGCGCCGAGGCGGCAGCGGACGCAGGCGCGGGGTCAGTCCGTGGTCCTGCAGGCTCACGTCTCGATTCCCTTCACGCCGCGCTGCAAGCGCTTCTTGACGGCTTCTGCCCGGGCGGCCGCGGCCTCCTCGGTCAGCCGCACAACGACCCGGTCCGCCATGCGGAGGTCGATCGTGAGCACGTCCTTGCTCAGGATCGCGGCCTCACGCTCGAGCCGCACGAGACGGGTCATGGCCGCGACGGCCCCCTCTTCGGGCAGCCGCACGTCGAGTCCGTTGTCCATTTTGAGGGTCCAGCGCCGGCCGGAAACCAGCATGCCGGCCCGCACCCTGGTCCGCAGCGGCCCGGCGGCATCCAGCAGCGCCAGGTAGCCGGGCGCAGCGATGTTGGCTTTGTCGCCGACCACCAGCGGCAGCATGGCCAGCGAGCGGTCGCGGAGCCGGTCGATCGCGGTGCCGTCGCGGGCGATCACGAACAGCTCGCCGTCGCGCTGCCACAGGGCGTAGGGCTCGCGTTCGGACAGATTGATGATCACCTCGCCCGGATACAGCTTCCGGATCTCGGCGCTCTGGATGAAGGGGTCGGCCAGCAGCCGGTCGCGGGCCGTGGCGGCGCTCAGGAAGGGCAGCGAGCTGCGGGGCGTGATCCCGGCGAGGTCGAGAATGTAGCTCTCCGGCAGCCGGCCCAGCCCCGAGATGGTGATCTTGTCGACGCCGAGGCCGACCGAACGGGCGATGATGTCACGCGGGTCGCCGTAATGGCTGACCAGTTCGTCGTACTGGCCGTTCAGCACCAGGCCGTAGGCCCCGACCAGGCCGAAGAAGCCGAGCGCCAGGCCGGTGCCGGCGAGGCGCGGAATGCGCCGGGCCAGCGGCACGGCGACCGAGTTGCGGCGCCGGCGGCGCAGCGACGCGAAGGGCGGAGACAGGCGGAGAAGGTGCCCCGAAAGGCGCGCGACGAGGCTGGGCCGCGCCGCCGAGGACGGGCGAAAGCCGCCGCTTCCGGCGAAGCCGGTCAGCGGTTCAAGGACGCGTCCTCCACCATCCATCGCACGAGCTCGCCGAACGTATAGCCTGCATAGGCCGCCATCTCGGGCATCAGGGACGTTGCCGTCATCCCAGGCTGGGTGTTGACCTCCAGCACGACGACCTCGCCCGTGCCGTCGGGCGTGTCGTCGTATCGAAGGTCGGTGCGGCTGACGCCGCGACACCCGAGTGCTTGATGCGCCGTTAACGCCAACTCTTGGACCCTCTGGTAAATATTTGGTTTAAGATCGGCTGGCAGGACGTGGATCGAGCCCCCCTCGGCGTATTTGGCGTCGTAGTCGTAGAACACCCCCGTCGCCGGGCGAATCTCGATGACTCCCAAGGCCTTATCCCCGATTACCGCACACGTGAGTTCACGTCCGGGAATGAACCGTTCGACCAGAACCTCCTCGCCATAGGCCCAATCCGCGCGGCCGATTTCCTGCGGTGGGTGGCTCCGTTCGTCCCGAACAATGATCACGCCGACCGACGACCCCTCGGTGACCGGCTTCACCACGTAGGGCGGCGGCAGCACGTGCCGCAGGGCCGCCTCGCTCCGGCGCACGACCATGCCGTCCGGCACCGGCACACCCACCGATCGGAGCACCTGCTTGGCCCGCTCCTTGTGCATGGCGAGGGCGGAGGCGAGGACGCCGGAATGGCTGTAGGGGATGCTGAGGAGCTCCAGCAGGCCCTGCACCGTTCCGTCCTCGCCGTAGCGGCCGTGCAGGGCGTTCAGGGCCACGTCGGGCCGCACCGCCTGGAGCACCCGGGCGACGTCCTTGTCGACGTCCACCGGCGTCACCCGGTAGCCTTGCTCCTGCAGCGCCTTGCAGCAGGCTCGGCCCGAGCTGAGGGACACCTCTCGCTCGGCCGACCAGCCTCCCATCAGGACGGCGACGTGCTTGGGGGCGATGGTGGCCATCTGGCAACTCTCGTGCGGACGGAGGTGTCGAAAGAGGTGAGCTTTAGCGACCGCCCACGTGCGGTCCAACGCCGATTCGCCGGATCTCCCAGGCCAACTCGATCCCGGTCGCGTCCCGGACGCGATCGCGGACCTCCTCGCCCAGGCCCTCGATCTCGGCCGCGCTGGCCCCGCCATGGTTGATCAGGAAGTTGCAGTGCAGCTCCGAGACCTGGGCCGCGCCGCGGCGCAGGCCGCGGCATCCGGCCTCGTCGATCAGCTCCCAGGCCTTGCGGCCGGGCGGGTTCTTGAAGGTTGAGCCGCCGGTGCGGGTGTTGACCGGCTGGGTCGAGGAGCGGGCCTCGGTGATCGCCGCCATGGCGGCCAGGATCGCGGCCGGGTCGCCGGGCCGCCCCTGGAACAGGGCTTCGGTGAAGATCAGCTCCTCGGACGCCCCGCAATGGCGGTAGGTGTAGCTGAGCTCTGCGAGGGAGAGCGTCACCGCCCTGCCCCGTCGGTCGAGCGCGCGGGCCTCGACCAGGACGTCGGCCGTCTCGCCACCATAGGCGCCGCCGTTCATCCGCAGCGCGCCGCCGATCGTGCCCGGGATGCCGCGCAGAAACGTCAGGCCGTCGATGCCGGCGTCCGCCGCGGCGCGCGCCACCTTGACGTCGGCCGCACCCGCCCCGGCCCGGACCCGGTGTCCGGACTCGACCGCGATGGTGCCGAAGCCGCGGCCGAGACGGATCACCACACCCGGCACGCCCCCGTCCCGCACGAGCAGGTTGGAGCCGAGCCCGACCACCAGCACCGGCAGGTCAGACGGGCAGCCGGCCAGGAACAGGGCGAGGTCGTCGTCGTCAGCCGGCGTGAACAGCACCTCGGCCGGGCCGCCGGTCCGAAACCAGGACAGCGGCGCCAGAGGCGCGTTTGCTTCGAGCGCACCCCGCAGACCGGGAATGGCGGAGCGAAGCGAGTCCAGGAGAATGCATCCGTCTCCGGGCGGGAGCGCGCACGTCACGCGGCGGCCCCGAGGCCCTCCAGCTCGCCCGGAAGCGCGTAGGCCCATTGCGTGATGTTGCCGGCGCCGAGGCAGACCACGTAGTCGCCCGGCTTTGCTTGGCCCCGCACGAGGCCGGCCAGCTCCTCCGACTTGCCCAGCGCCATGACGTTGCGGTGCCCGCGCGACTTGAGCCCGGCGACCAGCCCGTCCCGGTCGGCTCCCGGGATCGGCTGCTCGCCGGCCGCATAAACCGGCGCCACGATCACCGTGTCGGCATCGTTGAAGCAGGTGCAGAAATCCTCGAACAGCGAGTGCAGCCGGGAGTAGCGATGCGGCTGCACGACGGCGATGACCTGCCCGTCGGTCGACGCGCGGGCCGCCTTGAGCACGGCCTGGATTTCCACCGGATGGTGGCCATAATCGTCGAAGATCGCGACGCCGTTCCACTCGCCCGTGCGGGTGAAGCGGCGCTTCACGCCGCCGAACCCGGCGATGCCGCGCCGGATCGCTTCGGGCGAAATGCCGAGTTCGTGCGCCACCGCGATGGCGGCCGTGGCGTTCAGGGCGTTGTGCATGCCGGGCATCGGCATCTCGAGGCCGTCGAGCTCCAGCCGGTAGCCCGGGCGGCGGTCGCGGATCAGCACTCGGAAGCGGGAGCGGCCACCCTTTTGGTCGATGTCGATCAGCCGCACGTCGGCCTGCGGGTTTTCGCCGTAGGTGATGACGCGGCGGTCCTCGATGCGGCCGACCATGTCCTGCACCACCGGGTGGTCGATGCACATCACGGCGAAGCCGTAGAACGGGATGTTGTCGATGAAGGACCGGAACGCGTCCTTGATGGCGTCGAAGGACTGGAAATGGTCCAGATGCTCCGGGTCGATATTGGTCACGATGGCGACATCGGCCGGCAGCTTCAGGAACGTGCCGTCCGACTCGTCGGCCTCCACCACCATCCAGTCGCCGGTGCCCATGCGGGCATTGGTGCCATAGGCGTTGATGATGCCGCCGTTGATCACGGTCGGGTCCATGCCGCCGGCGTCCAGCAGCGTCGCCACGAGCGAGGTCGTGGTCGTCTTGCCATGCGTGCCGGCGATCGCGACGCAGGACTTGAAGCGCATCAGCTCGGCCAGCATCTCGGCCCGACGCACCACCGGCAGGCGGCGCTCGCGCGCGACCGTGAGTTCCGGGTTGTCGCGCTTGATGGCCGTCGAGACCACCACCACGGCGGCCCCGTCCACGTTCCCGGCCTCGTGGCCGATGAAGGTCCTGACGCCCTTCTCGGCGAGACGCCGCACGTTGTAGTTGTCGGACGCATCCGAGCCCTGCACCGTGTAGCCGAGATTGTGCATCACCTCGGCGATGCCGGACATGCCGATGCCGCCGAGGCCGATGAAGTGAATGGGGCCGAGCTTCGGGGGCAGCTTCATCGGGTATGTCCTGCTGGCAGCCTCATATCCCGCCGCCCTCCTGTTGCAGGCCGGGGACCGGGATGTGGCCGAGAGTCATGACGACGGCGGCCAGGCGCTCGGCCGCATCGGTCACACCGGCGCTCTTCGCCGCCTCAGCGGCCCGGGTCAAGCCGGCCGGGTCCGCCAGGGCGGCCGCGATCACGGCTGCGAGGCGCTCGGCCGTGAACTCGGTCTGGGGCAGCACCGTGGCGGCCCCCGACTCGCCGAGGCTGCGGGCATTCGCGGCCTGGTCCTGGTCGAGCGCGCCGGGCAGCGGCACCAGCACGGAGGGTCGGCCGATGGCGGCCAGCTCGGCCACCGTGGAGGCGCCCGAGCGGGCGATCACGAGATGCGCGTCCGCGATGCGGGCCGGCAGATCCTTGAAGAACGGCGCGATCTCGGCCGCGATGCCGGCCGCCAGATAGGCGGCCCGGACGGCCTCGGCGTCCTCCGGCCGCGCCTGCTGGACGAGGCGGAGCCGGGCCCGGCTTTCCGCCGGCAGGGAGCTGAGCGCCGCCGGCACGATCTCGCTCATCACCCGGGCGCCCTGGCTGCCGCCGAACACGGCGAGCCGGAGGAGGCCGCCGGGCTCGGGCGCGGCATAGGGGATGCGGGCGGCCTCGATCACCGCCGGACGGACGGGATTGCCCGTGTGGTAGCGCTTGGCGGCCATCGCGTCCGGGATGCCGCTGACGCTGGCGAAGCCGGTTGCAACGGCCGACACGCGGCCGAGCAGGAACCGGTTCGCCCGGCCGATCACGCCGTTCTGCTCGTGGATCAGGGTCGGGATCTGCAGCACGGCGGCGGCGAAGACCGGCGGCACGGTCGGATAGCCACCGAACCCGACGACGCAGGCGGGGCGGTCGGCCCGCAGCAGCGGCAGAGCCCGCAGCACGCCCTGCCCCAGCCTGATCGCGGCCAGCCCCTTGGCCAGGAGCGAGCCGCCGGACGGGGTCGCGGACGGGATCTGCATGACCCGTTCGGCCGGGAAGGTCCGGGCGATCTCGCCGACGCGCCCGTCGGTTGCGAGGGCAACCCGCATGCCGAGCCGGTTCAGTGCGACGGCCAGCGCCTCGGCCGGGAACAGGTGCCCGCCCGTTCCGCCGGCGGCCAGGACGACGAGGGGCGGCCGGGTCACGGCCGGGTCCGCCCCGCCGGAACGAGCCGGTCCAGCATCTCGGCCCGCGGCCGCCGCCGCGTCAGCGCCAGGAGGAAGCCCATCCCGAGCGCGAGCGACAGCAACGACGAGCCGCCATAGGAGACGAAGGGCAGGGTCATGCCCTTGGCCGGCATGAGGTGCACGTTGACCATCATGTTGATGCAGGCCTGCAGGCCGAACATCAGGACCAGCCCCGTGACGGCCAGGCGCACGAAGCATTCCTCGCTCCGGCGCGCGAGCGCGAGTCCGCGCAGGACGATGAAGGCGAAGATTCCGAGCACGGCGATGCAGACGACGACGCCGAATTCCTCGCCGGTGACGGAGAAGATGAAGTCCGTATGGGCGTCCGGCAGGATGCGCTTGATGCTGCCCTCCCCCGGGCCGCGGCCGAACCAGCCGCCCTTGGAAAAGCTCTCGAGGGCTGTCGCGACCTGGAAGCTGTCGCCCGAATCCTTGTTCAGGAAGCGCTCGAACCGTTCGCGCACGTGCGGCAGGAGGGTGTAGGCGGCGAAGACGCCGACGAGGCCCGCCCCGCCGAGCCCGGCCACCCACAACCAGTGCAGCCCGGCCACGAAGAAGAGCCCTCCCCAGGTGATCGCGACCAGCATGGTCTGGCCGAAATCCGGCTGGAGAATGAGCGGCACGACGGTGGCGGGCAGAAGCAGAATGGCCAGCAGCGCCCCCGGCATGTCCCGCCGCCGGGCGCCTTCCGAGAAGGCCCAGGCGGCCAGGACCACGAAGGCGGGCTTCACGAATTCGGACGGCTGGATGCCGAGCGGGCCAATGGCGATCCAGCGATGCGCCCCCTTGATCTCGGGCCCGAAATGGAGCGCCAGGATGCAGAGCGCGATGCTGGTCGCGTAGACCCAGAGCGCGACGCGCCGCACCATCCGGAGCGACAGAAACGACACGCCGACCAGGATCATCAGGGCCGGGATGAGGTAGAGCACCTGCCGGTTGACGAAGTGGAAGGGAGACAGCCCGAGCCGTTCAGCGACCGGGGGCCCGCCCGCCATCAGAAACACCAGCCCGGCCACCATAAGGGCGACGAGCGCAGCGATCAGCGCCCTGTCCACCGTCCAGAGCCAGTCGCCAAAATAGGTCCGTTCAGCGCGCGAGGACATGGCGGAACTCCTGTCGTGCCGTGGCACTCTCGGCCCGGGCCGGGCGAGAGAAAAGTGTGCGAGGCCCCGCCGTCACGGGCGAGCCAGACCGGGCAGGGCCCGGACGAGATCGCGGAAATGGTCGCCGCGGGTCTCGAAGCTCCGGTACTGGTCGTAGGAGGCGCAGGCGGGAGAGAGCAGCACCACGGGATCCGGATGCGGGGAGGCCGCGGCATCGGCCGCAGCCGCGGCGACAGCGCGGTCGAGCGTGCCGCAATGCAGGTAGGGGGCAGCCCCGTGCAGGGAGGCCGCGAAGGCATCCGCCGCCTCGCCGACCAGATACGCCTTGGCCACGCGGGGGAAGTAGGGGGCGAGCGACTCGATCCCGCCCTCCTTGGGCTTGCCGCCCAGGATCCAGAACACATGCTCGCAGGAGGCCAGCGCCTTTTCGGCCGAATCCGCGTTGGTCGCCTTGGAATCGTTGATGAAGACGACGCGGCCGAGCCGTCCGACCTCTTCCATGCGGTGCTGCAGCCCCGGGAAGGTGGCGAGCGCCGCCACCACGGCGCCCTCGTCGGCGCCGAGCGCGTCAGCGACGGCCAGCGCCACGGCGGCGTTCTGGGCGTTGTGGACGCCCCGCAACGACCCCACCCCCCTCAGGTCGGCGACCTGGCGGGTGATCGTCCCGGTGGTGCGGAAGACGCATGACCCCTCGTAGCGGTAGCCGTCGCCCGGCAGCAGCCCCTCGGTGATCGCGACCACGGGCCGGCCCGCTGCGACCAACTGGTCGTGGATGGCCCGGCTCGGCTCGTCGTCGACAACGATCACGGCGACCTCCGCCCCGGCCACCAATCGCGCCTTCACGGCGGCGTAATTCGCCATCGTGCCGTGCCGATCGAGATGGTCGGGCGTGATGTTCATCAACACGCCGACGCTGGGCGCGATCGACGGCGCGAGGTCGATCTGGAAGGACGACATCTCGATCACATGCGCCCGGTCCTCGGCCGGCGGCGCGAGGGACAGGATGGCGGTGCCGATGTTGCCGCCCATCTGCACGTCGCGACCGGCCAGCCGCAGCACGTGCGCGACAAGCGCCGTGGTGGTGGATTTCCCGTTCGTGCCCGTGATCGCCACGAAAGGGGCATCGGGCGCGAGATGCGCCCGCTCGCGGCAGAACAGCTCGACGTCGCCGATGATGTCGACGCCCGCCGCCCGCGCAAGATCCACGCTCCAATGCGGCTCGGGATGGGTGAGCGGCACGCCCGGTGACAGCACGAAGGCGTCGTAGCCCGACCAGTCGGCGGCGCGCAGGTCCCCGGTGTCGACGCCGTGGGCGCGCGCGGCCTCCATCCGGGCCGGATCGTCGTCGCTGGCGAGCACCCGCGCCCCGCCGGCCACGAGCGCGCGCGCCGTGGCGAGGCCCGACCCGCCGAGCCCGAACAGCGCCAGGCGGCGCCCCGCCATGCAGGTGACGGGCGTCATCTTGCGCGCCCTCCCCCACCGGAGCGGGCGCCTGTCGCGGTTGTCCCGATCGCCACTGGGCTCACCGCAGCTTCAGTGTGGAAAGGCCCACCATCGCGAGCACGACCGCGATGATCCAGAAGCGGATGACGACCTGCGCCTCCTTCCAGCCCTTCTGCTCGAAGTGGTGGTGGATCGGCGCCATGCGGAACACGCGCCGGCCCGTAAGCTTGAAGGACGCGACCTGGATGATGACCGAGAGCGCCTCGAGCACGAACAGCCCGCCCACGATCCCGAGCACGAGCTCGTGCTTGATGGCGACCGACACGGTGCCGAGCAGCCCGCCGAGCGCCAGCGATCCGGTGTCGCCCATGAACACCTGGGCGGGGGGCGCGTTGAACCAGAGGAAGCCGAGCCCCGCTCCGATCACCGCGCCGCAGACCACGGCGAGTTCGCCGGTGTCGCGCACGTAGTTCACCTGCAGGTAGCCGGCCGTGAAGACGTTGCCGACGAGGTAGGCGATGACGCCGAAGGTGCCGCAGGCGATCATCACCGGCACGATGGCGAGCCCGTCGAGTCCGTCGGTCATGTTCACCGAATTGCCGGCGCCCACGATGACGAAGGCGGCGAACAGCACGTAGAACCAGCCGAGGTTCAGCAGCGCGTCCTTGAAGATCGGGAAGGCGAGCTGATTCTGCAGGGTGGGCGGCGAGTAGACGGCGATGAGCGTGCAGGCCGCGATCGCGATGGCGGCTTCGAGCAGCAGCCGGAACTTGCCCGAGAAGCCCTTGTGCGACTGCTTCGTCACCTTGAGGTAGTCGTCGTAGAAACCGATCGCGCCGAAGCCGAGGGTCACCGCCAGAGTGACCCAGACATAATGGTTGCGCGGATTG
>NZ_JAQGKF010000230.1 GCF_028290205.1 Enterovirga sp. | reverse complement strand
CGGTCCCCGAGGTGTCGCCGGCCGCAGCGCCGCGCTAACGTCTCCTTCCGGCCGTTCCCAAAGGTTCCGCGTTGCCCTCCTTTCCCGACCTTTCGACCTTCGGCGACGCGCTGTCGCGCGCCTCGGGCGCGGCGCATTCGCTGCGCCAGGCGGGCCAGGACCTGTTTCAGCCGACGCTGCGGCTCGGCGTCACCGGGCTCGCCCGCTCGGGCAAGACGGTGTTCACGACGGCCCTGGTGCACCACCTGATCCGCCGCACGCCGATGCCGGCCTTTCGGGCCGCTGCGGAGGGCCGCATCAGGCAGACGCGGCTCGCCCACCAGCCGAACGACGACGTGCCGCGCTTCGCCTTTGAGGCCCATCTCGAGGCCCTGGTCGCCGACCGACGCTGGCCGGCTTCGACCAGCCGCACGGCGGAGCTCCGGCTCGAGATCGACTTCGAGCGCACGAGCCGATGGCGGGCCGGCCCGGCGACGCTGTCGCTCGACATCGTGGATTACCCAGGCGAGTGGCTGCTCGACCTGTCGCTGATCGACCAGAGCTATCTCGACTGGTCGCGGGAGACCGTGGCCGCGAGTGGGCGGCCGGGCCGCGCCGCGGCCGCCGCGCCCTGGCGGGCCGCGCTCGCCGCCGTCGACCCCGGCGCCCCGGCGGACGAAGCGAAGGCCGAGCGGCTGGCCGAAGCCTTTCGGGCCTATCTGCGGGCGCTGCGGCAGGGACCGGAAGCGGTCGCCACCACCCCGCCCGGCCGCTTTCTGATGCCGGGCGATCTTGCCGGCTCGCCGGCCCTGACCTTCGCGCCGCTTGATCTCGGCGCCGAGGTCCGCATTGCCTCCGGCAGCCTCGCGGCCCTGATGCAGCGCCGCTTCGAGAGCTACAAGACGCGCGTCGTGCAGCCGTTCTTCCGTGACCATTTCCAGCGCATCGAGCGGCAGATTGTGCTGGTGGACGTGCTGGCCGCGGCCGACGGCGGGCCGGCGGCGCTGGCCGAGCTGGAAGAGGCGCTCGACCGGGTGCTGATGGCCTTCAACGCGGGCCGCAACTCCTTCCTGTCCCGCATCTTCGCGCCGCGGGCCGACCGGGTCCTGTTCGCGGCCACCAAGGCCGACCACATCCACCACACGAGCCACGACCGCCTGGAGCGCCTGCTGCGGCTGCTGGTCGGGCGCGCCGTGCGACGCACCGAGGCGGCCGGGGCGCGGGTCGGCACCGTCGCACTCGCCTCCGTGCGGGCCACCCGGGAAACCTCCATCATGGAAGGCCGGACAAGCCTGCGCGCGGTGGCCGGCACGCCGGAGGCTGGCGAGCGGATCGGCGACGACGTGTTCGACGGCGAGACCGAAGCCGCGATCTTCTCCGGCGAACTGCCGGCCGACCCCGAAACCGTGTTCACGGGCGGGCTCGAACCCGGCTCGCTGCGCTTTCCGCGCTTCCGGCCGCCCCGCATCCCGGTGGATGCGGCGGGCCGCTCAGCCGCCCTGCCGCATATCCGGCTCGACCGCGCGCTCGATTTCCTCCTCGGAGACCGGCTGCCATGAGCACGCGCCCGCGCGCCTATCGGCTCGACCAGCCCGGCACCTACACGGTCACCCCCGAGAGCCCGAACCTCCCCGACGACGTCCGGGACGCCGCCCGCATCATCGTCACGGAGGAGCCGGCGGACGCGATTGTGGCCGCCGATCGCGTGCCGGTCCTGCCGCCCGCGCCCCGTCAAGCGCCCTGGGCCCGACTGCTCCTGGCCGCGACGGGCGGGCTCGCCAGCTTGGCGATCGGGCTCGGGATCGAGCGGCTGATCCGCGACCTCTTTGCCGCCTCGACCTGGCTCGGCTGGGTGGCTGTGGGCCTGACGGCGCTGGCTGTGCTGTCGCTCGTGGTGATCGCGGCGCGCGAGATCCGCGGCGTGCTGCGCGAGCGCCGCACGGAGGCGCTCAGGATGCGGGCGGTCGAGGCCCTCGCCGTGCGCGACCACGCCACGGCCCGCGCCGTGGCCCGGGAGATCGCGGCGCTCTACGAGGGCCGCGCGGTCTCCGCGGCAGGGCCGAGCGTCGCCGACGCGGATGCCGAGATCATGGATGCGGAGGACCGGCTGGCGCTGGCCGAGCGAACGCTGCTGGCGCCGCTCGACGAGCAGGCGACCCGGGCCGTGGCGGAGGCCGCGAAGCAGGTCTCCGTCGTCACCGCGCTGAGCCCGCGGGCGCTGGTCGACATCGCCTTCGTGGTCTTCGCCGGGGCCCGCCTTCTACGCCACATCGCCCGCATCTATGCCGGCCGTCCGGGCATGCTGGGCTTTCTCAGGCTCGCCCGGGCGGCCCTGAACCACCTCGCCGTGACCGGCGGGGCGGCGCTCGGGGACAGCCTGATCCAGCAGGTGCTCGGCCACGGCGTCGCGGCCCGCATCTCGGCCCGGCTCGGCGAGGGGGTTTTGAACGGGCTGATGACGGCGCGGTTCGGACTCGCCGCGATCGAGGTCTGCCGGCCCCTGCCGTTTATCCGCGAACAGCCGCCCCGGCTCGGCGATGTCGCCGGCGAATTCGCGTCCGGGCTCCGGCCCGAGGCCTAGGGAGCCCGGCAAAACCTGCCGGGAGGCTGGCCCGGTTCTGCCGGGCGGCAGCCCCGCCAAACCCGAAACGGCAGCGGATTCAGCGGTTTCTGGCTGGCACGCCGGTTGCTGATCCGTTGCCGTGCCCCGGCGCGGATTGCGCAGGGCCGGAGGGGGTTTGCGTCTATGGGTATCCTGAATGCGTTGTCGACGGCGGTGACCGGCCTGTCGGCTCAGTCCTACGCCCTCGAGAACATCTCGGGGAACATCGCCAACTCGCAGACGGTCGGCTTCAAGCGAGTGGATACGAGCTTCGTGGACCTGATCCCGGACGCGCCCGCCCGGCACGAAAGCGCGGGTTCGGTCGGCACCTTCTCGCAGCTCACCAACACGCTCCAGGGCAGCCTGAAATCGACCGGCATCACGACCAACATGGCTCTGAACGGCGACGGCTACTTCACCGTGCAGTCAAACACGGGCTCGAACTCACAGCCCGTCTTCTCCGGCCAGAACCTGTTCACGCGGCGGGGCGACTTCCAGAGCGACGCCAACGGCTACCTGGTGAACGGGTCCGGCAATTACCTGATGGGCAGCGTCTCCGGCCAGGGGAGTGCCCCGATCAAGCTTCCGACCACTCCGCTTCCGGCAAAACAGACAGGCGGGGTCACCTATCAGGCCAATCTTCCCCTCTACCCGAAGACCGCCAGGGCGGATGCAGCCGTGGCCGGTTCGGAACTCCTCGATGCCGGCCTCGCGGGCGGCGCCACGGTGTCCGGCGCGGACCGGGCCGCCTTCCTGGGCCAGACCATCGCGGGAGGCGACGTCACCGTCTACGACGGGGCCGGGACGGCGGTCACGATGCAGACCCGGTGGGGCAAGACCGCGAGCTCGGCCGCGGGCGGAACGGACACCTGGAACCTCTATTACCAGGTCAGCCCGACGGCGACGGGCAGTGCGGCCGCGTGGGCCAAGGTCGGCGCCGCCACCTTCACGCCGAGCGGCGCCCTGACCTCCGCCTCCAGCATGACGATCCCGTCGCTGGCCATCAACGGCACTACGGTCGGGCCGGTCAGCGTGAAGTTCGGCTCCGGCAACCTGACCCAGTACGGCGATGCCGGCGGGGAGATGTCGAACGGCAACATCCAGCAGGACGGCTATTCGACCGGAACGCTGAACGGTGTGTCGGTATCCAGCGACGGCCGCGTCACCGGCAGCTATTCCAACGGCCAGATCTCGACCATCGCCCAGGTTCTGGTCGCGCATTTCAACGCCAACGACCTTCTGAAGCGCATGGATGGCGGCAGCTATGCGCAGACGGCCGAGTCCGGCGCGCCGAGCTTCGGCCTCCAGGGCTCCTCGCTCACGGGCGGCTCGGTCGAGATGTCCAACACCGACATCTCGGACGAGTTCTCCAAGATGATCGTCACCCAGCAGGCCTATTCCGCCAATACCCGCGTGATGTCGACGGCGCAGCAGATGCTGCAGGACGTCATCAACGTGATCCGGTAGCGGGCGGCAAGGCATAGGTCGGCGCCATGGGGCTGACGAGCTCGATCGAGACGGCCTTTTCCGGCCTGCGCGCGGCGCAGGCCGGAATGGACGTCGTCTCCCAAAACGTCGCCAATGCCAGCTCCGTCGGCTACACGCGGCGGGTCCTGGCGAGCGAGCAGCTGGTCGCGGGCGGACGCACCCTCGGCGTCGACGTGGCCGGAGCCACCCGGACGCTCGACACCCTGGTGCAGCGCCAGCTCCGGCTCGAACAGGCGGGCGCCAGCTACGCGTCCGTGCGGGCCTCCGCCCACGGCATCCTGAACCGGATGTTCGACCAGCCGGGCGGGACCGGCTCGCTGGCGACGCGGCTCGATACCTTCACGTCCAAGCTCCAGGCGCTGACCAACAACCCGTCGTCCTATGCGGCGCGCGCGGAGGTGGTGGCCGCGGCCTCCGGTCTCGCCGGATCGCTGAACGACCTCGCCGGGCAGGTCGCCTCGCTCCGGCAGGATTCGGAGGATTCGCTCGGCCGCGCCGTGAGCCGGGCCGACAGCCTGCTCGCGGAGATCGCCGTTCTCAACGGCAAGCTGGTCGGAAGCCCCAGCGCGGCCATGGCCGATCAGCGCGATGCGTTGATTGACGAGCTGTCCACGCTGATGGACCTCAAGGTCACGGCGCAGCCAAACGGCACGGTCGCCGTCGCGACCACGGGCGGGTTGTCCTTGGTGGACGGGCCGCGCGCCATATCGCTCAGCTTCGACGCCCGCCCCCTCGCGCCGGGCGCGGCCTATGATCCGGACCCGGCAAGGCGCCAGGCCGGCACGATCACGGCCACCGGCCTGGACGGCGTGCGGCGCGACGCCCTCGCCTCCGGTCTGATCCGGTCGGGCGAGATCGCGGCCCATGTCGAACTGCGCGACCGCATCCTGCCTCAAGCGCAGGCCCAGCTCGACGAACTCGCCGCCGGCCTCGCGGCCGCGCTTTCGGACCGGACCGTCGCCGGGACGGCGAGCTCGGCGGGCGCCGCCAGCGGCTTCGACCTCGATCTCGCCGCGCTCTCGGCCGGCAACCCGATCACCGTCTCGGTGCGCGATCCGGGCGGGGCCACCCGCACGCTGACCTTCGTCAGGGCGTCGAGCGCGTTTGGCGTGGCGGCCGCCGCGGCGGCCGGTCAGGTCGCGGTGGATCTCTCGGGTGGGCTCGCGGGGGCGGTTGCGACCATCGGCTCGGCGCTTGGCCCCGACTACGCCGTCTCGAACACCTCCGGCGCGACCCTCCGGGTCCTCAACAACGGCGGCACGAGCGCGGTCACGGCCCTGTCCGCCCAGGCGACCGTAACGGGCCTCGCCTCCGGCGCGCCCGAACTCCCGTTCTTCGTCGATGCCGGCTGGGGCAACGCCGCCTTCACGGGCTCCTTCGAGGCCGGGTCCCAACTTGCCGGCTTCGCGGGCCGCATTGCCATTCATCCCGGCCTTGTGGCCGACAATGCCAAGCTGATCAGCTATGGCCCGTCGGTCCTGGCCGGGGACACGACCCGGCCTGCACTGATCCTCGACCGGCTGACCAGCGCGTCGCGCTCCTTCTCCGGCGCGGCCGGGATCGGCGGCTCGAGCAGCGCCTGGACCGGCACGGTGACGGGCTTCGCCCGGCAGGTCATCTCCACGCAGGCGGCGGACGCCACCGCGGCCGCAAGCCTGGACGAGGGCCAGCAGGTGGTGCTGAACGCCGTCCGGAGCCGCTTCGCCGACCAGGCGGGCGTGAACATCGACACCGAGCTGACGCAGCTGATCCAGCTCCAGACGGCCTACGGGGCCAATGCCCGCCTGATCACGGCCAGCAAGGAGATGCTGGATCTGCTGATGAGGATCGGCGGATGAGCGGCGTCGGCGCCTACGGTTCGACGAGTCTGGGGGCGACGCGCTCTGACGCGGCCTTTCGGGATCTGAAGGCGGATCTCGCCCGGCTTCAGGCCCAGCTCTCGACCGGCCGCGTGGCGGACAATTACGCCGGGCTCGGCGCGGGCGCGGCCACGAGCCTGTCCGGCCGCTCGGCCCTGTCCAGCGTGGCGGGCCACCAGAGCAATGTCGGGGACGCCGGGGTCCGGCTCAGCCTGATGGGGCAGGGCGTGACCCGTCTGGCCGAAATCGCGTCCAGCCTCGCCAGCAGTCTGCCGACCTCGCTCGGGGCGGGGCCGATCGGCCAGACCAGCACCACGCTGTCGGCCGAGGAGGGGCTGCGCCAGGCCATCGAGCTCCTCAACACCGAGGTCGACGGCCGGTACCTGTTCTCCGGCCGCAGCCCGGACATCGTGCCGGTCGCCTCGTATGACGCGATGCTTGACGGCGAGCCGGGCCGGGCCGGGCTCCGGCAGCTCATCGCCGAGCGCAAGGAGGCCGATGCGGGCCCCGATGGCCGCGGCCGCCTGGCGGTCGGCGGGGCGGGTTCAGCGGCGACCCTCACCGAGGAGGCCGCTGGCCTGCCGTTCGGCCTCAAGGTGGCGAGCGCCACGGCGACCGGGACGGCGATCTCGGCCAGCCGCAGCGCCGGCCCTCCCGCCGCCGCCTCGATCACCCTCGGCGGGCAGCCGGCCGCCGGCGAAACGGTCACCCTCGAGTTCGGGCTGCCGGACGGCAGCCGCGAAACCCTTACGCTCACGGCGACCGCGGCGGGCCAGACCGGGACGGCTGCGAACGGCTTCGCGATCGGGGTCACGCCGGACGACACGGCCGCGAATCTGCGGGCGGCGCTCGACACGGCGGTGGCCGGCCTGGTGACCACGAAGCTCGCCTCCGCGTCGGCTCACAAGGCGGCCAACAGCTTTCTGGCCGGCTCGCTCTCCGGGCCGCCGGAGCGGGTGGCCGGACCGCCTTTCGCGACAGCGACGGCCCTGGTGACGGGCTCCGCCGCCAACACCGTGATTTGGTACCGCGGCGATGACGCGGCCGGATCGGCCCGGGAAACGGCGCCCGTCCGGGTGGGCGAGGGCCCGCCGATCCTGATCGGCGCGCGCGCCAACGAGCCCGGGATCCGGGCCGTGCTCGTCTCCCTGGCGGCGCTTGCGGCCGAAAGCTTTCCGGCCGGCGACCCGACCGCCAATGCCCGCTATGCGGCGCTGGCCACGCGCATCTCCGCGGCGGCCGGATCGGCTCCGCTTGCCCAGATCGCGGCCGACCTGAGCATCGCACATGGTCAGATTGGAGCGGCCAAGAGCCGGCTCGCGGCCGAGAAGGCCCAGATCGAGGACACTCTGGCGGGGGCGGAGAACGCCAACCCGTCCGAGGTCGCGGCCAAGCTTCTGGCCACGCAGACCCGCCTGCAGGCGAGTTATCAGACGACCTCGACCGTGGCCCGCATGTCGCTGCTCGACTTCATCTGAGGAGGCGCTCCGGCGCCAGGTCGGCCGGGAGAATCCCGGCCCCGGCGAGTTCGGCCGGCAGGCGCCCGCGAACAATCAGCTCGGCCGCGGCCCGGCCGAGTGCCGGCGCGGTCTGGAAGCCGTAGCCTCCTTGGCCAGCGAGCCAGAACCAGCCCGGCTCGACCGGATCGAAGCCCACGGCCGGCGTCCGGTCGGCCGCAAAGGTGCGCAGACCCGCCCAGCGGCGGCGGATGCGCCGCACCGGGAGGTCCAGCAGGGCTTCGACCCGCTCGGCCGCGGTCGCCACGTCGATCTCCTCCGGCTGAGCATCGGTCGGCTCGCTGTCGGTCTCGTCGGCCGGGGAGGCGAGCAGCAGCCCGGCATCGGGCTTCACGTAGACGTCCTCGTCCGCCCCGACCACGATCGGCCAGGCCCGGATGTCGAGATCCGGCGGCGGCTCGAACAGAAAGGCGGTGCGGCGCTTCGGCCGCAGCCCGAGCGGCCTCACGCCGGCCAGCTCCGCGAGCCCGTCCGCCCAGGCGCCGGCGGCATCGACCACGACCTCGGCCACGACCGGTCCGGCCCGGGTCTCCAGTCGGTAGCCCTCGCCTTCGCGCGAAACGGCCGTCACCTCGGCCCGGGTCAGGATGTCGGCCCCGCCGGCCCGGGCCATGCGCAGGAAGCCGGACAGGAGGGCATGGGTGTCGATGTCGCGGGCGTCCGGCTCGTACACGCCGGCCGTCGCGGCTTCGGGCCGCAGCGCCGGGACGAGGCGGCGCATCTGCTCGCCCGAAAGAGCCCGCACCGCCGGCACCAACGCCTGCGCCTCACGCAGCAGCAGGCCGAGCTTGGCCTCGTGCCCCGCCCCGCCGACATGCAGCGCTCCCCTCGGGGTCAGCAGCGGGTGATCGGAGAAGCCCTCCGGAGGGCGCTCCAGAAAGGGGCGGCTGGCGACCGACAGGGCCCGGACTGTGGCGTTGCCGTAGGTCTCCGAGAACAGGGCCGCCGAGCGCCCGGAGGCGTGGTAGCCCGGCTGGTCTTCGCGCTCGAGCAGCAGCACGGACCGCTCGACCGCGAGATGCGCGGCCGCCGCGGCCCCGGCGATGCCGCCGCCGACGATCGCGATCTGGACCCGGATCACCGCGTGCTGCGCCCGGTCACGGCCTGATCGGCCGGGCTCATGCCGCGCCGTGCTCGGCCTTGACCCGCGCCCGGTCGATGAGGCCGGCGGCCGTGACGGGCAGGGACTCGACGAAGACGACCTCCTTGGGCCGTTTGAAGCGCGCGATGCGGGCCCCCACGAAGCCGATCAGGTCCGCGGCCGAAACCTCGGCCCCGTGCCCCCGCACGCAGACCGCCTTGACGATCTCGCCCCAATGCGGGTCCGGCACGCCGATCACCACCGCGGCGTCGATCGCCGGATGTTCGCGGAGCGCGCGTTCGACCTCGGCCGGGTAGACGTTTTCACCGCCGGACTTGATCAACTCCTTGGCGGGCGAGCGGCCGGCGTAGAAGAGGTAGCCGTCGGGGTCGAGCCGGCCCATGTCGCCGGTGTGGTGGCGGCCCGCCCGGACGGTGTTGTCCGCCTCCTCGGGCCGGTTCCAGTAGCCCGAGAAGACCAGCGGGCCCCGGACCACGATCTCGCCCGTGTCGCCCATCGCGACCGCCCGGCCGTCCTCGTCCACGACCTCGAGCAGTGCGAGGGCGCTCGGCCGGCCGGCCGAGCCGGGCCGGTCGCGATGGGGGGCGAAGGACACGTAGCCGGAGGTTTCGGACTGGCCGTAGCCGGCCCAGAACCGCGCCGCCGGGCAGGTCTCCTCGAACCGGGCAATCGTTTCGGGCGCGTCGAGACCCCACACGGCGGTGAGGGAGCCCAGATCCTGCCCGCCCGCCGCCGCCGCGTCGAGCAGGCCGGACAGCATCGGGGCGAATTCGCACAGGCAGGTGACCCCGTGAGCCGCGATGGCATCGGCGGCGGCCTTCGGCTCGAACCGCCGCATCAGCACGCTCGAACCGCCGGCCTGCTGCACCGCCATGGCCAGGCCGAGACCGGCGATGTGAAAGAGCGGCAGCGCCGCCAGGGCGACGTCCTGCGGGCCGAGCTGCCAGCTCGCGGCGAGCTGGAGGTTGTGCGCCAGGATGTTGGCGTGGCTCAGCACGGCGCCGCGGGGCGTGCCCCCGACCGCGGCCGTGTGGATGATCACGAACGGGTCGGCCGACCGGACCTCGCTGTCGGGCAGGCCCGCCGGCGAGCCGGCCGCCAGGTCCGCGAAGCGGCGGAACGGCGGCGCTGGCTCGCCGTCCAGCAGGTAGATCCCGGCTGCCGCGGCCCGGGCGGCCGGGGCCGCCCGCAGGGTCGCGTCGTGCTCCGGCTCGGCGATGACCAGCGCGGGGGAGACATCCGCCAGGGTGTAGGCGATCTCCTCGGCCGAAAGGCGCCAGTTCACCGGCACCAGGATGGCCCCGAGCCGCCCGCAGGCGGCCGCGACGTCCAGCATCTCGGGGCGATTGGCGGAGACGAGGGCGACCCGGTCGCCCTTGCGGACGCCGGCTGAGGCCAGACCCGCCGCCAGGGCCAGGGCGCGGGCCAGGGCCTCGCCATGGCTGATCCGATGGCCCTCGAAGATCACGGCGCTCGCCTCCGGCCGGAGCTGGCCGTTGCGGGCCACGAGGTCGAACCAGGTCAGGTCGTGGACAGCCAAGGCCGTCTCCCAGCAGGGGTTGAACCGCGCCCCGGCTGGGGCCTCAGCGGGCTGGCCTGGGCCTCACCGCGCCGGCATTCGCTGTTCGACGATCCGGGCCCAGAGCGAGGCGCCGAACGGGATGGCGCTGTCGTCGAAATCGTAGGCCGGATGGTGGCACGAGGCCGAGTCGCCGTTGCCCATGAAGATGTAGGCGCCGGGCCGCTCGAGCAGCATGTAGGAGAAATCCTCCGCCCCCATCTCGGGCGGGATGTCGGTCCGGACGGTGCGGCCGACCGAGCGGTCGATCTCGGCCATGAACGCGGTCTGTTCGGGATGGTTGAAGGTGACCGGATAGCCGCGTCGGTAGGCGACCGTGGCACTCGCCCCGTACGCCGCGGCCGTGGCGGTCGCGACCGCCTTGATCCGCTCCTCCATCAGGTCCTGCGTGTGCGGCTGAAGGGTCCGGACGGTGCCCAAGAGCGTGGCGGTCTGCGGGATCACGTTGAAGGTCTCGCCCGCCCTGAACGAGCACACGGACAGCACCGCCGGGTCGTGCGGGTCGGTGTTGCGCGACACGACCGATTGCAGAGCCACCACGATCTGGCAGGCGACCAGCAGCGTGTCCACGCATCGGTTCGGCTGCGCGGCATGGCCGCCCTTGCCCTCGACCGTGACGGTGAAACGGTCGGCCGCGGCCATCATGGGGCCCGGCCGGATGGCGAAATCGCCGACCGGCGTGCCCGGCCAGTTATGCATGCCGTAGACCTCCTGGATGCCGAAGCGGTCCATCAGTCCGTCGGCCACCATCTCCTTGCCGCCGCCGCCGCCCTCCTCGGCCGGCTGAAAGATCACCACCGCGGTGCCGTCGAAATTACGGGTCTCGGCCAGGTACTTGGCGGCTCCCAGCAGCATGGCGGTGTGGCCGTCATGGCCGCAGGCATGCATCAGGCCCGGCGTCGCCGACGCGTAAGCGGCCCCCGTGGCTTCCGTGATCGGCAGGGCGTCCATGTCGGCCCGCAGCCCGACCACCCGCCCGCCGGGGCCGCGCGCCCCCCGGATCACGCCGACCACGCCGGTCCGGCCGATCCCGGTGACAACCTCGTCGCAGCCGAAGCTCCGCAGCTTCTCGGCCACGATCCGGGCCGTGCGGTGGACATCGAACATCAGCTCGGGATGGGTGTGGAAGTCCCGGCGCCAGGCCGTCACCTCGTCGGCCAGGTCTGCGATGCGGTTGATCACGGGCATGAGAGGCTCGGGGTGCGGAGGCCGTAGACAATACGCCGCCTCCGGCAGCGTCAACCGGCCTTGTCGGGATCGCGGCGGAGCAGGTCCGGCCGGCGCTCGGCCGTGACGCGGCGCGCCTCGGCCCGGCGCCAGCTCTCGACGGCACCGTGATCGCCCGACAGCAGGACCGGCGGGATGCCCAGCCCCTCCCATTCGCGCGGGCGGGTGTAATGGGGGTATTCCAGGAGCCCGCCCTCGAAGCTCTCCTCCTGGCCTGAGGCCGCCTTGCCCATCACCCCGGGCAGCAGCCGGACACAGGCGTCAAGAAGGGCCAGCGCGGCGACCTCGCCGCCGGACAGCACGAAGTCGCCGAGCGACACCTCCTCGAGCCCGCGCGCCCGCACCACCCGCTCGTCCACCCCCTCGAAGCGGCCACAGAGGGCCACGAGGCCCGGCCCCGCCGCGAGTTCGCGCACCCGTGCCTGGTTCAGCGGTGTTCCGCGCGGCGTGAAGAGCAGGCGGGGGCGGGGGTCGCCGGCTGGCGACACCTCGTCGATGGCGGCGGCCAGCACGTCGGCCCGCAGCACCATGCCGGGTCCGCCCCCGGCCGGGGTGTCGTCCACCGTGCGGTGGCGGCCGATGCCGTGCAGGCGGAGGTTGCGGGCATCGAGCCGCCAGGCGCCGCGCCGCAGGGCGTCGCCGGCCAGCGACAGCCCGAGCGGGCCCGGAAACATCTCCGGGTACAGGGTCAGGATGGTGGCCGACCAGGGCTCGCTCATGCGGCCCTCCCGGGCCGTTCGGGCCCCCCGAGCGCGGGGCCGAGCAGCGTAAAGGTTTCCACCGGGCCGAGGCCCTTGATCGGCACCGCCCCGCGGGGCCGAACCTGGAACAGCTCGCCGAGCCGGGTCCGGGTGGCGGTGGAGATATGGACGCGGCCGACCTCGCAGGTCTGCTCCAGGCGCGCGGCGAGGTTCACTGCATCTCCCCAAACATCATAGCTGAACTTCCGTGTGCCGATCACGCCGGCCATCACCGGCCCGGTCGCGATCCCGATCCGGAGCACGATCTCGACTCCGAACCGGCTCGCGGTCTCGCGCGCGCTCTCCTGCATGGCAAGCGCCATCCGGGCCTGCCGCACCGCATGGTCGGCGGCCGGCTCGGGCAGCCCGGCCACGGCCATGTAGGCGTCGCCGATGGTCTTGATCTTCTCGACCCCGTGCAGGCTGGCGAGCCGGTCGAAGCCGCGCACGAGGTCGTTCAGCATCTCGACCGTCCGGAGCGCGCCGAGGGAATGCGCCAGCGGCACGAAGCTCTTGATGTCGGAGAACAGGACCGAGACCTCCGCGTGCGTGTCGGCCACGAGTTCGTCCGGCTGCCGCTTCAGCCGCTCCACGATCAGGTCGGGCAGCACGTTGCGAAGCAGGGCCTCCGTCTCGGCCTCCGCCTGCTCGACCACCCAGAAGGCGTAGAACGCGATGGCGGCCGTCACCGCGAACACGGTGAGCGCCGAATTCACATAGAGCTGGGCCAGGAAGTCCGGGCTGGCGCCAGCCTGCCCGTCGGGAAACAGGAACCAGGCCCCGACATGCAGGGCGAAGCCCGTCAGGAGGACCAACACCAGCAGCCCCGGCCGGCTCGGCCCGAGCACCGCGAAGGCGACGGTGGCGACCACCACGAAGTTGAGTTGGATCCCTGACGAGCGCCCGAGCAGGGCCACCAGCGCGAACAGCCCGGCATATTCGGCGGCCAGCAGGATCATCGCCCCGGTGATCTCGCTGTGCCGATGCGCGAACGGCACGGTGAGCGCGGCGGCCACCAGGGCGAGGTTGATCAGGACCGCCCAGCGATGGCCGGACAGGTCGTTGGCCGCATAGGTCGCCGCGAACAGGATCGAGAACAGCGCAACCAGCACGGCCATGACGTTCAGGATCTGGAGGCGCCGCCGGACCTTGGGCGGGTAGCTGGCGGTGCCGTATTCGGATAGGCGCAGCAGCGGCGCTAGCCAGCGCCGGATCCCCCTCGGCCCTGCCTGTCCCGGCGCAGCCGGCATGTCTCCCTCCGCCCGGACGGCCGGTCCCGAAGCTTAGCGCGTTTCAGGTCGGCGTGCAGGCGCGTCGGCGCCCCGCGCCGCCGCCGCCCCCTTTGCGTCACGGTGTTTGCGCGCCTAAATCAGGGCCATGGAGACAGGCGCGCCGCTCCCCGCACCGGCCGTCCCGCCGTGCAACTGCTTTGCCCTCCGCTCGGCTGCCCGCCAGGCGACCCAGTTCTACGATCGGCATCTGGCCGCCTGCGGCCTGCGGGCCACCCAATTCTCGGTGCTGGCCAACCTTTCCCGCGGCGGGCCTCTCGCGATCAGCGAATTGGCCGCCCGCATGGCCATGGACCGGACCACCACGGGCCGGGCGCTGCGGCCGCTGGAGCGCGAAGGGCTTGTCCGCATCGGCCCGGGCCGCGACGGCCGCACCCGGGCGCTGGATCTGACGGAGGCCGGCCGGCAGCGCCTCAGGGAGGCTGTGCCGCTGTGGCAGGCGGCGCAGCGGGATTTCGAGACCCTGTACGGCGCCGAGCAGGCGGGCGAGCTGCGGGCCGCGCTGGCGCGGGTGCGCCAGATCGGCTGACGGGCGGTCAGGCCGGGGCGAAGCCCTCGTCGGCCATGGCCTTGCGGACGGCGGGACGCGCCTTCATGCGGGCATAGTGCGCGGCGAGGTTCGGCGGCAGGGTCATCCCGGACCGATCCGCCGCCCAGAACTCGACATAGAACAGCGCCGCGTCGGCGATCGAGAAGGCGCCGCCGGCCACCCACTCCTTTCCGGCGAGCGCCCGGTCCATGGCCTCGAGCCCCTTGCTGAAGATCTCGCGGCCACGCGCCTTGACGGCCGGGTGGTCGGCCTCGCTCGGGGCGAAGTTCGCCGGCCGGAACATGCGCGAGAAGCCCTGCATGTGCAGGGTGGCCACGATGTAATCCATGGCCTCCATGGCCCGCGCCTCGGCGTCCGGATCCCCGGGCAGGAGGTTGCGGTCCTGGTTGGTGCGGGCGAGCCAGATCGCGATGGCCGGGAATTCGGTCAGGATGGAGCCGTCGGGGCGAAGCAGCGCCGGCACCTTGCCCTTGGGGTTCAGGGCGGCGAACTCCGCCTTGTGCTGCTCGCCCTCGGCGAGGTTCACGCGGGCCAGCTCGTAGGGCTTGCCGATCTCTTCCAGGAGAACGTGGATGCCGATGGAACAGGCGCCCGGTGAGTAGTAGAGCTTCATGCCGTTTCTCCCTTGAGATCGGCATCGTAAGCCCGGCCGGGCCCCGGAGACGAGCGCGATGAACAGCAAACCCGGCCCTGCCGCCCTGATCTCGCCCTCCGCGGCCCGAAACCGCGACCCGATCCTGGCCGTGCTGCGGCGGGAGCTGCCAGGGCGCGGCACGGTGGTGGAGGTGGCCAGCGGCAGCGGCGAGCACGCCGTGTACATGGCGGCGGCGCTGGCCGGGATCCTCTGGCAGCCCACCGACCGCGACCCGGAGGCGCTGGCCAGCATCGCGGCCCACCGCGAGGCTGCCGGGCTGGCGAACCTCCTGCCGCCGCTCCGGCTCGACGCGGCCGCGCCGTCCTGGCCGGTCGAAACCGCGGACGCGATCGTGGCCGTCAACATGATCCACATCGCGCCTTGGCGCGCCGCCGAGGGGCTGATGGCCGGGGCAGGGCGCATCCTGCCGGCGGCCGGAGCCCTGATCCTTTATGGCCCCTTTGCCGAGGCCGGCCGGGAACTCGCCCCCAGCAACGTCGCCTTCGACGAGAGCCTGCGGCTGCGGAATCCGGAATGGGGTCTGCGCGAGATCGGGCAGGTGGGCGCGGAGGCGGCCCGGCATGGCCTCACCCTGGCTGCCCGGCACGAGATGCCGGCCAACAACCTGACCCTGGTCTTTCGCAGGCCGGCCGGCGGCTGAGGGGGCCGGTTCGGTCCGGTCGGACCGAACCAGATCGGTGACGTTGCGGTTCTCAGCTCGGCGCTCGGGGCGGTCCGAGCCAGCCTCAAGCCGCGCGAGGGCCCGTGATCAACGACCTGTGGTACAAGAATGCCGTCATCTACAACCTGGCGCTCGGGACCTTCATGGATTCGGACGGCGACGGGGTGGGAGACCTCCGCGGCCTGACGCGCCGGCTGGACTATCTGGCCGGGCTCGGCGTGACGGCGGTGTGGCTGCAGCCCTTCCAGATCTCGCCCGGGCGCGATGACGGCTATGACGTGGCCGACCATTACAGCGTCGATCCCCGCTACGGCACGCTCGGCGACTTCGTCGAGTTCACCCATGCGGCCAAGAGCCGGGGTCTGCGCGTCCTGATCGACCTCGTGGTCAACCACACCTCGGACCAGCATCCCTGGTTCCAATCGGCCCGCTCCGACCCGAACTCGCCCTACCGCGACTGGTATGTGTGGTCCAAGAAGAAACCCCCGAATGCCAATACCGGCATGGTCTTTCCGGGCGTGCAGAAGACCACTTGGACCTACGACAAGGTCGCGCGGGCGTATTATTTTCACCGCTTCTACGAGTTCCAGCCGGATCTCGACACGGCCAACCCCGAGGTCCAGGCCGAGATCCTGAAGATCATGGGCTTCTGGATCCAGCTCGGCGTCTCGGGCTTCCGGATGGATGCGGTGCCGTTCATCATCGGCACCAAGGGGGCAGAGGTCACGAAGCCCACCGAGCAGTTCGGCATGCTGCGGCGCTTCCGCGAGTTCCTGCAATGGCGCCAGGGCGACAGCATCATCCTGGCCGAGGCCAACGTCCTGCCGGAGACCGATCTCGACTATTTCGGGCGCGACGGCGACCGCATGCACATGATGTTCAACTTCCAGGTCAACCAGAACCTGTTCTACGGCCTGGCTTCCGGGGATGCCGGCCCCTTGAAGGAGGCACTACAGGCCACGAAGCCCCGGCCCGCGACCGCGCAATGGGCGGTGTTTCTGCGCAACCACGACGAACTCGATCTCGGCCGCCTGGAGGAGAGCGAACGCGAGCGCGTGTTCGCGGCCTTTGGGCCCGATCCCGACATGCAGCTCTACCACCGCGGCATCCGGCGGCGGCTCGCCCCGATGCTGGACGGCGACCAGCGCCGGATCGAGCTCGCCTATAGCCTCCTGTTCTCGCTGCCCGGCACCCCGGTGATCCGCTACGGCGACGAGATCGGCATGGGGGACGACCTGCGCCTGCCGGAGCGCAACGCCGCCCGGACCCCGATGCAATGGTCGGACGAGCCGCAGGCCGGCTTCACCAAGAGCGATCGGCCGCACGTGCCCGTGATCGCGGAGGGACCGTTCGGCTACCCGCATCTGAACGTCGCGGCCCAGCGGGGCGACCCCGCCTCGCTCTTGAACTGGACCGAGCGCCTGATCCGCATGCGCAAGGAGGCGCCGGAGATCGGCTGGGGCGATTTCGACGTGCTGGAGACCGGCGAGCCAGCCGTGCTGGCGCTGCGCTACTCCTGGCGCAACAACGCCGTCCTGGCGGTGCACAATCTCGGGGCGAAGCCGGTCGAGATCGCGCTCGACCTCGCGGGCCCGGAGGGGGCGCCGCAGCTCATCGACCTGCGCAGCGCCAAGCACCTCTCCGCCCACGAGGATGGGCGCCACCACCTGCTGCTCGAGGCCTATGCCTACCGGTGGTACCGGGTGGGCGGGCTCGATTACCTGCTGCGGCGAAGCGACACCTGATCACTCGGCCGACACGTTGGCGGCCCGGATGATCTCGGCCCAGCGGCGAATGTCCTCGCGCTGGAAAGCCGCGAAGACGTCCGGCTCGCGCCAGTTCGGCAGCGCGCCCTGCGCGTCGATGGCGGCCCGGACCTCGGCTCGGCCCAGCGCCTCGCGGAGCAGCTCCGCGTAGCGATCCCGGATCGGCGCGGCGACCCCGGCCGGCCCGAAGGCGGCAATCCAGGCATCCGCCTCGACCCCGGCCACCCCTTCCTGCGCCAGGACCGGGATGCCGGGAAGTTGCGGCGACGGGTTCGGGGAGGCGACCGCGAGCGCTCGCAGCTCGCCGCCCCGGACCTGGCCGAGCACGGTCGGCACGGTCGCAAAGGCGAGGTCGACCCGGCCACCGATCATGTCCTGCAGCAGCGGGGCGGCGCCGCGATAGGGCACATGAACCAGTTCGACGCCCGTCTTCGCCTTGAACAACTCCATGGCGAGATGCGACGCGGAGCCGATGCCCGTCGACGCGCAGGTCAGGCGGGCGGCGGTGCCCCGCGCGAGTTCCAGCAGCTCGGCCACGTTGCGGGCCGGGAGGTCCTTCCGGACCACCACAAGGTGCTGCAGGTCGGCGAGCCCGCCCAGCACCGTGAAGTCGCGGACCGGGTCGTAGCCGCCGCCGTCCTTCAGCAGGGAGATGTTGGTGGCATGCGTCTGGTTCGTCGAGACAACCAGCGTATGGCCGTCGGGCTCAGAGCGGGCCACCCGCCGGCTGCCGACCGCGCCCGAGGCGCCCGGCGCGTTCTCGACAACCACGTTTTGGCCGAGCCCGGGAGCGATCTCCCGCCCCAGGATGCGGGCGAGCACGTCCGTCCCGCCTCCGGCCGGATAGGGCACCACCACCGTGACCGTCCGGGACGGGCTCCAGCCCGCGGCCCAGCCCGGCCTGGATGCCAGGGCCGCCAGGCCCCCGAGCAGCACGGTCCGTCGCCCGACCTTCGCCATGAGCGTCTCTCCTCCGTCCGCCGCTCGATAGGAGAGCCGGCTCGGATTGGCCAGCGCCACGGGCGCGGCGGGAGCCTTGCCGCCGGATGTCGTTTCGCCCGATGCTCGGGCCGCCGGCTTTCCGGCGGGGCGACCAAGCACAGGATCCCAGAATGGCAGAGACGCGGCCGGACGGCCTGGAGGGGGACGGGGCGGCGCGGATGAACGGGGCCGAGAGCCTAGTCCGCACCCTGGTCGGCGGCGGGGTCGAGGTGTGCTTCGCCAATCCGGGCACCTCGGAGATGCATTTCGTGGCCGCGCTCGACCGGGTGGACGGGATGCGTTGCGTGCTCTGCCTGTTCGAGGGCGGCGCGACCGGGGCGGCCGACGGCTATGCCCGCATGGCCGACAAGCCGGCTTCCACCCTGCTCCATCTCGGCCCGGGGCTCGGCAACGGCCTGGCCAACCTCCACAACGCGCGTCGCGCGCGCTCGCCCGTGGTCAACATCGTGGGCGAGCACGCCACCTACCACCGGGCCTTCGACGCGCCGCTGACCAGCGACATCGAGGCCATCGCCGGGGCCGTGTCGGCCTGGGTGCGAACCTCGCCCGATTCCCGCCAGGTCGCTCAGGATGGCGCGGCCGCGGTCGCGGCGGCCCGGACCGCGCCGGGCCAGGTCGCGACCCTGATCCTGCCGGCGGATACGGCCTGGGGGGAGGGCGGCCCAGTCGCCCCCGTGCCGGCCGCCCCGGCGCGGGCGCAGGTGGACGACTCGCGGATCGCCGCGGCGGCGGCCGCGCTCAGATCGGGCCAGCCCGCGGTGCTGTTCCTCGGCGGCCGGGCCGTGCGGGAAGAGGGTCTGCGGCTCGCCGACCGGATCGCCGCGAAGACCGGGGTCCGCCTGTTGGCGCAGGTCTCGAATGCCCGCATGGAGCGGGGCGCCGGGCGCGTCCCGATCGAGCGCCTGCCGTATCCGGTGGATCAGGCGCTGGCCGCGCTGGCCGGCACCCGCCACCTCATCATCGTCGGGACGACGGTGCCCGTCGCCTTCTTCGCCTATCCGGGCAAGCCGAGCCTGCTCGCCCCGGCCGATTGCGAGACCTCGATCCTGGCCGAGCCGGCCGAGGATCAGCTCGATGCCCTGCGGCGGCTCGCCGACGAGCTCGGAGCCGACGCCCCCTCGGCGCGGCCGGCGCTGGCGCGGCCCGTGCCGCCGACCACCGGCGGGCTGGTGCCCGACACCATCGCCCGCACCCTCGGCGCGCTTCTGCCAGAGGGGGCGATCGTGTGCGACGAATCGGTCAGCACCGGCCGGACCTTCTTTCCGATGACGCAGGCGGCCGCGCCGCATGACTGGCTGCAACTCTCCGGCGGATCGATCGGCCTCGGCATCCCGATGGCGACCGGGGCGGCCATCGCCTGCCCGGACCGCAAGGTCGTGAACCTCCAGGCCGACGGAAGCGGGCTCTACACGGCCCAGTCGCTCTGGACACAGGCGCGCGAGAACTTGGACGTGCTCACGCTCATCTGGGCGAATCGCTCCTACGCCATTCTGCGGGCCGAACTCGCCCATGTGGGCGCCAATCCCGGCCGCAAAGCCTTGGATATGCTCAGCCTCGACAATCCTCCGGTCGACTGGGTGGCGCTCGCCCGCGGCTACGGGGTCGAGGCCAGGCGGGTGTCGGATCTGGGCGACTTCGTGACTGTGCTTCGGGCGGCGCTGGCCCGCAAAGGGCCGTTTCTGGTCGAGGTCGCGCTGTGAAAAGACCCTGCCCCGGGGCGGAGTGTGCCATTGTTGCAGCGCCGCACGGCACCCGGCGTTCAACCCTGAATCCGTCAAATCTCGCAGCGGCTTACAGGCGGTACAGCTCGGGACGAGTCATTCTCCGTTGCTGTTGTGCAACAGCCATTTGGAAAGCCGCCAGCTGCTGCGTCAAAACGGGTCGGATCTGTTGATCGTAGCCCCGGCCTCAATCATGGTGACTTTGCGACGGGGGCCACCCAATCGCGATCTGGTGGATGCAAAGAGCCGACAGGCCACGCGAGACCAGATCTCTGGGGGTAAGGACAAGCAGCCGACCCGGTACGGGACGGAGGCGGAACCGAAGCCCGAGGTTCTAACTTTGGAGATCGACATGAAGCTCGTGAAGAGCCTTCTCCTCGGGTCTGCCGCAGGTCTCTGCGCGGTCGCCGGGGCGCAGGCTGCCGATCTGCCGGCGCGTCGCGCCGCGCCGGTCGAATACGTCCGTGTCTGCACCGCCTACGGTGCCGGCTTCTTCTTCATCCCCGGCACCGATACCTGCCTTCGGGTCGGCGGTCGTGCCCGCTTCGAGTACCAGTACGTCTCGAACCGCACCCGCAACAACGACGTCTCGGGCTTCCGCGGCCTCGGCCGGCTCAACATCGACGCCCGCACGCAGACCGGCTACGGCACCCTGCGCGCCTTCGTCCGCTTCGAGCTCGCGTCCCGCACCGGCGCCCAGCTGACCTCGGGCACGCAGCAGCGTTATGCGAACGCCTTCCCGGCCATCGGCCAGGACACGTTTGGTCGCGCTCAGCAGTACGTCAACGTCGATAAGGCGTTCGTGCAGTTCGCTGGCTTCACGGCCGGTCGCGCCTCCTCGTTCTACGACTTCTACGCTCACGACCTCGAGTTCGTCGGCGTCTCGGTCGGCTCGGACGTGTTCTCCACGAACCTCCTCGCCTACACCCTCACCTTCGGTCAGGGCTGGTCGGCGACGATCTCGATGGAAGACCCGATCTTCCGCCGCAGCCCGACGTTCGGCACCATCGCCGCTCTCGGCACCGCCGCTCTCGGCTCCACGACCCCGACCGCTTCCACGACGTTCTTCGTCGGCCAGGGCGTGTTCACCGGCGTGGGCACGAGCTTCGCTGCCAACGGCGCGCCGCTCTCGGCCGTCAACATCGACGTGCAGCAGCGCAACCACCTGCCCGACTTCGTCGGCGCGCTCCGCTACGACGCCCCCTGGGGTGCCGCGCAGATCTCGGCCGCCGTGCACGAGCTCCGCACGGGTAACTTCGCTTCCGCCGCCTTCGGCGTGAACGGTGGCGTGGTTCCGGTCGGTCAGCCTGTCGCCCGCGTGCCCAGCGCCGAATACGGCTGGGCCGTCCAGGGTGGTCTGAAGCTCAACCTGCCCCAGATCGCCACCGGCGACGTGCTGTGGCTGCAGGCCGCTTATGGCCAGGGCGCGAACGCCTACACCGGCATCACCGTGCCGCAGGGTTCGGAAGTTCTGGGCGCCGGCTACACCAACCGCTTCACGGGCGCCAACGTCCCGGGTGGCTATGACATGGCCATCGACGCGAACGGCCGTGCTCACCTGACCGAGTCCTGGTCGGGTTCGGCAGCCTTCCTGCACTACTGGTCCCCCCAGTGGCGCCAGGCGTTCTTCGGCAGCTACGGCCGCGCGACGTTTGACAAGGCTCTCCGTGGTCCGGCTTCCCCGCTGATCGGCACGTTCTTCAACGCTGCTGGCCCGACGGGCACCGGCGCCGCTCTCTTCAGCGGTTTCGGCAAGGACTACAGCAACATCGTCGCTGGTTCGAACCTGATCTGGTCGCCGGTGAAGGACCTCGACATCGGTGTTGAGGCTCTCTACCAGCGGATGGAGTTCCTCGGTGGCGCCAGCCGCGGTCGTGTCGTGGATGCCAACAAGCCGGTGACGGTCGGTGGCGTGCCGCGCTCGGTCAAGGTCGACGACAACGTGATCGTGCGCATGCGCGTGCAGCGCGACTTCTGATCCAACCTCTCCTTCGGGAGAACGAGCCCCGGCCATTGGCCGGGGCTTTTTTCGTTTGAGGTCCTGGCTCTCCCGAACGCCTCAAAGCCGTCCCGATCCTCGGGTTGTGTGCGGCGGCCCCGGCGCGGGGTGAGTCGCGAGAGGCCGGAGTGAGTCAGCAGGCAGTGGACGAGGCGGAGCCGGACCGGAACGGGATCCGACGCCGGCCGGCCGGTTGGGCTTTGGGCCTGCCGGTTCTCGGCCTGATCTGGTTGGTCGCCGGGCTCACGCTCGCGCCATCAATCGAGCAGGAGATCCGCCGCGCCACCCTCCAGCTCGGGGCGGGGCCCGGCGGCGTGCTGCATCGTTACCGCGCGCATGCCGAGGTGGAGGGGCGCGACGTGGTCGTGCTGGCCGATCTCGGCCTCGCCGAAGACGCGCGCCTCGCGGCCGAAGCCGCCATCCGGGCCATTCCGGGCGTGCGACGGGTTCGCACCGAGGTCGCCGTTCCGGTCGCCATGGCTCCTTTCACGCTCACCGTCCGGCGCGACGGAGCCGGCATCTCGCTTGTCGGCGGCGTCGGCAGCCCCGACGACCGGGTCGCGCTGGTGGAGCGCGCCGGGACGCTGGTTCCGCCCGAGCGGGTGCACGACCGGCTTCGCCTCGGAACCGGCGCTCCGCCCGGCTTCGATGCCGCGGCGCGGTTTCTGCTGTCCGCCCTCGCCTCCGCCGAAAGCGGCGAGGCCGTGCTGGCGGACCGGACGGTCCGGGTCAGGGCAACGACGGCCGATTCGTCCCGTTACGAGGCCGTCCGGGCGGCGCTCCGGAACCCGCCCCCGGGATTCGAAGTCGTGCTGGCCGAGATCGAGCCCCCGACCGTGCCGGTCTTCACCTGGTCGGCGAGCCGGGAGGCGGACGGCTGGCTGCTGTCCGGCCATGTGCCGTCCGAGGCCCAGCGGACGCGCCTGGCCGAGCGGCTGGCCGCGCTTGGCGGCGCCCGCGTGCGGGACGAAATGCGGACCGCAAAGGGGCTCGCCCCCGCGATCGCCTTCGACAGCGTGGCCGATGCCGCCCTGGCGGCGCTGGCCGAACTGCAGACCGGGCGGGCCGATCTCACCGGCCCGGCCTTCCGGTTCACCGGGGAGGGCGTGGACAAGGGTGCGCTGCCCCGGATCGAGGCGAGCCTGCGCCAGGCCCTGCCGAGGGCGGTCGAGGTCGCCGCCCTGTCCGTCAGCGCGGTCGCTCCCTCGCCGTTCCGGTCGCTGGCGCGGCGCAGCGATGGCCGGCTCACCCTGACCGGGTTCGTGCCGAGCGAAGCGGAACGGCGCGCCGCCGCCGCTGCCATGCCGTCACGCTATCCGGGCGAGATCCTGGTCGACCGCCGCGTCGTGGCCGACGGTGCGCCGGCGGGCTTCGCGGAGGCGCAGGGGCTGGCGCTGGACGGCCTCGCCGTTCTGTCCGAGGGCGAGGCCGCGATCCGGGACCGGGAGATCCGACTGTCCGGCCGGGCGCTCTACAGCCAGCTCGCGGCGCGCCTGCGCGAGCAGCTGCCGAAATCGGTTCCGGCCGGGTGGTCCGTCTCGGTCGAGCTCGACCCGGTTCAGCCGGAGGGAGCGCTCGACGCGGTCGCCTGCGGCGACGTCCTGGGGGACGCGGCGCGGCGCGAGCCGCTGCGCTTCCAGCCCGGGAAGCCGGATCCCGCGCCGGACAGCCAGGCGGTGCTGGAGCGCCACGCCGACATTGTGCGGCGTTGCGGCGCCGTCGGCATCGCCGTCACGCACCGGGCCGCGCCGCCGGCCGATCAGGCCCTGGCGGAGGCGCGCGCCGCCGCCTTGGTCCGCCTTCCGGGAGCGCGGCGCCACGGCCCGGCTCGCGCCGGCCGGCACGGTCCTGTCCGGGCCGGGGCAGGAGCGGGTCGATTACGTCATCAGCCCATGAGAACGCGGTCATGAACCTCCTTCTGGCGAGCCTGTGGCCGGCCCTGGCGCTGTCCGCCGCGCTTGGTCTTGTTCTGGCCTCCTTCGGCGGCGCGGGACGGGGACTGCCCAGCGCGGGCTGGCCCGTGAAGGCGCTGGCGGTCGGCACGCTGCTGGCCGGCATCGCCCTGGCCTGGCTGCGACTCGTGCCCGGGGCGGCGGGGCTCTGGCTCGATCTCGCCGTGCTCCTGGCCGCTGCCTATGGGGCCGGCGTGATCCTCGGCAGCCTGCTGCGCCGGCTGGTGCGCGGGCCCAGGGAGGAGGAACGCCCGGATGACGACGACGCGCCCCGGGGTGTCACTCCGGCCTGATCTCGTCCGCGCGGGACAGGAAGGCCGAGATCCGGGCGGCGAGCGCGGGCCGGTGCAGGATGGGGGTGTGGCCCTCGTCCGCCACCTCGATCGCCTCGAGACCGGGATGCCGCCGCGCCATCTCGGCCACCGTGTCCGCCGAAAGAAGATCGGAGAGGGCGCCGCGCAGCACCATCATAGGCGTCGCTCTCAGGGCGTCGAACACCGGCCAGAGGTCGGGTATCGGCGAATGCTCGTCCACCCCGGCGAGGGTGCGGCTGAGTTCCGGATCGTGGGCCAGGACGAGGCGACCGTCGCGCTCGGTCCAGACCGTCTCGGCCCAGTCCCGCCAATCACCGGGGGAGAGGGCGGGGAACTGTGCCCCGAATCGGGCCCGCAACTCCTCGACCGCCGCGTCGAAGCTGGCCGGGGCGCCGAATCGCCCGAGGTAGCCGACGATCCGCAACAGCCCGGCCCGCTCCAGCACCGGCCCGATGTCGCTGAGCACGATCGCCCGCACGAGGTCCGGCCGCGCGGCTCCCAGTGCCATGGCGATGAGCCCGCCGCGCGACACGCCGATGAAGGAGGCTTCCGTGATGCCGAGTTCGTCCAGCAGGCCGAGCAGGTCCTGCGTCTCGACCGCGATCGTGTAGCGGCTGGGATCCGGGTCGACATCCGAGCAGCCGCGGCCGCGGTAGTCCACGGCCACAATTCGGCGCTCCGGCTGGAGGGCCAGGAGCTCCGTGGCAAGGCCGTGGAACTCGGAGCTGTTGCGGGTCAGCCCCGGCAGGCAGACCACCGAACGGCCGGCCACACGGCCGAGGCCATACAGGCGAGCGTGAAGAGTCAGGCCGTCCGGTGCGCGGGTCCAGACGCTCGCGAAGGGTGCGCCGGTCACCGGGCCGCGTCGCTGGCCGGTGCGGCCGCGGCAGGGGCGGGCGGAGACGCTTCCGGCCCGGCCGCCGCCGTGGTGGCACGCGGCCCGCCGGCCTTGAGGTCGGTTTCGATCGCCAGGGCATGGCGGGTGTCGAGCCGGCGCCGGTAGACTTGCAGGTTCTCCATCACGCGCTGAACATAGTTGCGGGTCTCCGAGAACGGGATGCGCTCGACCCAGTCCACGGCATCCACGGCCGGATCGCGCGGGTCGCCATAGGCCTGGATCCACTTGCGGGCATTGCCCGGCCCGGCATTGTAGGAGGCGAAGACCAGAATGTAGGCGCCGCGCCAATCCTCCATCAGGTCGGCCAGATGAGCCGAGCCGAGCCGGGCGTTGTAGGTCGCGTCGAGGATGCGGCCCGGCTCGTAGGGGATGCCGGCCTTGCGGGCGGTGGCCTGCGCCGTTCCGGGCATCAGCTGCATCAGGCCGCGGGCCCCGGCGCTGGACCCCGCCGCGGGATCGAAGGCGCTCTCCTGGCGCGCGATGGCATGCACCATGGCGGGCTCCACGCCGGACCCGAGCGGCTCGAAATCCGGGATGCCCGAGGTCGGAAATGCGGCTTCATCGAGCGGCAGGCCGCGTTGCGTGGCGAGCTTGCCGAGGGTCAGCAGGCCGCGCGTATCTCCGTTGCCGACCAGGATGCCGGCGAGGGCCTCGAGCTCGGCGATCTCGGTCGAGCCGCGCCCGAATTCGAGGGCCAGCGGCAGCGCCAGCTCCCGCATTCCGGCCGCATAGGCGAGAGCGACCGCCTCAACCATCGGCTGGCGGGCGGCGGCCTGGCGGGCCGGATTCTCCCCGTCCAGGGGCCGCCGGAGCGTCACCTCGGACCGGCCGATCTTCGCGGCGGCGAGCTGCCCGTAATAGGTGATGTCGTGCTCGGCCGCCTCGCCGTAGAGGCGGCGCGCCTCCTCGGCTTCGCCGGCCGCCTCGGCCGCCCGGCCCCGCCAATAGGCGGCCCGGGCGCGTGAGATCGGCGTTCCGGCGACCCCCGCCACGCGCTCGAAATGGCTGCGCGCCAATGCGGGGTCCTTCATGAAGCGCAGCGCGATCCAGCCGGCCGTGAACTCGGCCTCGATGCGGCGTTCGGCCGTGGTGGCCCCGTGACCCGTGACCACAGCGTAGGCCGCCTTGGGGTCGCCGTCGTCCAGGAGCTTGCGGGCGACGAGGCGTCGCTCGACCCACCACACGTCCCCGTCCACCAGCACGGCCGGGTCGCGCGGCAACTCGGACAGGAGTTTCGCGGCCTCCTCCGCCTTCTCGCTCCGGCGCAGCAGCTGCACCCGGGCGAACATCGCGGAGACGTCATCCTTGAGCGTCGGCGGCACGGCCTCGAGCAGCTTCGCGGCGTTGCGGGCCCGCTGCTCCACGGCCGCCCTTGCCTTGACGACGGCATCGTGGCCGTCCCCGGCATAGCTCGCGGCACGGCGGCCGCCGTCCCAGTTCTCGCGGCCGAGAAAGCGGGCCATGCGGGCCCGGTGGTCGGCCGTGGTGAGCGTGTCCTTGAAGGCGTCCAGGATGCGCAGTTCGAGGTCGCGCCCGAACATGTCGTTGCGCCAGGCGTCCCGGATCAGGGCGGCGGCGTCCTCGCCCAATCCGTCGGCCCGGAAGGCTTGCGCGAGGGCGAGCTTGCCACCCGGGCTTTGGGGCCGCTCGCGCGTAAAATAGGCGCGAACGACGGGTGCCGGCTTGCGCTCGGCCAGGAGGGCGTCCTCGCCCCGGCGGCGGAGCCAGCTCTGGCCCGGAAAATCGGGATACGCGGTCGCGAAGGCCAGCACCCGGTCGAACGACACGCCGATGCCGCCGATCCGGAGCGCGGCCCAATCCAGGAAGGCTCCGGCCGCGGGGCTGGTCGCCCGCGCCCTGAGTGCGTCGCCGGCCGACAGGTCGCCACGCCGATAGGCCGCCACCGCGTCCCTGACGAGGGCCACGTCGGGCATGTCCGCCGCGGGCGCCATGTCGGCTGGCCGCGGCGGCGGCTGCTGGGCAGCCAGCATCGGGATGCCGACGCAGCCGGTGGCGGCGAGGGCGAGAACAAGCCGGAGAGGGCGGAAGAAGGTCATCGTGATGTTTGCCTCGCCCGAGCCGGGGCTTTATGTGTCGCAGCGGGCGCCAGGCCGCGGCTGAGGGCGTCCAGGAGGGTGGACGAATGACGGCGGCGCGTCGGCTGAAGGGCTCCCTGACGGCTCTGGTCACGCCGTTCCGCGACGGGGCCGTCGACGAGGACGCGTTCCGGGCGCTGGTCGGCTGGCAGATCGAGAGCGGGACGCACGGCCTTGTCCCCGTCGGGACCACCGGCGAGAGCCCGACGCTGACTCACGCCGAGCACCATCGCGTGGTCGAAATCTGCATCGAGGAGGCCAGGGGCCGCGTTCCCGTGGTGGCGGGGGCGGGGTCCAACTCCACCGCGGAAGCGGTCTCGCTCGCCCGGCACGCCGAGAAGGCCGGGGCCGACGCCGTGCTGGTCGTCACGCCCTATTACAACAAGCCGACTCAAGAGGGGCTGTTCCAGCACTTCAAGGCGGTAAACGATGCAGTTGGCATCCCGATCATCATCTACAACATTCCCCCCCGCTCGGTGATCGACATGTCGGTCGACACCATGAAGCGCCTGTACGAACTCGCGAACATCGCGGGCGTGAAGGACGCGACCGCCAACCTTGCCCGCGTTTCGCAGCAGCGCCACGCCCTCGGTGCTGATTTCGTCCAGCTTTCGGGCGAGGATATGACCGCGCTCGCCTACAATGCGGCGGGAGGGCACGGCTGTATCTCCGTGGTGGCCAACGTTGCCCCCGCACTCTGTTCGGAGTTGCAGACCCGCTGCCTGGAGGGTGACTACCCCGGTGCGCTCAAGGTTCAGGACAGGCTGGTGCCGCTGCACGACGCCGTGTTCCTGGAGCCCGGCATTGCGGGCGCCAAGGCGGGGCTCGCCCTGCTGGGGCGCTGCAAGGACGAGATTCGCCTGCCCATGATGCCGCCGACCGGGCGGGCCAGGGAGGCGGTCCGGGCCGCCATGGTCCATGCCGGGCTGATCAACGCCTGATGAGCGGCAAGAGCAAGAACGCCTCCCCGAATCGCGTCGTCGCCGACAACCGCAAGGCGCGCTTCAACTACGAGATCATCGACACGGTCGAGGCCGGCATCGCCCTCACCGGCACCGAGGTGAAGTCGCTCCGGGCGAACAAGGTGACGATCGGGGAATCCTATGCCGGCCCCTCCGGCAACGAGATCTTCCTGTTCAACGCCAACATCCCGGAATACCTGCAGGCGAATCGCTTCAATCACGAGCCGCGCCGTCCCCGCCGGCTGCTGCTGCACAAGCGCCAGATCGACAAGTTCATCGGCGCCACCCAGCGGGAAGGCTTCACGCTGATCCCGCTCAAGCTCTATTTCAACGAGCGCGGCCGGGCCAAGGTCGAGATCGGCCTCGGCCGTGGCCGGCAACTGCACGACAAGCGCGAAGAGGCCAAGAAGAAGGACTGGGACCGCGAGCGGGCCCGGCTGATGCGACTCAAGGGCTAGCCGATGACCCTGCCGATCCGGTTCGACCATTGCGTGATCCATGTCGGCGACTGGGAGCGCTCGACCCGCTTCTACCGGGACGTGCTGGGAGCGGAGGCGGTTCCGGTCGGGATCGGCTTCGCCTACCGGTTCGGCGACGTGCAGCTGAACTGCCACGGCCCGGACCAGATCGGTGAGCCGCGCGCCCGGGTGCCGGTGATGCCCGGCAACAGCGATCTCTGCTTCACCTGGAACGGCTCGATCGAGGAGGCGGGCGCCCATCTCGAACGGCACGGCGTCCCTGTCGAACTCGGGCCCGTGCGGCGGCTCGGGGTGGGCGGCGCCGGAACCAGCCTCTATTTCCGCGACCCCGACGGATCGCTGCTCGAATTCATCGTCTACCCCGGCGAGGCCGGACGGCTCTCGGCCCAGCCCTGACCGGCTCGCCGGGCCGCCTCAGCGTTTCCGGCGCAGAATGAGCAGCCCGCCGACCGCCAGCAGTCCGACCAGCGTGACCACGAAGGCGAAGAAGGGTGTCCCGAGCCCGACCAGGCGCGGCGCCACGGTGATCACCAGGGCCGCGACCACGATGGCGATGGAGAGCCGGGCGGCGGCCCGCTCCAGTCCGTTGATGAGCCTGTCGATGCCCTTGATCTCGATCTCCACCGTGACCTTGCCCTGCTTCAGGCGGACCAGGAGGAGGTGGATGATGCTCGGTAGCTCGCTGGCGGCGCCGTAGAGGCTGAAGCCAAGATTCTGGGCCTTCTTCAGCAGGTTCTCGAACGAAAACCGGGCTCGCATGCGCTGCGCCACGGCCGGGCCCGCTGCCGCGAACAGATCGAAATGGGGGTCGAGCTGGCGCATCACGCCGTCCGTGGTGATCAGCGCCTTGAACAGGATGGCGAGATCGGTCGGCATCGACAGGTCGTTTTCGCGCGCCATGGTCATGAAGTCCTGGAGCACGAGGCCGATATCGAGCGGCCCTCTGGAATGGCGGATGATGAAGGTGTGAGCTGCCGTATCGAGGCGGGTGAGATCGGGATTGCTCGCGCCGCTCCAGTCCAGCAGGACGCCCATCATGGCGTCGGCGTCCTGCTTCAGGACGGAGCCGATCAGGATCAGGAGCTGCGACCGGCGCCGCTCCGTGAGGCGGCCGATCGCGCCGAAATCCAGAAAGCCGATGCGGCTGCCCGGCAGGCCGAGCAGATTGCCCGGATGAGGGTCTGCATGAAAGGTCCCCTCGACCAAAGCCATGTTGAGGAAGGCCTCGATGAGTCGCTGCGCCAGAACAGCGGTGTCGAGCCCGGCCTCCCGCACCCTCACCGCGTCGGTCGGCGGCACGCCATCCAGGTATTCCTGAACAAGCACGTGTTCGGAGGTCCACTGCCAGTGGATCTTGGGGAAGCGGATCTCGTCGGAACCGGGGAACAGCGAGGCCAGGAGTTCGCAATGGGTGGCCTCGTTGACGAGGTTCAGCTCGCCGGCGAGCGCCGTGGACAGGTGCCGCAACTGCTCGTGCGGCCGGTAGCGTGACAGCTCCGGCCAGCGCCGCTCCGCGATGGTGGTGGCGTGGCCGAGCAGGCGAAGGTCGGCCTCGATCACCCGGCGCAGCCCCGGCCGCAGCACCTTCACGACCACGTCCTCGCCGGTGTGGAGCCTGGCCCGATACACCTGCGCGATGGACGCGGAGGCGATCGCCTCGGTGCTGAACGCGGCGAAGACCTCCTGCGGGCTGCCGCCGAGCCCCTTTTCGAGCTGGGGCAGCATCTCGGAGAAGGGGACGGGAGACACCTGGCTGTGCAGGCGGCCCAATTCCTCGGTCCAGGCCGGGGGGAGGAGGTCCGGGCGGCTGGCGAGAAGCTGCCCGAGCTTGACGAAGGTAGGCCCGAGATTCTCGATGGCCCGGCGAACCCGCTCCGGCTGGGCCATCCGGGTCACGTCGACGGCGGGCTTGCGGCCGAACCGCGCCATGCCCCGCAAGCCGAGCTTGTCGAGCACGTTGTTGATGCCGTAGCCCGCCAGGACGCTGGCGATCTCCTGCAGGCGCTGCCGATCCCGGGCGGCCGCAAACGCGGTTTCAAACATCGGCAACGGCCCTCCAGGCGCTCCGAAACCCGACATCCAGGCCGGCCGGGCGAGGTCCCGCCGGACGCTGCCGCCGGCCGGCGGCGGGGCGAGCCGGGCCGCGCCATTGAGGGCCCGGGCGCTCGGCGCTATGCTCGTGGCCGCGGCGGTCTCGCCCATCCGCCGGCCCGACCCGGGGGTGTGATGGGCTCTCCGGCACAGCAGGAGCAGGCCCGATGAAGAGCGATAAGCCCGACATGTCGGTCCGCGACGTCGCCGAAAAGGGCGTCGAGAAGGCCAGGGACGCGATCGATTTTCTGCTCGACGCCGCCCGGAACACGGCGGAGGCCGTCCAGTCCAGTACCAAGACGGACAAGGAGCCGGCCGGACAGGCCGTCCAGAAGGGGTTCGGGTTCGCCAAGGAGAATATCACGGCCGTCTTCGACCTCGCCCAGAAGCTCGTCCGCGCCCCTGATCTGAAACAGGCCGCGCAGCTACAGGCCGATTTCGTCAAGACGCAGGCCGGCATCATCACGAAGCAGGTCGAAGAACTTCGCAACCTCTCGGAAGCCCGCGAGGGTGAGGAGGGCCGACCGGCAGCCGGCGCCAAGGCTGGCCCGGGTGGGGACGCAAAGGCCGGCCCTGCGGGGGATGCCAGGCGCGGTGGCGCAGCCGGCGCCAAGGCGGGCGCGGCCAAGCCGGAGACGCCGCGGAGCTGAGGCCGGGGCCCCTTCAGGCGGCGAGGCGGGCAGACCCGCCGACGCTAGCCTTCGTGTGACGGCGTGCTCTTCAGCCGCGGCTTCTCGATGCCGGCGAGGTCGCAGAGCGCATCGCCCATGGCCGAGAAGTCCCGCCCGCCGAAACCGCGCGCCCGAGCCGTTGAGAAGGCCTCCCGGGCCGCGGCCGCGAGCGGCATGGGCACCCGGGCCGTGTTGGCGGCCTCCACGATCAGGCTCAGGTCCTTGTGCGCGAGGTCGATGGTGAAGCCCGGCTCGATGTCGCCGATCAGGGATTTCGAGGCCCAGTTCACCTTGAGCTGGCCGTTGGTCGCCGTGGTGCCGTGCAGCACCTCGAGGGTCTTCTCGAGCTCGAGGCCGAACCGCTGCGACAGGGCCAGCGCCTCGGCGTTCATCTGGCAGAGCGACACCGCCAGGTAGTTGTTGACGAGCTTGGTCCGAGTGCCGGTTCCGACCGGGCCGCAATGGTGGATGGTCGTGCCCATCGCCTCGAGCAGCGGTTTCACGCGGGCGAAATCCGCCTCCGACGCCCCGACCATGAACAGGCACTCGCCCCGGTCGGCATGGCTCGCCAGCCGGCCGACCGGCGCGTCGGCATAGGTCATCCCGGCCGCTTGTGCGGCGGCCGCCATGGCGTCCGTCGTCTCCGGCGAGACGGTGGACATGTCCAGGATCAGCGTGCCGGGCCTGGCGTGCCGGAGCACCCCGTCCGGTCCGCCGATCACCTCGGCCACTACGGCCGAGTTCGGCAGCATGGTGATCACGATGCTGGAGGCGGCCGCCACCTCCGCGGCGCTGGCGGCGCCGCGGGCCTGGTGCCTCTCCAGCTCCTCCACGGCCTCGCGGTTCACGTCGTGAACCACGAGGCGGAAGCCGCGCCGCGTGAGGTTGGTAGCCATCGGCCGGCCCATCCGGCCGAGGCCCACGAATCCGACCAGCTCGCTCACGGCGCTTCTCCGAGGTGTTTAGGAGACGGGCAGTCCGAGCGACCCCCGGACCCGGTTCTTCAGGTAGACGGCGTCGCGCGCCGGCAGCGAGCGGGATACGTTCTCGGCCCGCACCCGGACGACGAACAGGGCCGGCCCGTCCCGCCGCTCGTGCAGACGGGAGCGGATGCCCTCGATCCCGGCCATGTCCGTCACGGTCTCGGCCGCGAGGCCGCAGGCGCGCCCGACAGCCGCCAGGTCGAGGCCCAGGCCCGTGTGGCTGCGCTGCATCCCGGTCTCACCGAAATGGCCGTTATCCAGCACGCACAGCACAAGGTTCTTCGGCTTGGCGATCGCGATGGTGGCGAGGCCGCCGATGCCCATGAGCTGTTCGCCGTCGCCGGTGATGACCAGCACGGTGCGGCTCGGCTGGGCCTGGGCCAGGCCCAGTCCGACCAGAGCGGCGCCGCCCATGGCGCCCCACAGATAGCAGTTTCCCGGGTGGTCGCCGGCCGCATGGACGTCGTAGCTCGGCGAGCCGAGCCCGGTGACCACGAGCAGGTCGCCCCGGTCTTTCAGAAGGGCCGCCACTGCGGGGCGGCGGTCGAGGGTCGCGTCAGCCATGGTCGGGCTCACCAGGTCTTGGCGCCGAGAAGGCGCTGCGAGATCAGAACGGCCACTTGGCCATCGGCTTCGTAGGCGAGGCGCGCAGCCGAGCCCACCATCGGAACCAGGTCCTCGATCCGCTCGGCCCGGAAGGTCCGGATGCCCATCGCGTTCAGGCAGGGCTCGGTGGCGCTGCCCATGGGCACCTGCCAGGGATTGAACTCGGCCCATTCGCCCCGCATCGTCACCAGCATCAGGAGCGGTGAGCGCGAGATCGCGGGCAGGGACAGCATGTTGATGCAGTTCCCGACGCCGCTGGACTGCATCAGCACCACGCTGCGGGTGCCGCCGAGCCAGGCGCCGGCCGCGATGGCGATGCCTTCCTCTTCCGTGGTCAGGACGTTGGTGGTCACGTCCGGATCGGCCGCCAGCAGCTCGATCAGCCGGGTGTGACCGGCATCCGGCACGAAGCTCATATGCGAGACCTTCGCGTCCTTCAGAACGCGGTAAATCTCGCCCGGCCAGCTCGGGCCGCTGCCTCCGGCGGATTCCGCGCCCGAGGCTCGTTCTGCACTCGACAAGCTCAACCTCCCTTCGGACCGCATCAGGCGGGCCGTTGAGCCCCGTCCCTACGCGATCACATCGTCGCAGGCGACACCGCTCTTGCCAGCTGGGCCACAAAAATGGTGCCACCACATTGCCGCCCTCCTGGTCAGGCACTCGGTCCCCGGATCCGCCGTCCCGAGGGAGCCTGCCTTGCTGATCGAAGCCGAGATGCCCGACGCCGCGCCCGCGACCCTCAGCGCCCAGCCCGCCGGCCCGGCCGAGCTGATCCGCCGCTTTCGCGAGGTCCGTGGCGAGACGGAGCGGCGCGCCGCTCCCCTGTCGGCCGAGGACCAGCAGGTCCAGTCCATGCCGGATGCGAGCCCGACCAAATGGCATCGGGCCCATACGAGCTGGTTCTTCGAGCAGTTTCTGCTCGGTCCGCGCCTGCCGGAATACCGGACCTATGACGAGCGCTTCGCCTTTCTGTTCAACTCCTACTACGTCGCGGCCGGTCCGCGGCACGCCCGCTTCCAGCGGGGCATGGTCACGCGGCCCACTGCCGAGGAGGTCGGACGCTACCGCGCCCATGTCGACGCGGCCGTGATTCGGTGCCTCGAAGGCCTGTCCGGCGCCGATCTGGCCGGGGTGGCGGCCCTCCTGGAGGTGGGGCTGAACCACGAGCAGCAGCACCAGGAGCTGATGCTGACCGACATCCTGCACGCGTTCAGTCAGAACCCGACTCTGCCGGCCTACGACCCGGCCTGGCGGCCGCCGGCGCGGTCACGGGCCGACGGCGAGGTCGTTTTGCCGCGCGGCATCCACCGCATCGGGCACGAAGGCGACGGCTTCTCCTTCGACAACGAATCGCCGGCGCACGACGCCCTGATCCAGCCTGTGCGCGTGTCACGGCGCCTCGTCACCAACCGCGACTGGCTCGGCTTCATGGAGGATGGCGGCTACCGCCGGCCGGAGCTCTGGCTGATGGACGGCTGGAGCGCGGCGCAGAACGAGGGCTGGGAGGCTCCGGGCTATTGGCGGCAGGAGTCAGGAGGCTGGCACGCCATGACCCTCGGCGGGCTCCGGCCGATCGACCCCGAGCAGCCCGTCTGCCACGTCAGCCACTACGAAGCGGACGCCTTTGCGCGCTGGTCCGGCAAGGTCCTGCCGAGCGAGTTCGAATGGGAGGCGGCGGCCCGGTCGGGCGAGCTGGACGACGCCTATGGGTCCGTGTGGCAATGGACGCGCAGCGCCTACCTTCCCTATCCTGGCTACCGCCCGGTCGAGGGGGCTCTCGGCGAGTACAACGGCAAGTTCATGTCGAACCAGATGGTCCTGCGCGGCTCGTCGCTGGCGACCCCTTCGGGCCATAGCCGGGTCACCTACCGGAACTTCTTCTACCCGGGGCAGCGCTGGCAGTTCACCGGGCTTCGGCTCGCCGACGACCTCGCCTGAGCGGCGGTCCCGGCATGAACGCCCCGGCCTATCCGGCGCCCCGCCCGGCCGTCCCCGGACCGGACAGAGGCACGTTCCTGCGCGACGTGGTGGAGGGCCTCGGCTACCCGCAGAAGACCATTCCGGCGAAATACTTCTACGATCTCGAAGGCTCGCGCCTCTTTGACGAGATCACGCGCCTGCCAGAATACTATCCGACCCGGACCGAGCTCTCCATTCTGCGCCGCTATGGCACCGAGGTGATGGCCGAGGTCCCGGCCGGCTCGGCCGTGGTGGAATTCGGGGCGGGTTCGACCGAGAAGATCCGGGTTCTCCTCGAGGCGCTCCCCGACGTCGCGGCCTATGTGCCGGTGGACGTGTCGGGCGATTTCCTCGAGGCCCAAGCGGACGCGCTTCGGGCCGACCGACCGGGGCTGCGCGTCGTCCCCGTCGTGGGTGACTTCACCCGCGAGATGACGCTGCCGCCCGAGGTCGCCGGCCTGCCCCTGCTCGGCTTCTTCCCCGGCTCGACCATCGGCAATTTCGAGCCCGCGACCGCCCGATCCCTGCTGACGCGCTTCCGCGACCTGCTCGGTCCCGGCGCGCTGCTCGTTCTCGGGGTCGATCTCGTCAAGGACGACGCGGTGCTGAACGCTGCCTATGACGACGCGGCCGGCGTCACCGCGCGGTTCAACCTCAACCTCCTGGCGCGCATCAACCGTGAGCTGGGCGCCGATTTCCTCCTGGAGCGATTTCGGCACAAGGCCTTCTTCAACCGCAGCCGAAGCCGCATCGAGATGCATCTCGAGAGCCTGTCGGCGCAGACGGTCAGGATCGGCGACCACGTGGTCCAGTTCGCGCCGGGCGAGACGATCCACACGGAGAACAGCTACAAGTACACGCCCGCCCGGTTCGAGGCTCTGGCGAGCGAGGCGGGCTGGACGGTGCGCCGGGTGCTGACCGACGACGGCCGCCGCTTCGCGATGTTTGTGCTGAGGGCCTGAGGGCTCAGCTCTCGATCATCTGCCGGATGCGGCTCGCCAGGGCGTCCACCGGGAAGGGCTTGGTGATCATTTCCATGCCGGGCTCCAGGAAGCCGGAGGCGAGCGCCGCGTTCTCGGCATAGCCCGTGATGAACAGCACCCGCAGGTCCGGCCGGGTGAGGCGGGCATGGTCGGCGAGCTGTCGCCCGTTCAGGCCGGGCAGCCCGACATCGGTGACGAGCAGGTCCACGCGGGCGCCCGACTGCAGCACGGCGAGGCCGGACGGTCCGTCGATCGCCTCAAGAGCCTGGTAGCCGAGGTCGTGCAGGACCTCGACCACGAGGTCGCGGACCACCGGCTCGTCTTCCACCACCAGCACCGTCTCGCCGCTGCCCGGCGGGTGTGCTCCGGTCCGGATCGGCGGGGGCTCCTCGGCCAGGACGGTGCCCCGGTGGCGTGGCAGGTAGATCTTCACCGTGGTGCCCTGGCCGGGCTCCGAATAGATCCGGGCATGTCCCTCGGATTGGCGGGCAAAGCCATAGACCATGGACAGGCCGAGCCCGGTGCCCTGGCCGATCGGCTTGGTGGTGTAGAACGGGTCGAAGGCGCGGGCGATGACCTCCGGGGGCATGCCGACGCCGGTATCGGTGACGCAGACACAGATATACTGGCCCGGCACGACATCCCGGTTCTGCGCCGCGTAGGCGCGGTCGAGATGGGTGTTGCAGGTCTCGATGGTCAGCTTGCCGCCGTCCGGCATGGCGTCGCGGGCATTGATGGCGAGGTTCAGTAGCGCGCTTTCGAGCTGATGCGGGTCGCACAGGGTGGGCCACAACCCCCCCGCGGTGACGATCTCGAGTCCGATCAACTCGCCGATGGTGCGCCTCAGGAGGTCCTCGAGCGACGTCACGAGGACGTTCGCGTCGACCGGCTTCGGGTCCAGCGGCTGCCGGCGGGCAAAGGCCAGCAGCCGGTGCGTCAGGGCGGCCGCCCGGTTGGCCGAGGACATGGCCGCCTTCGTGTAGCGCTCCAGGTTCTCGGTCCGGCCCTGCGCCATGCGGGTCTGCATGAGGTCGAGCGAGCCGACGATGCCGGTCAGAAGATTGTTGAAGTCATGCGCGATGCCGCCCGTGAGCTGGCCCACGGCCTCCATCTTCTGGGCCTGCCGCAGCTGCTCCTCGGCCTCCATGAGCTGACGCGTGCGCTCCTCGACGCGGCTCTCCAGCGTTTCGTTGAACTCGCGCAGCGTCTCGGCGCTGGCCCGCAGCTCCGCTTGGGCCCGGACGCGCTCGATATGAGCCCAGGAGCGGTCCGTGACCTCGCGAATGGTGGCGAGCTCGTCCTCGGTCCAGATCCGGGGCTTCCTGTCATGCACCGCCATCAGGGCCGTGAGCCGACCCTCCTTGACCAGCGGCATGCAGATGGTGGCGCTGCCGCCGATGTTGTGGAAGGCGCCGGCCTCCTCGGGCTCGAGCTCGGTCAGGTGATCGTTGATGATCAGCGGTCGCCCGGCGCCGAGCTCGCGGACCGCACGGGTTCCGAAGTCGCGCAGCCGGTAGCGGCCCACGATGCTGCGCGAGCCCCGCGCCGACCAGCCGCCCCGGATGGTGAAGCCGTCCTCGTCCGCATCCATGTCCGCATAGGCGCAGGCCGAGACCCGCATGTACTCGCCCGCCATGCGGGTTGTGGTCGCCATGACGGCGGCCGCGTCGACCGCTTTCGCCACCTCCCGGCCGAGCAAGTCCAGAAAGGTCAGCCGGTCGTTCGCGGACCGCAGCGCGAGTTCCGCCCGCCGCCGCTCGACGGCGAGCCGCGTCCTGTCGGCGACGTCGCGGACGAAGGCCAGCTCGTGCTCGGGCCAGGCTCTCGGGGCGCCGTGGTTGAGGTAGAAGATGGCGACGAACTTGCCGTGCTCCGTGACCGGCAGATTGACGACCGAGCGGGCATTGATGGACTTCAGGGCATCCGCCCCGGCCGCCGTGCGGGGGTCGATCTCGGCATCGGCGAACACCACCGTCTCGCCCCGCTTGAGGTCCTCGATATAGGTGCCGAAATCCCGGAAATGCAGCTTGCCGGCCAGGCTCGGAACGCCCGGCATGGTCCAGTCGCGCTCGATCGTCACCGTTTCCTGCTCGGGGTCGACCGTGCCGTAACCCGCGCGCCCCACGCCCAGCGCGCGGCCCATGATCTCCGCGGCCGTGTAGGCCATCAGAGCGGTGTCCTCCATGTCGCGTAGCCGCTCGCTGAGTTCCGCGAACGCGTTGGCCCGCATCACGGCCTGCCGGCGTTCCGTGACGTCCAGCATGGCGCCGATCATGCGGACGGCGCGGCCGGAGGGATCGCGGATCAGGGAGCCGCGGTCGAACACCTCCGCATAGGAGCCGTCGGCGCGGCTGAAGCGGTATTCCTCGCGCCAGTGCATCGCGTCGCCGGCGATGGCGGCGTCGATGCTGCCGTGGACGCGCTCGCGATCCTCCGGATGCAGGTGCTCGACCCACCAGCCTCCCGCCGACGTGGCATCCGACAGCGTGTGCCCGTAGGCGCTGTGCAGGACCTCGTTCCAGACCACGTTGTCCTGCAACAGGTCCCAGTCCCAGATGGCGTCGTTGGTGGCGGCCGCGACCAGGCGGGCCCGCTCGAGCCCGGTCCCCTGCTCAGCCAGCGCCCTGTCCCGCTCGCGAACGGCGCGCCGCAGGTTGAGCTGCGCCATGACCTGCTTGGCCAGGACTTCGAGCGCGAAATGCTGCTCGGCCGTCAGCCCCGTGGGCCGGGGCTCGTAATCCAGGACGCACACGGTGCCGAGCGGCTGGCCCGCATCCGCCTCGAGCAGCGCGCCGGCGTAGAAGCGGAGCTTTGGGGTCCCGGTGACGAGCGGGTTACAGGCGAACCGCTCGTCCTGGGACAGGTCGGGAACCACGAACACGCCCGGCTGCAGGATCGCGTGGGCACAAATGGACACGTCGAGCCGGGTTTCCCGGATGCCGAGCCCGAGCTCGGCCTTGAACCACTGGCGATCGTCGCTGACGAAGTTGATGAAGGCGATCGGCGCCCGACAGATCTGCGAGGCGAGCTTGACGACATCGTCGAACTCCGCCTCACGGGGCGTGTCCAGGATGCCGTAGCTCGCCAGCGCCGCCAGCCGTTCGGTCTCGGTCCAGCAAGGCGAAGGCGCGGCGGCCAGTGCGCGTGTCAAGCGATTCTCGGGGACGGGAAGTGCCCTTCCTATCGCCACAACCTGTGGGCCGGCAAGTTGACCTTTAATTGCCGAGCCGGATGCTGTTGTCGCGGATCACTGGGCCCCAGCGGTCGAGTTCGGCCCGCATCACAGCCCTGAACTCCTCCGGCGTTCCGCCGCCAGGCGAGATGAACTGCGCCCGCAGCCGCTCGATCGTGGCCGGCTCGGCCAGGATCTCCCGCACCGTCCCGCCGAGCTTCTCGACAACGGCGGCCGGCAGGCGGGCGGGGCCGATCAGTCCGACCCAGGCATCCGCCTCCACGCCCTCGATGCCGGCCTCGCGCAGGGTGGGCAGGCCGGGCAGCAGCGGCGAGCGCTGCGCCGCCGTGACGCCGAGCAGTCGGAGGCGGCCATCCGCCGCCTGCGGCACCACGCCTCCGGCCGGCAAGACGGCCATCTTCACGTCGCCCCTCAGCAGCGCCGTGACGACGGCCGGCGAGCCCGCGAACGGGACGTGGACGAGACGCGTGCCGCTCGCGACCGCGATGGCCTCCATGGCGAGATGCGACAGCGAGCCGACCCCGATCGAGCCGAAATCGTACTTGCCGGGCTCCCGCCGCAGCAGCTCCACCAACTCGCCGACGCTGCGGGCCGGCACCTCGGCATTCACGACCAGCACGCTCGGCTGCGCCCCCAGGATGGTGATGGGCGTGAGATCGGTCGCCGGGTCGTAGGGCATGCGGGGAAAGAGCAGCGTGTTCAAGACGAGCGGGCCCACGATGCTGACCCCGATCGTGGCTCCGTCCGGCTCGGCCTTGGCGACCGCATCCGTGCCGAGATTGCCGCCCGCGCCGGCCCGGTTTTCGATCACGAAGGGCTGGCCGAGCCTGGCCTGGAGGCGCTCGGCCAGCACGCGGGCCGCGCCGTCCGGCGTGGAGCCGGGGGCGAACGGCACCACCACCTTCACGGTGCGGCTCGGCCAGTCCTGTGACGCGGCCTGTCCGGCGGTGAGAAGCCCGGCCACAAGGAGGCCGACGAGGAGGCGGATCATCTTGGTCCTGTTCAGGGAGACGCCAGTAGCTGCAGGGGGCTTGGCCGCGTCGGCCCTCATGGCCGGCCGCAAAGCTGCCCGATCTCTGACATAGGCCGGCCCGGCAACCGAGGACAACGCATGATGCACCTGACGTTCACGACCCTTCTTGCGGCGGGCCTCGCCCTGGCGGCGGCCAGCTCCGCCCAGGCCCAGTCCATGAGCCAGCAGGAGCAGGCGGAGTTCAAGAAGAACTGCACCCAGGACTATTCGCGGCTGTGCTCGGCCTTCGCGCCGAACTCGCCCGAGGTGCGGCAATGCTTCCAGCAGAAGATCGGCCAGGTCTCAGCCCGGTGCCAGAAGACCATCGCGGGGTTCAAGCGCTAGCGCGGGGATGATCAGGCGGCACGTTTCAGGCCGAGGCTGCGCCAGGAGCGGCGCTTGCGGCCGTCGTTGATCGCGCTGCCGCCTGCCTCCGTCCGCACCGCGTAGAACGACGCATTCTGCTGTCCGGCGAGCGCTTCGGCCGTGAAGCGGATCATGTGGTGGGCAACGAAGCCCATGTTGAAGAAGGCCTCGATCTGCCGGCGCTTCACGGCCTCCCGGACGGCGCGCCAGAACACGCGCCGGTAATCCGACAGGAAGCCGACCCGGACCGTGATGTTGGCGCCGAGCACCAGCGCGCGGCGCAGGTTGGTCAGCGTGAGCTGCGTCCGGACAGGCGTCCGGATGCGATGGGCGTAGGTGGCGTCCATCTGGTGGACGAAGCGGTTGAAGAGCCGCTCGGGCGTGTAGGCATGCGCGATCAGCCGCCGCCAGGCCGCCAAAACCTCGCCGTAGGGGCGGGTGAAGCGCACGTTCGATTCCCGCGCCGGGTCATGGTCCAGCCGGTCGGCCCGTTCCAGGCGCTCCCAGAGCGGTGTGCGGGGCAGGGCCTGAAGCAGATTGATGGTCAGCACCGGCACGTTCGAGGCGTCCACGAACTCGCGCAGGCGGAGTTCGCTTTCGGCACTGTCGCTGTCCAGGCCCAGGATGATGCCCGAGGTGACCTCGAGCCCGTAGCTGTTCAGGGTGGCGATGGAGTCGAGGATTGGCAGCTTGGCGTTGTGGCCCTTGTCCATCTGCTTCAGGGCGTCCGCGTCCGGCGTTTCGATGCCAACGAAGACGGTGATGAAGTTGGCCTCGCGCATGAGCGCCAGGATCTCCGGCTGCTGGGCGAGGTTGAGCGTCGCCTCGCAGGCGAGCTGGAGCGGGTAGCCGTTGCGCTTCTGCCAGGCCACGACGTGCGGCAGCATCTCGCGCGTCGCCTTGCGGTTGCCGATGAAGTTGTCGTCGACGAAATAGACCACGGCCGGCCGGACCGGCTGGGCGATGATGGTGTCGAGTTCAGCGCAGAGCTGCTCGGGGGTTTTGAGCCGCGGCTGCCGGCCATAGAGCGCCGGAATGTCGCAGAACTCGCAGCGATACGGGCAGCCCGATGAGAATTGGAGGCTGCCGATCAGGTATCGCCGAAGCGGCACCCGATCGTAGGCGGGCACCGGGAAGTCCGCGAGGGGCAGGCGCTCGCGGGTCTCGAACCTCACTTGGGCGGGCGGGCGGGCGCAGCTCTCGTCCAGCCTGCGGACCAGTTCGTCTGTGGCGTCGCCCATCTCGCCGACGTGAAGGTAGTCGAAATCCCCGTACCAGTCGGGTGCGCCCGAGGCCGAGGGGCCTCCCAGCACCGTCACCTTGCCGGCCGCGGCCGCCCGCTCCCGGATGTCCTTCATCTGGGGCGCCTGCACATGCATGCCGCTGACCAGGACGGCGTCAGCCCAGGCGAAATCCTGGGCTGTGGCCGGGGCGATGTTCTCGTCGACGAAGCGGACGGGCCAGCTCTCCGGCAGGTAGGCCGCGATCAGCAACAGGCCCTGCGGCGGCATGAAAGCCTTCACGCCCCCCATCAGGGGATAGGCGTGCGAGAAGGTCCCGAAGGAGGGGGTGTAAGCAGGAAACAGGCACAGAATGCGCCGAACGTTCACTACCCGGATCGGACAGCGCAAGAAGCCTCTCCCTCCCACGTCGCAGCGTGAATCGCCCCGCGCCCCGAGTGTACACGAGATCGGACGACTCCGTGTAGCGCCGGTGCCTCTTCAACTCTTGCGGACGTGTTCGGGGTCGGGGCTCGTCTGCGGCCTCGGCGGGCCCAGGAAGGCCGGCACGATCACGAAGGCGGCCAGGAGCGTGAAGACGAGCGAGATGGTGAGCAGCTTGCCCATGCTGGCCGTGCCCGGATGGTTCGACAGCCACAGGCTGCCGAAGGCGATCCCGGTGACAAGTGCCGAATAGAAGATCGCGCGCGTCAGGCTCGAGGCCAGCATGTCGGAGACCCCGTTCCGCCAGGCGATCATGTAGTAGATGTGGAAGTTCACACCCACGGCCAGCATCAGCGGCAGCGCGATGATGTTGGCGAGATTGAGCGGCATCCCGATCAGGTAGGCGGCCTCCAGCGTCAGGATCGTGGCGATCACCAGCGGACCGAGCGTGAGGGCCACGTCCATGGGCCGGCGCAGAGCCAGGGTCAGCATCAGGAAGATGGCGGCCAGCGCCAGCGCGCCCGCGACCACAAAGGCCTTCACGATGATGCGGCCGGCTTCCACCACGTCGATCGGCGGACCCGAGGTGGCCGGCGACACGGTCCTGACCGCCTCGCTGAACCGTTCCAGGACGGCGTTGTCATTGGCGTCGCCCGCCGGCGAGACCTCGATCCGGGCCTGCCCCTCGGGCGTGACCCAGTCGCGTCGGAGCTGGGCCGGCAGCGTCGCCACCGTCACCGGCTCAGGGGACAGGATGGACCTGACCCGATCAAAGAGGGCCGGCAGGCCGCCGACCAGGGCCTGCGCGGCCGCCTCGCGCCGGTCCGGCCCGGCCTCGGCCAGCCGGGAGAGGGCGTCGGCGAGGCGCGCGTTTGGGCCGCCGGCCGGGCCGGCCTTGCTGAGCGCGCCGGCCGCGGTGCGGAGCGCCTCGACGAGTTCCTGATCGGTCGGGGCGGGGGCCGGTTCCGGCTGCTGCGGATCGAGCAGCGCCTCATATTCCTCCGCTGCTCCCTTCACGAGCGCGAGCTTCTCCTCCTGCCGCTCGGGCACAAAGGTCAGCACGGACACGACCTGGGCGACCTCGGGGAGGGCGGCGAGCCGCTCCGACAGAGTGGGGATGGCATCCACGGACGGGGCCAGCACGGTCAGCGTGTTCGGCGTCTGGCCCTTCTGCCGCGTCAGGTCGAGAAAGGTCGCCACGCCCTCCGTCTTTTCGCTGCGCAGATGCATCGGGTTCGCATCGAATTCGAGCCGGAACAACAGCGGCAGCCCGGCCACGACCAGGGCCGAGGAGGCCACGATCACGGCCTTGCGGTGGCGCAGGATCCAGTGATCGACCACGGCGAGCGCCGGGCTCTCGACGGTGTCCGGCTCCCCTCCGGGGCGGAGCACCACGATCAGAGCGGGCAGCAGGGTGAGGCTCAGGACGAAGGCGATGATCATGCCGACGCCGGTGATCAGCCCGAGTTCCGACACGCCCCGGAACGAGGTCGGCAGGAACGAGAAGAAGCCCGCCAGCAAGGACAGGGCGGCGAGGGTTAGGGACCAGCCGATGCCGCGCGCGGTGAGCCGGACGGCATTGCCGATGTGGTCGAGCTTGTGCCGCTCGTCCCGGTAGCGGACGGCCACCTGGATGCCGAAATCCACTCCCAGTCCCAGGAACAGGGCAGCCACCGCGACCGAGATCACGTTGAACCGGCCGACCATCAGCAGGCCGGCCGCGATGGTGATGACGAGGCCGGCCGCGGTGGTGGCCAGCACCGCGAAGATCACGCGGCCCGATTTCAGGGCGAGGTAGAGGATGACGGCGATCGCGATCACGGTCAGGCCGAGATGGAGGGGCGCCCCGTCCCGGACAGTGGCGAATTCCTCATCGGCGAGAGGCGCCGCGCCCGTCAGCCGCACCCGCACGCCCCGTTCGGGAACGAGGCCGAGCTCGACGGCGGCGCTGCGGATGCGGGCCGTCGCCACCGCGGCCGGCTCAAGCGCCTTGAAGTCGAGGACGGGGTCCACCAGCACGAAGCGCCGCAACTCGCGCGGCTCGACCGGCCGGCCCGACATCAAGGTCTGCCATGAGAGGCTGGCCCGCTCACCGCGGAGCACGCGCTCGACCACGTCGCCGAGCCGGTCCACGAAGCTGCCCTGGTTCTCGAGTTCGCCCTGCTGTGCTCCGGCCTGGATCAGCCGCAGGAGGCCTCGCAGCGTCGGGTCCCCCGACAGCCCGAGCAGCGTCCCCGATTGCTGTTTCAGCGCCTCCGTCGTGCTCCTGACCTGGTCGACGGGCAGCAGGAGCAGGCCGTGGCGATCGAACCACGGGCCGCCGTCAGGACGCCAGGCGCGGCGAATGGCCGGGTGCGCGGGCTCGGCGAGTGCCGCCGTGAGACGCGCTGCCGCGGCTTCGGCGAGTTCGGGGGTGTCGCCGTCGATCACCGCCACGATGGATTTCGTGAATTGGGGGAAGGCCTTCTCGTAGGCCATCTTGTGCTTGGCCCAGGCGTCCTCCGTGTGGAGCAGCTGGTCGGTCTCGGTAGTGATCGCGAAGCGCGTGGCCGTGACATAGAGCCCGGCCACGGACAGCAGCAGCGAAACGAGGATCACGAGCCAGGGCCGGCGCACGGCCATCTCGGCCAGCCGCACCGCCATGAAGCTCGGATCACTCGCCGGGACGGGCGGCAGGGCGGTCCTGTCCGGGGAGGAGACAGGCTGGTCGGGCATCGGGTCGGGGCGCAACGAACTCAATCCTTGGCAGGCCGCGGGGCTCGGGTCCGGTCACGCGAACGTGAGGTCCCGGGAGCTCCGGTGCGGCGAGGGGTCAGAGGCGGGGTTTGGCGTCCCGCCCCGGGGCGCCGGCCGGACTCGGCTTGACGGCCCATTCGGGATCGGGCGTCGGACCGCCCGGGGCGCCGGTGGCTGCGGTCAGCTGACCGGTAGCCACGTCGGACACGCTCGTCCAGGTCTCGGTGCTGCACAGGAAGCTGAGCAGGCAGCCCTTGACCTTCAAGTTCCCAGGCCGCTCCAGCCAAACCGTCACGTCGTAACTGCGGCCGTCATCGGCATTGTAGATAAGCCCCTCGTAGCGGTCATCCTCGGCCTTGAGGCCGAGCATGATCTGGTGGCCGAGGATGGGGCGGGTCGCCTTCTTCGGGTCGGGGTTGTTGGCGTCGACCGTGGGGTTCTTGTCCCCCGACGGGAGCCACACGACGAAGGCGCACAGCTGATCCTGGGCGGGGCCGCATTTCTCCACCCGCACCCGCGCCCGCCGGTCCTGCACGAGCCAAACCCCGGTCGGATCCCGGGGCGCGGCCTCGGCGACGGCGCCGGGCAGGGCTGTCCCGATGAGGATGGGCCAGGTGAGCAGCCGAAATCGCATGCCGGTCTCGCGGGTGAGGGACGCACGCCGCAGGGAAGCCGAAGGAATGAAACGAGATGATGGCGAAGTCCCGTCCGGAGGTGAATCGGCAGCGACCGTCCGGTCTGCCACGCTCGGTGCGTCTCTGAACGCCCTCCCCGATCGCGGCGGGGCCGGGTTGTCGCGCGCGGAGGCGGCGGCTACATCCCGGGCCAGACTTCCTCTCCCGCTCCACGTCCGGATCACATGCGCGCTCTTCTCGACGTCATCCTGCTGGCGTTGCAGCTGTATGTGTGGCTGCTGATCGCGCACGCCGTGCTGAGCTGGCTGGTGGCCTTCAACGTGGTCAACGTTCGCAACGACGTGGTGCGGACGATCTGGAACTTCCTCTTCCAGATCACCGAGCCGGTGCTCCGGCCCATCCGCAGCCTGTTGCCCCATCTCGGCGGGATCGACATCTCGCCCATCATTCTGATTCTGCTTATCTTCTTCATCCAGCGCGTGATCCAGCTCTACCTCTATCCGGCCGTGATCTGACCGGCATGAGGGCGTGGCGTGAGGTTGAAGGTGGCGTGTCGCTGCGGATCCGCGTGACGCCGCGCGGCGGCTGCGACCGCCTGGACGGCGTGGCGTTGGCGGCGGACGGATCGGCGCATCTGAAGCTGCGCGTCCGCACCGCGCCCGAGGCAGGCGCTGCAAACGAGGCCGCCCGTCGGCTCCTGGCCCGGAGCCTCGACCTGCCGGCCTCGGCTGTGCGGCTCGCCTCCGGCGCCACATCCCGGGCGAAAGTGTTCGAGCTCCGAGGCGAGCCGTCCATTCTGGGTCGCCGCCTGTTGGAGATCGTTGCAGCATGACCGCCCATCGCCTGGACGGAGCGGCACTGGCCGCGGACCTGCGCGGCCGGGTCGCGGCCGAGGTGGCCCGGCTCGGCACGGCCGGTATTCGGCCCGGGCTCGCCGTGGTGCTGGTCGGAGACGACCCGGCGAGCGCGGTCTATGTCGGGTCCAAGAAGCGGCAGACCGTCGAGGTCGGCATGCGGTCGATCGACCATGTGCTCCCGGCCTCCACCTCGGAAGACGACCTGCTGGACCTGGTACGGACCCTGAACGGCGACCCCGAGGTCGACGGCATCCTGGTGCAACTGCCCCTGCCGCCGCATATCGACTCTGCCCGCGTGCTGGTGGCGATCGACCCGGACAAGGACGTGGACGGCTTCCACCCCGTCAATGCCGGCCGGCTGGCGACCGGGATGGCCGGGCTCGTGCCCTGCACGCCGCAGGGCTGCGTGCGCCTCGCCAAGGCCGCGCTGCCTGACCTCGCCGGGCTCGAGGCCGTGGTGCTGGGCCGCTCCAACATCGTCGGCAAGCCGGTCGCCCAGTTGCTGCTGGCCGAGAGCTGCACGGTCACGGTCGCGCATTCCCGGACCCGGGACCTGCCGGCGGTGTGCCGGCGGGCCGACATCCTGATCGCCGCGGTCGGCCGGCCGGAGATGGTCCGCGGGGACTGGATCAAGCCTGGCGCGGTCGTGATCGATGTCGGGATCAACCGGGTTCCGGACCCCGCCGGCGGCAAGGGCCGCCTCGTCGGCGACGTGCTTTTCGCGGAGGCGAGTCAGGTCGCGGCCGCGATCACGCCGGTGCCGGGCGGGGTCGGGCCGATGACCATCGCCTGTCTGCTGGCCAACACCCTCCAGGCGGCCTGTGCCCGACGCGGCCTGCCGGCACCCGGGATCTGAGCCGGCGAATCCTGCATCCGGCGGTGTCGTCGCAGGATGTCCGCCGCGGCCGGTGCATCCGGCACGCGACGCCTCCCGGGCGGAGACGCCTTGCACGACCGGGCCGTGATCCTCGATCTTGACGACGCGGCGGCGCTGCCGCGCTGACCGCCGGAGGCAGGGCATGGCGACGGTTCGACTGTGGAGCGACGACGACGCGGCCGCCGACCCCGTGGTGAGCGCGGTGTTCGCGGATATCCGGGCCACCCGGAAATCGGAGTTCGTGAACGACTTCTGGCGCGCCCTCGCCAACGACCGCCAGAACCTGAGGCGCGTCTGGGAGGACCTGAAGCGGGTGATGATCGCGCCCGGGGCGCTCGATCCGCTGACCTGCGAACTCGTCTACATCGCGGTCTCGATCACCAATGGCTGCCAGTACTGCATCCACTCCCACACCGCCGCCGCCCGGGCGAAGGGGATGACGGACGCCCAGCACGGGCACTTGCTGGCCATCGTCGGCATGGCGAACCAGACCAACGCCCTCGTGACCGGGATGGGGATCGAGCCGGACGCCGCCTTCCGGGTCGGCTGAACCCGAGCGGCCTCAGCTGGCCCGCAACAGCTCCACCAGCGAGCGCGCCGACGGGGTGAGCGCGCGGCTCGACTTCACGCAAATGACGAGCTCGCGGGCGGCCCAGCTCTCGTTGAGCTCGATCACGGACAGGATCGAGGTCTTGGCGGCGAGCCGCGCCGTGGTCTCCGGCACGATGCCGATGCCGACGCCGGCCTCCACCATCCGGCACACCGCGTCGAAGCTGCGGAGCTGAACCCGCAGGCGCAGCGGCCGGCCGGCCCGCGCCGCCTTGCCGGACAGAAAGCGCTGCAGGGCGCTGGCCCGGTCGAGCCCGACGAAATCCTGCTCGAGCACCTCGGCGAAGGTGATCGACGTGCAGCCCGCGACCGGATGCCGGGCCGGGGCCACCACGACGAAGCGGTCGCTGCGGAATGGGTGCACCTCGAGCCCGGTCATGTCCACGGTTCCGGCCACGATGCCGATCTCGGCCGCCCCTTCGGCCACCAGGCCGACGATCTCGTCAGACAGCCGCTCCTCGAGGTCGATCGACAGGTTGGGGTGCTCGGCCAGAAAGGCGCCGAGCAGGTCGGGCAGGAATTCGGTCAGGGCGTTGGTGTTCGACAGGATGCGGATCTCGCCCGCGAGCCCGCCCGCGAAGGCTCCGAGATCCTCGCGCAGCCGCTCGGCCTGGGCCAGCATGGCCCGGGCGTGGATCAGCAACGCCCGGCCGGCCGGGGTCGGCTTGGCGCCGGAGCGGCTGCGCAGCAGGAGTTTCGCGCCGAGGCTCTCCTCCATGGCCCGGATCCGGGTCGAAGCGGCCGCGAGCGCCAGATGCGCCCGCTCCGCCCCGGCCGTGATCGACCCCGCCTCGGCCACGTGCCGGAAGAGGCCCAGATCGACCAGATCGAAATGCATGGTCGCTCCCGTCGGCCTTCGCCTCCGACGAAGGCAACCTAGACGAGTTTCAGATTGCCACGGAAGCGCAAACCACTATGGCCTTCGCGGACCGCGAACGGAATCGCCCCCGACATGCTTTCCGCAGCCCTGCTGGGCGGCTTCTCCATCCTGCTCTGGGCGACCGGTCTCCTTCCGGAGATCGTGGTCACGCTCGGCTTCTTCGCGGGCGCGACCCTGACCGGGGTGGCGAAGCCCGCCACCATCTTCTCGGGTTTCGCCTCCTCGGCCTTTTGGCTCGTTCTCTCGGGCATGATCGTCGGCGTTGCCATGACGCGAACGGGCCTCGGCGCGCGGCTCGCCCGCGGCCTCGCCGGTCCGCTCTCCTCGTCCTATCCGGTCTTCATCGCCGGCCTGGTGGCCTTCAGCTTCGCGCTCGGCTTCGTGATGCCGTCCAACATGGGCCGCATCGCGCTGCTGGTCCCGGTGGTGCTGGCCATGGCTGACGAACTCGGCCTCGAGCCCGGGTCGCCCGGCCGAATCGGGGCCGTGCTCGCGGTTGGCATCGCGACGCCGATCCTGTCCGCCGCGATCCTGCCCGCGAATGTGCCGAACCTCGTCATGGCAGGCGCCGCCGAGACGCTCTACGGCGTGCAGCTGCGCTATCTGCCCTATCTGGCGCTGCACGCCCCCGGGCAGGCGGTCGTGAACGGCCTGATCCTGATCGGCCTCGTCTGCCGGATCTTCCCCGACCGGCTGCGCCCGCGGCCGCGCGGGGTGGAGCAGCGCAGGACGCCCCTCACGGGCCCCGAATGGCGGCTCGCAGCTATTCTGGTCGTGACGCTGGCGCTGTGGATGTCGGACAGCCTGCACGGCATCCAGCCGGCCTGGATCGGCTTGGCCTCGGCCGTGGTGTGCCTGCTGCCGCGCGTCGGCGTGCTCCCGGCCGACAGCTTCGGCGTGATCTCGTTCAAGACCTGTTTCTATGTGGCAGCGCTGCTCGGCCTGCTGGCCGTGATGACCGAGACGGGGCTCGCCGCCGCCCTCGGCCGCCTGCTGCTCGCGGCCGCGCCGCTCGAGCCCGGCCAGACCGCAGGCAACTTCGCGGCTCTGGTCGGCATGGCGGCAGCTCTGTCGCTCACCACCACGGCGAACGGCGCCCCGGCGGTGTTTACGGCCCTCGCCGGCGACCTGTCGGCCGCGACCGGCCTGCCGTTGCACACCGTGCTGATGATCCAGGTTGTCGGCTTCTCGGTCGTGTTCCTGCCCTATCAGGTCGCCCCGATCGTGGTGGCGGCCGAGCTGGGCCGCGTCCGCCTGGCCGACGCCGCCCGGATCACCCTCCCGCTCGGGTTCCTGTCGCTCGCCGTGACCGCGCCGGTGGCGTATGGCTGGTGGCGGCTGATCGGAGCCCTGCCATGAACCGGCCAGATCGCGCGTTGCCGTGGCCGTGGCGAGGCGCTAGGAACCCGTTCAAACAGCCCCCGTTCCCTGACATGACCCGGAGAGCCTGATGGCGGACGCCAAGGCCCACGTCGCGCGGCCGTTGTCGCCGCACCTTCAGATCTACCGCTGGAGCTGGACGATGGCGATGTCCATCTTCCACCGCGCCACGGGGGTCGCCCTCTATGCCGGCACGGTGCTGCTCGCCGCCTGGCTGCTGGCGCTCGCCTCCGGGCCGGCCGCGTACGAGCGGCTCGCCTGGCTGTACGGCTCGCCCGTCGGCCTCGTGGTCCTGTTCGGCTACACCTGGGCGCTGATGCACCACATGCTCGGTGGCGTGCGCCACCTCGTCTGGGATTTCGGCCACGGCATGGAGCCGGGGACGCGGATGACCATGGCCCGCATGACCCTGATCCTGTCGCCCATCCTGACGATCCTGATCTGGGTCGTCGGCTTCGCGATGCGCTGAGGAGCCGAACCGTGGCGAAGGAAGTCGGACAAAACCGGGCGGGCTCGATGCGGACCTCGCTCGCCCGCGTCAAAGGGCTCGGCGCGGCCCATCACGGCGTCGAGCATTGGTGGCTGCACCGCGTCACCGCCCTGTCGAATATCCCGCTCGTGATCAGTTTCGTGATCATCGTGGCGAGCATTGCCGGCCGGCCCTGGCCGGAGGCGATCCGGGTCATCTCGCACCCCTTCGTGGCGCTGCTGCTGATCCTGTGCGTGGTGTCCATCACCAACCACATGCGGCTCGGTCTGCAGATCGTGATCGAGGACTATGTCCACGAGAAGGGTTTGAAGATCGCCGCGGTGATCGCCAACAACTTCTTCGCTGCCGTGATTGCGGCCGCGTGCCTGTTTTCCATCCTCAAGATCAGCTTCGGCCGGGTGCCGCTGCCGCCCGTCTAGGAAAGTCGACATGGCCACGAACGGCTCCAGCAACGGCGCGAACGGCGCCGGTCCCAAGATCAACGGCAACGCCTACCCGATCCACGACCACACCTTCGACGTGGTGGTGGTGGGGGCCGGCGGCGCCGGCCTCCGGGCGACGGTCGGCTGCTCGGAAGCGGGCTTGCGCACCGCCTGCATCAGCAAAGTCTTCCCGACCCGCTCGCACACGGTGGCGGCGCAGGGCGGCATTTCGGCCTCGCTGGGCAACATGGGCCCGGACGACTGGCGCTGGCACATGTACGACACCGTGAAGGGGTCGGACTGGCTCGGCGATCAGGACGCCATCGAGTACCTGGTCCGCAATGCGCCGGCCGCGGTCTACGAGCTCGCGCATTGGGGCGTTCCGTTCTCGCGCACCGAGGAGGGCAAGATCTACCAGCGCCCCTTCGGCGGCATGACCACCGATTTCGGCAAGGGGACGGCCCAGCGCACCTGCGCCGCCGCGGACCGGACCGGCCATGCCATTCTGCACACGCTGTACGGCCAGGCTCTCCGTCACCAGACGAACTTCTTCATCGAGTATTTCGCGATCGACCTCATCATGGATGACGAGGGCCGCTGCCGCGGTGTGATCGCGATCGACATGCAGTCCGGCGAGATCCACCGCTTCCGGGCGGCGATGACGATCCTGGCGACCGGCGGCTATGGCCGGGCCTATTTCTCGGCCACCTCGGCCCACACCTGCACGGGCGACGGCAATGCCATGGCCCTGCGGGCCGGGCTGCCGCTCGAGGACATGGAGTTCGTCCAGTTCCACCCGACGGGCATCTACGGCGCGGGCTGCCTCATCACGGAGGGCTCGCGCGGGGAGGGCGGCTACCTCACCAATTCCGAGGGCGAGCGCTTCATGGAGCGCTACGCGCCGTCGGCCAAGGACCTCGCCTCACGTGACGTGGTCTCCCGCTCGATGACGATGGAGATCAGGGCCGGCCGGGGCGTCGGCAAGGAGAAGGACCACATCCATCTCCATCTCGACCACCTGGACCCGAAGATCCTGCACGAGCGCCTGCCTGGCATCTCGGAGAGCGCCAAGATCTTCGCCGGCGTGGACGTCACCAAGGAGCCGATCCCGGTGATCCCGACCGTCCATTACAACATGGGCGGCATCGCCACGAACTACCACGGCGAGGTCGTGACCCTGAAGGGTGGCGACCCCGACCACATCGTGCCCGGCCTGATGGCCATCGGCGAGGCGGCCTGCGTGTCGGTGCACGGCGCCAACCGGCTCGGCTCGAACTCGCTGATCGACCTCGTCGTGTTCGGCCGCGCCGCCGGCCTGCGCTGCGCCGAGATCATCGAGGCGGGCGGTCGCCAGGCCGAACTGCCGAAGAACTCGGCCGACCTCGCGCTGTCGCGGCTCGACCGCGCCCGGTACGCCAATGGCGGCACGCCGACCGCGGTGCTGCGCGACAAGATGCAGAAGACCATGCAGGCGAACTGCGCCGTGTTCCGCACCGGCGAGGTGCTGGAGGAGGGCCGGGGCCTGATCGGCGAGGTTTGGCGCGGGCAGCAGGACATCCGGGTCACGGACCGCTCGCTCGTCTGGAACTCGGACCTGATCGAGACGCTCGAATTCGAGAACCTGATCGTCCAGGCCGTCGTCACCATGGAGAGCGCCGCCAACCGGACCGAGAGCCGGGGCGCCCATGCCCGCGAAGACTTCCCCGAGCGGGACGATTCCCAGTGGATGAAGCACACGCTGGCCTGGGTCGACGAGACCTCGCACGAGGTGAAGATCGACTACCGGCCGGTGCACACCTACACCATGTCGAACGACATCGGGTACATCGAGCCCAAGGCCCGTGTGTACTGACCGGAACTCAGCGGCGCGACCGGGCGTGGCGGGTTGTCATGGCGGCCTCGAGGCCGCCCGGACGCCGCGGCGTCCCGGGGTCACACGCCGAGCGGGTTCCCCCCTTCGGTCCGCGGCCCGAGCTGCGGACTGACAGCAACAACGATCTCCGGATCGCCCTCGCGCACGAGGACGAAGATTAGCAGATGGCTCAGTTCCAACTTCCCAAGAACTCCCGCTACACCGACGGCAAGGTGTGGCCGAAGCCCGCCGGCGCGACGCGGCTGCAGGAATTCCGCATCTATCGGTGGAACCCCGATGACGGGAAAAACCCGACCATCGACACGTATTACGTGGACCGGGACGATTGCGGCCCGATGGTCCTCGACGCGCTGCTGTGGATCAAGAACAAGATCGACCCGACGCTGACGCTGAGGCGCTCGTGCCGGGAGGGGATCTGCGGCTCCTGCGCCATGAACATCATGGGCGAGAACACGCTGGCCTGCACGCTGGGTATCGACGACTGCAAGTCGGACGTGATCCGGATCTATCCGCTGCCGCACATGCCGGTGATCAAGGACCTCGTCCCGGACCTCACCTCCTTCTACGCGCAGCATGCCTCCATCGAGCCGTGGCTCCACACCGAGACCCCGGCCCCCGAGACGGAATGGCGCCAGACGCCGGAGGACCGCTCACGCCTCGACGGGCTGTATGAGTGCATCCTGTGCGCCTGCTGCACCACCTCGTGCCCGAGCTACTGGTGGACCGGCGACCGCTTCCTCGGCCCGGCGGCTCTGCTTCAGGCCTATCGCTGGATCATCGATTCCCGCGACGAATCCACGGGTGAGCGGCTCGACGAATTGCACGACCCGTTCCGTCTGTACCGCTGCCACACCATCATGAACTGCGCCAATACCTGCCCGAAGGGGCTCAATCCGGCGAAGGCGATCGCCGAGATCAAGAAGCTGATGGTGGCGCGCGCCGTCTAGCTCGACCCGGCGCCGGCCCGGAACCTTCGCGGGACCTCGGGAGGCCCGCCTGCGTTAAGGGCACGCGGAGGGTCGCGCGGTGCCGGCGTTGCGGGAACACGAAGACGGGGAGGTCGCGCGCCGCGCCCAGGTCTGCACGGACCTGCCGGTCGCGCCCGACACTCCGCCCATGGAGGCCCGGCTCGTCGCGGAACTCCCCGAGGGGCCGGGCTGGCAGTTCGAGCCCAAATGGGACGGGTTCCGCTGCCTCGCCTTCCGGAGCGGCGACCGCGTCGATCTGCGGGCCAAATCCGGCAAGCCGCTCGGCCGCTACTTCCCGGAGGTGATCGAGACGCTGCGGCGGCTCCCGGCCGACCGCTTCGTGCTCGACGGCGAACTCGCGCTCCCCGTCGGCGACAGCCTCTCCTTCGACGCCCTGCAGATGCGCCTCCACCCGGCGGAGAGCCGGATCCGTAAACTGGCGCGCGAGACCCCGGCCCTCCTCATCCTGTTCGACCTCCTGGTGGCCCCGGGCGGGCGCGACCTGACCTCGCAGCCGCTCGATCGGCGCCGGGCGGAGCTCGAAACGCTCTGGGCCGGGCTCGCCGACACGGGCGGGTTGCGGATCACACCTTTCACGCGGGAGCGCGCGGAGGCGGAGCGTTGGCTGGGGCGCCTCGGCGGCGCGCTGGACGGGGTCGTGGCGAAGAGGCTCGACGGCCCCTATGAGCCGGGCGAGCGGTCCATGCTCAAGGCCAAGCGCCTGCGCAGCGCGGATTGCGTGGTGGGCGGCTTCCGCTACGCCAGTGGGGCCCGGCAGGTCGGTTCCCTGCTGCTCGGGCTGTTCGGCCCCGACGGGCTGCTGCACCATGTCGGCTACACGTCGACGATCTCCGCGGCGGACCGGCCCGGCCTCACGGCCAGGCTCGAGGCTCTGGTCGAGCCGCCCGGCTTCACCGGGCGCGCCCCGGGCGGCCCGAGCCGCTGGAGCACGGAGCGCAGCGCCGCCTGGGAGCCGCTCAGGCCGGACCTCGTGGTCGAGGTCCGCTACGACCATGTCACCGGCGACCGCTTCCGCCACGGCACCAAGCTGCTCAGGTGGCGGCCCGACAAGGCTCCCCGGCAATGCGGGACCGAGCAACTCGAGGCGGAGGCGCGACCGGCAGCGCTGATCGCCCGAATGGTGGGGGCAGCATGAGCACGGGCGACGGCGAGCCGATCGAGATCGCGGGCGTTCGGCTGAGCAGCCCCGACAAGGTGCTCTATCCGGAACAGGACATCACCAAGCGCGATCTGGCGGAATACTACGTGGCGGTCGCCGACCGCATGTTGCCGCTGGTCGCCGAACGGCCGATCACGCTGGTGCGGTGCCCGACGGGGCGCGAAAAGAAGTGCTTCTACCAGCGTCATGCCGGAGCGGGCGTTCCGGAGCAGCTCGGGCAGATCGAGATTCAGGGTTTCGAGGCGTCTGGGGCCTACCTGTTCATCCGCGATCTCGGCGGCCTGATCGCGCTTGTCCAGATGGGGGTGCTGGAGATCCACCCCTGGAATGTCCGGGTGGACCGCACGGACCGGCCGGATCAGGTGATCTTCGACCTCGACCCCGGCGAGGGCCTCGCCTTTGCGGAGGTGGCCAGTGCCGCGCACGACATCCGGGCCAAGCTGAACGAGGTCGGGCTCTGCGGCTTTCTCAAGACCACCGGCGGCAAGGGGCTGCACATTGTGGCGCCGATCCGGCGGGAGCACGACTGGGCGGAGGTCAAGCGCTTCGCCAAGCAGCTCGGCGACAGGCTGTCCAAGGCCGAGCCGGACCGCTTTCTCACCCGCCAGTCGAAGGCCGAGCGGCGCGGCCGCATCTTCATCGACTACCTCCGCAACGACCCGACCTCCACCGCGGTGGCGCCCTTCTCGACACGCTCGCGTCCCGGCGCCCCGGTCTCGCTGCCGATCAGCTGGGACGAGCTCCGTCCCGGGTTCGACCCGGGCGCGCTGACGGTGAAGACGGTGCCGGGCAGGCTGGCCAAAGGCGCGGCCGATCCCTGGGCCGAGATGGAGACGCTGCGGCGGCCCCTTCCCGGCCTCTGACCTCGCGGCGATTTACAAACCCCCTGCGCCGGGCCGAAGTGACTCCATGCGGAGCGCCAATGAGATCGACTTCTGGCGAGGGCTCGCCCTGGTGTCGATCTTCATCAACCACATCCCGGGTTTCAGCTTCGAGCGGGTGACGCACCGGAACTACGGCCTCTCCGATTCCGCCGAGCTGTTCGTGTTCCTGGCCGGGTGGGCATTGCGGCGGGTGGTGGTCAATTCGCAGGAGCCGCTGGGCCTGCCGCGGCTCGTGCTGCGGCTGGGCGCCCGGGCGGTCACGCTCTACGCGGCTCAGATCCTGATCACCATGCTGGCCATCGCGCTGATCGCCTGTGCGGCGATCGTGATGGACAATCCTCTGCTTCTGGAATGGCATAATGCCGCGGCCGTGTTCCAGGACCCGGTGCGGACGCATGTCGGCCTGGTGCTTCTGACGCACCAGCTCGGCTTCTTCGACATCCTGCCGCTCTACGTGGTCCTGATGTTCGGGGCGCCGGCCATGGCCATCGTTCATCGTCAGGCGCCCGGCGCCCTGCTGCCGCTCTCCTTCGGCATCTATGCCGCGGCCCTGTCGTTCCGGCTCAATCTGCCGACCTGGCCGGTCGAGGGCGTCTGGTTCTTCGACCCCTTCGCCTGGCAGTTCATCTTCGTGCTGGGTTTCGAGCTCGGCAACGACGACGGCAGGGGGGTGGGCGGGCTCGTGCGCCGCCATCTGGCCTGGCTGCGGCCGCTGGCCTGGGCCGGCCTCCTCGTGGGCGCCTGGCTGGTGCTCAGCGACTACGAGCCGGATCCGACCCGGGTGCCGGAACCCAAACTGTTCTTCGTGTTCGACAAGACCTTCCTGTCGCCGCCGCGGCTGCTGCACTTCCTGGCAGTGGCGGCCGCCTTCGCGGGAACCTTTGCGGCCGTGCTGCGCCGTGTTCCGCCGCTCGCCCGCTTCCTGTCCATGCTGGGCCGCAACTCGCTGAACGTGTTCTGCGTCGGCTCTCTCCTCAGCCTCGCCGGCCAGCTCCTCCGTGTCGCACTGGGCGGCGGTTTGATGGTGGATAGCGCCGTGCTAGTCTTCGGCCTTGCGGCTCTGGGGTTCACGGGATGGCTGTCCGAATTGCGCGACAGGCTGAGGCGATCGGCTGCGCCATCGCCGCCCTTGGGCTGACGCTCGGCTTCGCCCTGGCCTCTGCCGCCGGGGACGGTCAGCCCTCCGTCCCGCCTCCGCCGGCGCCGGCCCTGAGTCCGAGCTGCCAGGCCCCCGCCGCGGATATCGCGACGCCGGCGCCGCTGCCGCACCTTCAGGCCGATCTCGCGGCCAAGCGCACCATCCGCGTGCTGGCCATTGGGTCCTCCTCCACCGTCGGCCTCGGCGCCTCGTCGCCGACGCTCAACTACCCGGCTCAGCTCGAGCTCATCCTGGAACAGACCTTCAAGGGTCTCGACGTGGTCACCATCAACCGGGGCGTGTCCGGGGAGGTGGCGGCGGCCACGGCCGACCGGCTGAAGACGCTGGTCGGGCTCGAGCGGCCAGATCTGGTGCTCTGGCAGGTCGGCACCAACGACGCCCTGATGCGGGTCGGGATCGACGATTTCCGTGCGACCGTGGTCGACACCCTTCGCTGGCTCAAGGAGCACGAAATCGACACCGTGCTGGTCGGGCTCCAGTACACGCTCAAGGTCGCCAAGGACGAGCATTACAGGGCCATCCGCATGGCCCTGCGCGACATCGCCCAGAGCGAGGGCGTGTTGCTGGTGCGCCGCTACGAGGCGATGGAGTTCATCGAGAAGGCCAAGGCCGGGCCGCTGCTGGCCGGCGACGAGCTGCACCTCAACGACCTCGGCTATCGCTGCATGGCCGAGCATATCGCGCGCGCCATGGTGGTGAGCGCCTTCTTCAAGGGGACCGGGACGCCGCGAGTGGGCAGAACTCTGCCCTGAGGTGATTGGCCCTTGTCTTGGGCACGGGATATAGGAGGCGGATTCGGGTAGAGCCTGGCGCCGGCCGGGCGGGCGGCCACGCGGTGGCCTCCGCGGACGGGATGGATGACGGCATGACGGGGATGATGAGGAGCCGGGGCTTGGCGCTGGCCCTCGTGGCCTGCGGGAGCTTCGGCCTCGCGGCCTGCGAGTCGGGCCGTTTCGGGGGCACGCGTGGGCCTGTGGCCTCGGCCCGGGCGACCTTGCCGGAGCCGGCCGAACCGACGGTCTCGGCCGTGCCCTCGGGCTCCGTCTCGGCCGAGCCGCTGCCACCTCCGCCCGGCGCGATGGCGGCCGAGGTTCCCGTGATGCCGGGTGCTCCGCGACCCGTCGAGACGCTCGGCGGCGGCAGCGCGCCCGCGGCGCCATCGGGTCCGTCCTCCCGGTCGGCCGCGATCGGCGCCTGGACGGCTCGCGAGGCCGCCGGCACGACCTGCCGGGTCAATCTGTCCTCGACGCCGTCGCTCGACCTCTACCGAGCCTCGGCCGGCGGCTGCAGCAACAAGGACCTGGCGCGGGTGACGGCGTGGGATTTCCGGGACGGCGAGGTCTATCTGTTCCAGCCGGGCGGGGCGGTCGCCGCGCGGCTGCGCTCCTCCGGCTCCGGCCTCTCCGGGGTCCTGGCCAAGTCGGGCGCCCCGCTCAGCCTGACCCGCTCCTGAGGCCTTCGCCGCACGACGCTGCCCGTCAGGGGCGGCGGACGCTCCGCTCGGGCGAGCGGGCGC
>NZ_JAQGKF010000211.1 GCF_028290205.1 Enterovirga sp. | reverse complement strand
TCCCATTCCTGTTCGTGTTCCTGCCCGTGGCACTGGCGCTGCACTGGCTGGTGGAGCGCGTCCGGCCGGATTGGCGCGTGGGGACGCTGGTTGCGCTCTCCTTCGTCTTCTACGGCTACTGGGACTGGCGCTTCGCTCCCCTGCTGGCAGCCTCGATCGGCCTTAACTGGCTGGTCGCCGAGCGCTTTCAGCGCCAGCCTGCCGGCCGGCTGATCGCCCTCGCCATCGGGACGAACCTCCTCGTCCTGGCCCTGTTCAAATACGCGGCCTTCGCGGCCGATCTCGTCAATCTGCTGCCCGGGGTCGAGCTGTCGAAGCCCAACTGGGCCCTGCCGCTCGGCATCTCCTTCTTCACCTTCCACCACGTCATGTACCTGACGGACCTGAAGGCGGGCCGGGCGCCGCGCTACGGGCTCGTCCCTTACGCGTTCTATATCGCCTTCTTCCCGCAGGTCTTGGCCGGCCCGCTGGTGCGCTGGTCGGAGGTGATGCACCAGCTTGACGAGCGGCCCTATCAGCGGCCGGACGCGGCCGAGCGGGTGGCCCGAGGCCTGATGCTGTTCACGGCCGGGCTCGCCAAGAAGGTCTTCGTCGGGGATCCGCTCGCCGAATACGTGAACCCGATCTTCGCTGCCGCGGCCGCCGGCAAGGCCGTGACCGTGGTTGAGGCCTGGCAGGCGGTGCTGGGCTTCACCTTCCAGATCTATTTCGACTTCTCCGGCTACACCGACATGGCGCTCGGCCTGGCGCTCCTGTTTGGCATCGTCCTGCCGCAGAATTTTGACGTGCCGTACCGGGCGACGTCGTTGCAGGATTTCTGGCGGCGCTGGCACATGACCCTGTCGCGCTTCCTGCGCGACTACCTGTACGTGCCGCTCGGCGGCAACCGGAACGGGCTCTTTGTGCAGCTCGGGGCGCTGCTCGCCACCATGACGCTCGGCGGCCTGTGGCATGGCGCCGGGCTCACCTTTGTGGCCTGGGGCTTGGCGCACGGGCTCGGCCTCGGGGTGGCGCTCCTCTGGCGGCGTGCCAAGCTGCCCATGCCCAGCGTGCTGGGCTGGGCCCTGACCATGCTGTTCGTGATCCTGACCTGGGTGCTGTTCCGGGCCGGGACCTTCGATGCCGCGCTCCGGATCTACGCGGCCATGTTCGGCTGGGCCGATCTCGGCGCGACCTTCAAGTGGCGCTCGATCGCGCTCGCGGCCGCCGTCGCGACCCTCGGCCCGACGGCCTGGGCCCTGGTTCACCGGATGCCGCCGTGGCGCTCGGTCGCGATCGCCTTCGCGGTCGTGTTCGTCGTCGTGCTGTTCAAGATCGGCGACGATGCCAATTACGAGTTCATCTACTTCCAGTTCTGACCCGCCCGGCTGCGGCGGCGCGAACTGGCGCGGCTTCGCGTGCGGGTTTCTGGCGACCGCCGCCCTCCTCTACGTCGCGCTTGTGGCCGGGCTGGTCGCCCTCGATCCCTACGACACGGGCCGTCTGGCCCTCGCCCGCAAGCCCGGCGTGGTGCTGCCCGGCCCGCGCACGGCCGATGCGAGCCGCGGCCGCGATCCGGCCTTCGAGGGAGCCGTGATCGGCAATTCGCATGTGCAACTCCTGTCGCCGGCCGAGCTCTCGGCGCAGACCGGGATCCCGTTCGTGTCGCTGGCCGTGCCCGGCACCGGGCCGAAGGAGCAGCTCGTGCTGCTCGACTACTTTCTGCGCCACCGGATCCGGCCGGCCCGGGCCGTGGTGCTCGGCATCGACCATTTCTGGTGCACGGCCGACGCGACGCTGGCGCCCTGGAACGCGTTCCCATTCTGGCTCTACGACCGCAGCTCCTGGCGCTATGTCGCCGGTCTCGCCCGCTATCAGACCTTCGACGACGCGATTCGGCGCATCCACTACCTCCTCGGCTCGAGCCGGGCCCGGCGCGTGCGGCCCGACGGCTATTGGAACTACGACGAGGCCCTCCAGTGGCGCCCCGAGGTGCACGGAGTCTCTGTCATGAAGCGGGTCCCGGCCGTGCAGGAGAACGCCACCGGCCGCTTCCCGGCGCTGGACGCGCTGCGGCAGGCCCTCGACGGGCTTCCGCCCGGACTCCACGTGGTGTTGGTTCGGCCGCCGGTGGTCGCGACCGCCCTGCCCGAGTCCGGCACGGAGGCGGACGAGCAGGACCGGCAGTGCCGGAAGGCCCTGGTCCAAGCCGCCGACGGCCGGCCCGCCGTGCGGGTGCTGGACTGGCGGCGCGACGAGCCGGCGACGCGGGTGCCGGAGCATTTTCTGGACCGGACCCACATGCGCTCGCCGCTGGCCCGGCTCGTGGAGCGTGACATCGCCGCCGAACTGGCGGGGCTCTCAGCCGCGCCGCGTTAGTCCGGCGACGAGGCTCAGCGCCGCGTAGATCGGCAAGGCCGGCAGGAGAAGGCCCGCGGTGTCGAGGTAGCGCGCGGCCGGAAAGGTCGTGACCACCATCAGGGCGCCGGCCGCCGCCGTGTAGACCACCGTCAGGCAGAGCAGGGCCGGCACGTCGAGCGCTGCGCTGCCGGGCCGGAGGGGCAGCCGCCGCCGCCAGGCCGCGGCGGCAAAGAGCGGGGCGAGCAGAGCGAGCGCCAGAACCAGCGGGACGTTGGTCGCCACCATGCGGCCCACGGCCCGGGCCGTGCCGCCAACGAGCCAGGCGGCGTAGCGGTCCGGCGCGGCCCTGACCGTGGCCACGGAGAAGCGCATCAGCCGGCTGTTCCAGGCGACCCAGCTTTCGTCTCCCTGCAGCGGCGCGATGACCCCGTAGAGAAGGCTGTCATAGGTGCGGGCATAGAGGTCGTAATAGCCGAGCGCCGCCGACACGAAGGAGCGCTCGCCGCGCGAGTTCAGCGGCGTGGCGATCACGTCGCCGCGCGCCTCGGCGGCCGTTCGGCCGTCCAGGATGGCCTGACCCAAGGGGCGCAGATCCGACGGCAGCCGTCCGACCACCTCGGGCGACAGCATCAGCCCGGCCATGCCGGACATCTGGAAGCCGCCAAAGGACACGATGTTGAAGTCGCCCACCTTGGCCTGCCGCCAGGCGGCGTTGGCCAGAAACGGCGTTGCACACAGCACAAGCAGCAGCAGGGCCCGGGAGAGGACCGGGCCGGGGCCGTGCAGCCGGGCCAGCAGCCCGTAGAGCAGGGGCAGCAGGACGATGCCCGGCAAAAAGGTCGGCCGGAGCAGATAGGCGAGGCCAAGTGCCGCCGCGAGGGCGACCCCGGCGGTCGCCAGGGCCGCGCCGGCCGCGAGCCGGACGGCCAGGGCCAGCGCCAGAAGCATCAGGCTCGCCGACAGCAGCTCCGGATGCACCGCGTTGTGCCAGAGAAGCACGAGGTTCGACCCAAGCAGCGACAAACCGAGCGAGGCCGCGGCCCGGACGGACAGGCCGTAGCTCCGCAGCGCGCCGAGGAGCGCCAACCCGCCCGTCAGGTACAGGGCAACCTGCACCAGGGGCAGCCCCCGCGTATGCGGTCCACCGAGCCAGCCGAGGATCCAGCCGAAAAGCGGGTGGCGGGCCTGGCCCCAGGGCTCGGGCGAGGTCGCGGCCGCCACGTAGCCGCCCGTATCCGGCGACAGCCAGGGCGTGTAGCCGCTGGTCACGCCGAGCAGCGCCGCCACCAGGCCGGCGGCCGCCAGACAGGCCAGGATTTCGGCCCGGGTGACACGCGACGACACGGCTGCTCCACGGTTCCGGGTGGGGGCGCCCGATCTCGACGCGGACAGGGTGCGGGCCTAAGGGTCTTAGCGGGGCGGGGGCGGGAATTGAACCGCGCCCGGGCGAGGCGACGAGGCCGCACATGACGATGCCGGACGCGGCCGAGCTTCGGGTCGCCGTGCTGCTTCCCTGTTTCAACGAGGCGGCCACCATCGGCGAGGTGGTTCGGGACTTCCGGGCCGCGCTGCCCGGGGCCGCCATTCACGTCTACGACAACAACTCCACCGACGGCACCGCGGAGCGGGCGAAGGCGGCCGGGGCCCTGGTCGGGCGCGAGCGGCTGCAGGGCAAGGGCCACGTCGTCCGGCGCATGTTCGCCGACATCGAGGCCGACATCTACGTCCTGGCCGATGGCGACGGCACCTATGGGGGCGCCGATGCCGCGCGCTTGGTCGAGATCCTGGCCCGGGAGCGGCTCGATCTCGTCAACGGCCGCCGCATCTCCGAGGCTCAGGCGGCCTACCGGCGCGGCCACCGGTTCGGCAACCGCGTGCTCACAGGGCTGGTCCGCCTCATCTTCGGCGATCGCTTCGCCGACATCCTGTCCGGCCTCAAGGTGTTTTCGCGCCGCTACGCCAAGAGCTTCCCGGGCCTCGCCGGCGGGTTCGAGATCGAGACCGAGCTCACCATCCACGCGCTGGAACTCGACATGGCGGTGGGCGAGTTCGACATCAGCTACCGGGAGCGCCCGGCCGATTCGCCCTCCAAGCTGAACACGGTCCGGGACGGCATCCGGATCCTCCGGACCATCGCCCGGCTGGTGCGAATCGAGCGGCCGCTGGCTTTCTTCTCGCTCGCGTTTCTCGCGCTGTCGGCTGTGGCCATCGGGCTCGCCGTGCCGATCCTGGCGACGTTCCTGGAAACCGGCCTCGTGCCGCGCTTTCCCACCGCCATCCTGTCGACCGGCTTGATGCTGCTCGCCTTCCTCAGCCTGTTCACGGGGCTCATCCTGGAGACGGTGACGCGCGGACGCCAGGAAGCGAAACGGATGGTCTACCTGTCGATCCCGGCGCCGATTACGTCTTTTAGCGCACCCGGAAAGCACATGGTGAAACTCTCCTCAGTCGAAGGGCCGCCCTGATCAACTGGGAAGCGAAATCGCCATTGTCGCGGAGCCGGGCTTCGAGATATACGCGCGCCCCATAATCCGCCTTAGAGCGGAGGAATGAAGAGGGGCCTGTGTGATGCCGAATATGGCGGAGAAGGGCTACCATCCCGTGGAGGACGAGCCGTTCATGGGTGATCGTCAGCGGGAGTATTTCAAGCGCAAGCTTGCAGCCTGGAAGTGCGACATCCTCAAAGAGGCGCAGGGGACGCTCTCCACGCTGCAGACGGAGAACCCGAATCACCCAGATCTCGCCGACCGGGCCTCTTCGGAGACCGATCGGGCGATCGAGCTTCGGGCGCGGGACCGGCAACGCAAGTTGATCTCGAAGATCGACCAGGCGATCTCACGGATCAACGAAGGCACCTACGGGTATTGCGAGGAGACCGGCGAGCCGATCTCCCTGCGGCGCCTGGAGGCCCGGCCGATCGCCACCCTGTCGGTCGAGGCGCAGGAGCGCCACGAGCGCAAGGAGCGGGTGCATCGCGACGACTGATCAGGCCGCAAGCCTGGTCACCCCTGCGGCGCCGACCGGTCCGCCGGAGTTCTCGATGCGGGCGAGCGCCGCTTCGAGAGCACGGAGGCACTCGCCGTCGACCGCGGTTCCGACGTCGCCCCGCAGGATGTCGAGCGCCTTTGCGACCGGCATGGCGGCCCGGTAGGGCCGCTCGGCCGTCAGCGCGTCGAAGATGTCGGCCGTCGTGATGATCCGGGTTTCCAGGCAGATCTCGGCCCCGCCGATGCCGTTCGGATAGCCCTTGCCGTCCAGCCGCTCGTGATGCGCGCCGGCCATCCGGGCGAGTTCGCCAAAGGCCGAAATGCGGGCCAGAATCGTCTCGGTATGGGCCGGATGGCGCCGCATCTGCCGCCACTCCTCCTCGTCGAGCTTGCCGGGCTTGTCGAGAATCGAGTTCGACACCCCGAGCTTGCCGATGTCGTGCAGAAGCGCGCCGCGCTTCAGCCAGCGCCGGTGATCGGCCGCGAGGCCCAGCGTCTCGGCAATGATGTCGCCGTACACCGCGACCCGGGCCGAGTGGCCACTGGTGAACGGGCTTTTGGAATCGACCACCTGGGCGAAGGCCGCCGCGATGTCGTCCAGGTGGTCCTCGTCCACCTGCCGGATGTGGCGGGCCGGCTCGAGACGGAACAGGGCCGCGCCGAGATCCTGCCCGCTGAGCGGCGACCAGAAGTCGGGATCGGCCGCCGCTCGCCCGAACGCCGCAATCACGGCAGGATCGAACCAGGAGCCGGACCGGGCCCGCAATTCGGTCATGGCCGAGACCGGGCCGCCGCTCTGCCAGAACACGTCGGCGACCTGGGCCGCGAGCGCGATGCGGGCATAGACCGGGATCTCGGCCCCGCGCAGGCCGTTCGGCCGGCCGCCGCCGTTCCAGTGCTCGTCGAGCGCCCGGATCCCGTCCGCGACCGCGTCCGAGAAGCGGAGCTGCCGGGCGATGGCGGCGCCGCGGTCGCAGCGCGTCTCGATCAACTCCTGGGCGATGCTGCCGCCGTTCTGGACGATGTGGACGATGGCCCGGAAGCGCTCCGCCAGCCCGGCCCGGAGGCCGGTATGGGCCAGCACGAAGCGCATCACCTGCGGCAAGCTGTCGCCGACCGTCTTGAAGTCGCGTTTGAAGCTGAGATCGTCGCTCAGGTAGAGCTGGCAGATCCGGGCCGCGTTGCTGGAGCAGCCGAGGTCCTTCAGCAGGATGCTGTAGTAGAGCTCCCAGAGCGCGTCTTCGCCGAGCCCCATCTCGCGGCCGACCCGCAGGCCGATCCAGCAGGCCCGCACGCAATGGCCGGCCGGCTGCCCTTCGGTCATGTCGAGGGCGTGGCTGAGCGAGCCGAGCAGCTCCGACAGGCGCAGATTCGGGGTGCCGTAGCGGCTGGACCCGGATGCTGTCGCGTCCTGCCGGTCGGAAGGGGTCTCACGTGTCACGGCCGGAACTCGCTCCGGCCCTGCGCGGCCGCGGCGTCCAGGGTGTCGGCAACAGCTTAAGCGATCCGCAACGCGCCGTTCACGGTTGTGCGAGGCGAGGGCCGGCCCGGCCGACGCACCGGAGCTCGGCGCGGCTTGCGGCCGAGGAGGTGGGGCGGGTTGGAGGACAGGTGGGTCGCGTTGCAGACCTCGGCCGGCGCAAACGGCACCAGGCTCTCCTGAACGTGGCTTCGGCGCGGAGCGCCGTCCCCAGCACCTCGCCCGAAGCTCCCCTCGCCGGCGGTTGCCGCGCTCCGGGGCCCTTGCTCAGGGCGGGTTGCCGCCGGACCGGCCAGGCAGGCACCTCGCGGCCAGGGCCAGGAAGGCGCGCGCCCGGTGCGACAGCGGCCGCGGCTCGTCGGCGGCCCAGTCGATGCCGTGCTTCTCCTCGGCGCTCATTTCGCCAAACGTCCGGCTGTGCTCGTCCGGCAGGAACATGGGGTCGTAGCCGAAGCCTTTTTCGCCGCGCGGAGGCCAGCAGAGCCGGCCGTGCACGCGGCCTTCCACCAGTTCCTCATGTCCGTCCGGCCAGGCCAGCACCAGCGCGGACACGAAATGGGCCCGCCGCTCGCCCTCCCAGACGCCACGCCGTTCGAGTTCGCTGCGGATCCGGGCCATGGCGGCCCCGAAATCGGCCGGCTTGCCGGCCCAGCGGGCCGAGAACAGGCCCGGCGCCCCGTCGAGATCGGCGACGGCGAGGCCCGAATCGTCGGCGAGCGCGGGCAGAGCCGCGGCCCGCGCGGCGGTCTGCGCCTTGATGGCCGCGTTCTCGGCATAGGTGGTGCCGGTCTCGTCCGGCTCCGGCAGGCCGAGTTCGGCCGCCGACACGGCCTCGATCCCGAACGGCGCCAGGAGCTCGCGCATTTCGGCGAGCTTGCCGGCATTGTGGGTCGCGATGACGACCCGGCCGGAGAGCTGGCGGGCTCGGCTCACCCGGCCACCGCCGCCTTCTGGAGCGCGACGAGATCGGCCACGCCCCCCTTGGCGAGCTGCAGCAGGCCGATGAACTCCGCCTCGGAGAACGGCTTGCCCTCGGCCGTGCCCTGGATCTCGACGATGCCGCCGCCTCCCGTGATGACGAAGTTGCTGTCGGTCTCGGCCGCGGAATCCTCGGCGTAGTCGAGATCCAGCACCGCCCGGCCCTCGTGGATGCCGCAGGACACCGCCGCGACGTGGTCTCTCAGCGGATCCACCGAGATGATGGAGCGCTCGCGCATCCATTTCAGGCAATCGTGCAGCGCCACCCAGGCCCCGGTGATCGAGGCCGTGCGGGTGCCGCCATCGGCCTGGAGCACGTCGCAATCCACCGTGATCTGGCGCTCGCCGAGGGCCGGCAGGTGGGTCACCGCCCGCAGCGAGCGGCCGATCAGGCGCTGGATCTCCTGCGTGCGGCCGGACGGCTTGCCGGAGGTCACCTCGCGGCGGGTCCGCTCGTGCGTGGCGCGGGGCAGCATGGAATATTCCGCCGTCACCCAGCCCTTGCCGGAGCCGCGCAGCCAGGCCGGTCCACGCTCCTCGAGCGAGGCGGTGCAGAGCACCCGGGTATGGCCGAACGACACGAGGCAGGAGCCTTCGGCATAGCGGGCGACGCCGCGTTCCAGCGTCACCGGACGCAGTTCGTCAGGGCGGCGCTTCGAGGGCCGGGTCATGAGGTCTCCTGGGTGGGGGCGGGATGTGTAGGAGGCCGGGCGGGGCGCGGCAAGCCGAACCCTTGCGGCCGGCCGGCCGAGGCGGCACAAGGTGCCGTGACGCGAGGACCCCGGCGCCCATGAACATGCCGATCCTTCCCGGCGCAGGACAGCTGCGGCAGCTGTCGGAGCTGAACGAGCGCTCGCGCGAGATTTTTCGGCAGATCGTCGAGGGCTATCTGGCGACCGGCGAGCCGACCGGCTCGAAGACGCTCGCCCGCCTGCTGCCCATGCAGCTCTCCTCCGCGTCCATCCGCAACGTGATGGCGGAGCTGGAAGGGGCCGGGCTGATCTTCGCCCCCCATACCAGCGCCGGCCGCCTGCCGACCCAGCAGGGCCTGCGCTTCTTCGTGGATGCCCTCCTGGAGATCGGCGACGTCGCCCAGGACGAGCGCTCCCGCATCGAGGCTCAGATGCGCGCCGCCGCCTCGCGGGAGACCTTCGAGGGTGCGCTGGCGGAGGCCTCCGCGCTCCTGTCGGGCATCTCGCGCGGGGCCGGGGTGGTCATCACCACCAAGACCAACACGCGCCTGCGCCAGGTCGAGTTCGTCCATCTCGACCCCACCCGGGCGCTGGTGGTGCTGGTGGCCGAGGACGGCTCGGTCGAGAACCGCCTCCTCGACCTGCCGGCCGGCATGCCGGCTTCGGCGCTGGTGGAGGCCTCGAACTTCCTGAACAGCCGGATCGTGGGCCGCACGCTGGGCGAGGTCCGTCAGGAGGTGGCCGAGCGCCGCGCCGAGATGGAGCGCGAGCTCGACGCCATCACGGCGCGGCTCGTGGAGAGCGGGCTCGCGCTCAGCGTCGGCGGAGCCGAAACCCGGCAGCTCATTGTTCGGGGTCAGGCGAACCTGCTGGACGACCTGCGGGCAGCCGAGGACCTGGAGCGCATCCGCCTCCTGTTCGGCGACCTCGAGACGCAGACCGACGTGATCGACCTGCTCTCCCGGGCCGAGGACGGGGAGGGCGTGCGGATCTTCATCGGGTCGGAGAACCGGCTGTTCTCGATGTCCGGTTCGTCGGTCATCGCCGCCCCGTTCCGCGACGGGCAGCAGCGGGTGGTCGGAGCGGTCGGCGTGATCGGGCCGACCCGGCTCAACTATGCCCGCATCGTGCCGATGGTCGATTTCACGGCCCGGGTGGTGTCGCGGCTGCTCGACCCCTCCGCCCGCTAGCTACTCGGCGGCGTCGAGGAGGTCGGCCTCGTCGGCAATCAGGCTGTCCAGCGCCAGCCGGCTGCTGGCCTCCGCCTCCGGCAGGCTCTCCACATCGCGCAGCTTGCGGCCCACGGCGCGGCTCCGCTTGGAGACGTCCTCGATCTGCCGCGAGGCCTGCTGCAGCTTCTTCTTCACGGCGTCGAGCACGTCGCCATACTTGCCGAATTCCGTCTTCACCGCGGCGAGCGTCTGCCAGACCTCGCTGGACCGCTGCTCGATGGCGAGCGTGCGGAAGCCCATGCGGAGCGAGGTCAGGAAGGCATGGAGGTTGGTCGGCCCCGCCACGATGATGCGGCACTCGGTCTGGAGGTGCTGCACCAGGCCCGGGCGGCGCAGGACCTCGGCGTAAAGCCCCTCGGTCGGCAGGAACAGCACGCCGAAATCCACCGTGTGCGGCGGCGAAACGTATTTGGCGCAGATCTTGGCGCCTTCCTGCTTGATCCGGGTCTCGAGCGCCCGGGATGACACCTCCACGGCGGCCGCGTCGGCCCGCTCCACCGCGTCCAGGAGCCGCTCGTAATCCTCGACCGGGAATTTGGCGTCGATGGCCAGCCAGAGCGCGCCGCCGTCCGGGCCGTTCGGCATCCGGATGGCGAACTCGACGCGCTCGCCAGATCCCGGGACCACCTCGACGTTGCGGTCGAACTGCTCGGCGGTCAGCACCTGCTCGAGGAGGCTCCCGAGCGAGACCTCGGCCCACGTGCCGCGCGTCTTCACGTTGGTCAGCACCCGCCTCAGCCCGTCGACGCCGCTGGCCAGCGACTGCATCTCGCCGACCGAGCGGTGCACCTGTTCGAGATGGTGGCTGACGAGCTTGAACTTCTCGCCGAGCCGCTCCTCCAGCGTGCCCTGCAGCTTCTCGTCGACCGTGCGACGCATCTCCTCGAGCTTGCCGGCATTGTCTTGGCGAAGGGCCTCCAGCTTTTCCTCGAGCTTGGCCCGCAGCGCCTCATGGTGCTCGGCGCTGGACTGGGTGAGGCGGCGGAGATGGCTGCCGACCTCCTCAAGCCGCTCCTTCTGCTGGGTGGCCGCGCTCTCCAGCCGCTGCCCGAGCAGGTCGCCGAAGCTCTTCACCTGGGTGGAAACCTCGTCGCGAAGCGCCTTGCCGCTCTCCTCCGACTCGCGCCGGAGTTCGGCCAGACGCCGCTCGTTCGCCTCGCCGAGGGCCCCGACCGTGACGGCGACGGCCTCCACCTTCTCGGCCGCGCCCTGTCCGATTCGGTGCAGCGTCGCCTGCAGCTCTTCGCGCAGGTGGCGGGCGCCGGTGCCGGCCTCCTCGCGCCCGTGCCGCATCTCGTCCGCCAGCGCCGCCCGCAGCCGGTCCAGATCGGCCCGCAGGTCGTCCAGCCCATCGGCGAGGCGGTCGAGCCCGGGCACCGTGCGGGGCCGCAGCGCGCCGTAGGCCGCGACGGCGGCCAGCAGGGCGGCCAGCCCGCTAAAGGCGAGAGCGTACAGATTCGGGTCCATGCTCGTCCGGTCCTGCCCGCGGGAATCGGAACGAACATAGAACGCCCGCGCAAGCTCCTGCGACCTGAACATAACAGGAACGTGAGCGCCAGCCCGCGCCTTCGGGCGGGCCGCGGCCGGACGGCGGGCGGCCGTTCAGGCGGCGGCGGCGAGAACCGGGGCCGTGCCCGACTCGGCCGGGAGCTGTTCGGTGTCGGCACGCTGCCGGGGGGGCTCCTGCTGGGGCACGATCTCGGCCAGAAAGGCGTCGAGCTCGCTCACCAGCTGACCGACCACGGCGCCGACCGCACGCCCGGCATCCTGGACCTCCACGGCGGCGGTGGCCGTTTCCGCGGCGGCTCCCACCACGCCGCCAACGGCCGCCACCACGGTGTCCGCGTCGCGGGCCATCAGCAGAGCGTGTTCGTTGATCCCCGCGGTGGCGCTGCTCTGCGCCTGCACCGAGGCTGCGATGGTGCCGGCGGCCTCGTCGATGTCGAGCATCACGCTCTCGATCATGGCGACGGCCGTCTGGGCTTCCTCGGCGGCGTTGCGGATGGAGGCCGCCAGCTCGGCGATGTCGGCCGTGGAGCGGGCGGTCTGGCCGGCCAGCGCCTTCACCTCCTGGGCCACCACGGCGAACCCGCGGCCAGCTTCGCCCGCCCGGGCCGCCTCGATGGTGGCGTTCAGGGCGAGGAGGTTCGTCTTGGCCGCGACCGTGTCGATGAAGCGCACCACGTCGCCGATGCGCTGGGCCGCTTCCGCGAGCTTGGAGACGCGCGCATTGGTTTCGCGCGCGGCCCGGGTCGCCTCGCGGGTGATGTGGGCCGTCTGCTGCACCTTGGCGCTGATCTCACGCTCGGTCTCCGCAAGCTGCGACGAGGAGCGCGCCACTTCGCGAACCAGGATCGCGGCTTTCTGGGCCGCTTCGTCCGCGTCCGAGACCTGCCGGATGGTTTCCCCAGCCACGCCGGACAGCGTGCGGGACGTGTCGCCCATGCGGGAGATCTGGAGGTTGATGGTTTCCAGGATGCGGTCCACGGCCGCCCGGAGGGCTGCGGAGCGGCTCTGCGCCGTTTCCCGCCAGCTCGCGTCGCCGCGGCTGGTCGCCTCGGCGGAGAGGCGCAGCCGGTCGCATTCGCCTGCCGTCGACGCGGCCCGGGCGCGGGCCTCCTCGGCAGAGGCCATCTCGGCCGCGATGCGCCGAATGATCCAGACGAGGACCGCGCCCTCCAACAGGAGGACCGACCCGTGCAGCACCGCCCGGATGGGCCCGCCGCCCCCGGGGAGGACCAGGTCGGAGCCGAACCAGGCGGCGGCGGCGTGGTGCAGGGCGACGAAGATCCCGAAGGCCACGATGGCCGGCGCACTCATCCAGCACACGGTCGCCGCCATGCAGGCGAAGAAGTACATGTGCATGTCGAGCTGCAGGCTCGGGCCGCCATCCGTGCTCCGGAAGGCTGCCACCAGCAGCGCGACCAGGGCGGCCAGCGCCACCGAGGCGATCACCGGAACGCGCGGATCGCGGCGGTTGCGCCACCACAGGAGCGTCGGCACGCCGGCCAGAGCCGCGGCGACGGCCAGCGACGTCTCGACCGGAATGGAGCCTCGCCACGACGCGGCCAGCGTGGCCAGCAGCCCATTCAGCCAGAGAAACAGGATAAAGGAGCGCCCGAAGATGCGCCGGATCTCTTGCGGTCCGCCGCCCTCGGCCTCGTCCGGCGGCGCGGCATGCGGGCGCAACATCAGGCAGGCTCCCTGACCGGGTCGCATCGAGGCTCGCCGACGCCCGGCCCCAGCGCCCTGGAGCGCAGGCCGGACCGGCTGGCGGTGAGGATCACGGCGAGACGCGCCGATGCCGAGACGCATCGAGCGGGGCCGTGCTGCGGCGAGCATCCCTGCATTCACCCGGTGTCGCCGGTTCGGATTGAGATCGTCTTAACCTTGCCGGCCGCCGGTCAAAGCTGCGCCGTCAGGCCGCGGCCTCCACGATCAGCGTGGTGGCCTCGGCCCGCAGCACGCGGACGGGGGTGCCGGCGGGCAGGTCAGGCCCGACCACCCGCCACACGGTGTCGTCGACCCGGATCCGGCCTTCGCCGGCCAGGATGGGCCGGTCCAGCAGGTAGGTGCGGCCGATCAGGGCCTCGACCCGCCGGTTCAGGCGCTGGTCGGCCGGGATGTCGTCGCCGGCGTGGCGGGTGAGACGGCGGCCCACCACCACGGCCAGGCCGGACAGGGCCGCGAAGCCGAGCAAATTCGCCTGCCAGGGCAGGTCGAACAGCCAGTCCGCGACCCCGGTCAGGAGCGCCGCAATGCCGAACCACATCAGCAGGACCCCGGGCAGCAGCGCCTCGAGCGCGATCAGCACGAGGCCGCCGATCAGCCAGGCCCAGGGCCCGAGCGCGACGATCGTGGCCATGGTCAGCTCTCCTGCGTGGCCGGGCCGTCCGCCACGGGGCGGGCGAAGACCGGAACGGAGCGCGCCGGGCGGTGGCCCGAACTCGCCGCGGGCTGCGCGGCGCCGTCGCCACCGAAGACCGAGCGCGTGATCTCGGCGATGCCGCCCAGCGTGCCGGCCAGGGCCGCGGCCTCGATGGGCACGATGATGACCTTCTGGTTCGGGGCTGCCGCCATGGCCCGGAGCGCCTCGATGTATTTCTCGGCCACAAGGAAGTTGGCGGCCGCGAGGTCCCCGCTCGAGATCGCGGCCGACATCATGGTGGTGGCCTTGGCCTCCGCCTCCGCCGAGCGCTCGCGCGCCTCCGCATCGCGGAACGCCGCTTCCTTGCGGCCTTCCGCGGCCAAGATCTGGGCCTGCTTGTGGCCTTCGGCCTGGAGGACGGCAGCTTGGCGCAGCCCCTCGGCCTCGAGCACAGCGGCCCGCTTCTCGCGCTCGGCCTTCATCTGTCGGGCCATGGAGCCCGCGAGGTCGGCCGGCGGCAGGATGTCCTTGATCTCGACGCGGGTCACCTTGACCCCCCAGGGCGCGGCAGCCGCGTCCATGACCTTCAGCAGGCGGTCGTTGATTTCGTCGCGATGCGACAGCAACTGATCCAGGTCCATGGAGCCCACCACCGTCCGGATGTTGGTCATGGTCAGCACCAAAAGGGCCTGGTTGAGGTTGGTGATCTCGTAGGCCGCCCGCGGCGGGTCGAGCACCTGGTAGAAGGCGGCGGCGTCGATGGTCACGCCAGCATTGTCACGGGTGAAAGCCTCCTGGGACGGGATGTCCAGGACCTGCTCCATGATGTTCACCTTGTGGCCGATCCGGTCCACATAGGGCACGATCAGGCCGAGGCCGGCCCCGAGGGACCGCGAGTAGCGGCCGAAGCGCTCCACCGTATACACGTAGCCCTGCGGGATGGTTCTGACCCCGGCCGCGATGGTGATGACCACCAGGATCGCCACCACGATTGCGAAGATGTTGTAGCCCATCGAGACCTCCCGGCGTGCCGCCTCCGGCGGCCGCGCCTGACCGGAGCCTCATCACAGATGGATGTCCAGATGATTGCGTCGCGGCCGCCCGGGCCGCGCTGTCCGGGCCCCGGAGTGGCGGCCCCGGCCGACGGCCCTTATGAGGGCCCCCTTCAGGGTCATCAGCCCGGAGGAGCGCTGTGACGGAGCCGGTTGATCTCGCCATCATCGGCGGGGGCATCAACGGAACCGGGATCGCCCGCGACGCCGCCGGCCGCGGCGCCTCGGTGGTGCTGTTCGAGCAGGGCGACCTCGCCGGCGCGACCTCGTCGGCCTCCACCAAGCTGATCCATGGTGGGCTGCGCTATCTCGAGCATTACGAGTTCAGGCTGGTCCGCGAAGCCCTGGCCGAGCGCGAGGTGCTGCTGCAGGCCGCCCCGCACATCGTGTGGCCGCTGCGCTTCGTCCTGCCCTTCCAGGCGGGGCTGCGGCCCGCCTGGCTGCTGCGGATCGGGCTTGCCCTCTACGACCATCTCGGCGGCCGCCGCATCCTGCCGAAATCGCGCGCCGTGGATCTGACCCGGGACGAGGCGGGCGCGCCCCTGAAGCCGAGCTTCCGGCGCGGCTTCGAATATTCCGATTGCTGGGTCGAGGATTCGCGGCTGGTGGCCCTGAATGCCCGGGACGCCGCGGAGCGGGGCGCCAGCATCCGGCCCTACACGCGCGTGGTTTCGGCCGAGCGCGGCCCGGGCCTGTGGCGCATCGGCGCGGTGGGCGAGGGCGGCCAACAGGAGACGGTCTCCGCCCGCGTGCTGGTCAACGCCGCCGGGCCCTGGGCGGCCGACATCCTCGCGCTCACCGGGGCGGCGGCCGCCGGGGGCGCCTCCATCCGGATGGTGCAGGGCAGCCACATCGTCACGCGGCGGCTCTTCGCGCATGACCGCTGCTACATCTTCCAGAACGCGGACAACCGCATCGTCTTCGCGATCCCCTATGAGCGCGACTTCACCCTGATCGGCACAACCGACCGCGATTACGCCGGCGACCCGGCCGCCGTGCAGGCCTCCGCGGAGGAGATCGCCTATCTGTGCGCGGCTGCGAGCGAGCATTTTCGCGACCCCGTGACCCCGGGGGACGTGGTCTGGACCTTTTCCGGGGTCCGGGCCCTGTTCGACGACGGCGCCAGCGCGGCCCAGGAGGCCACGCGCGACTACGTGCTCGACCTCGACGCCCCGGAGGCCGCGAAGGGCCCCGCGCCAGCGCCGCTCCTGTCGGTGTTCGGCGGCAAGATCACCACCCACCGCCGCCTCGCCGAGGCCGCGATGGCCAAGCTCGCCGATCCGTCGCGGCCCTGGGCCGGCAAGCCGGGCTGGACCGCCTCCGCCCCCCTGCCGGGCGGGGACTTTCCCCATGACGGCTACCCGGAGGCGGTGGCCCGGCTGCAGCGTGACTACCCGTTCCTCGAGCGGCGTCACGCGGAACGGCTGGTGCGGGCCTATGGCACCCGGGCCTGGCGGATGCTCGGGGAGGCGGCGGGAGCGGCCGATCTCGGCGCCCATTTCGGCGCCGACCTCTTCGCCCGCGAGGTCGATTACCTGGTGGATCAGGAATGGGCGCACGAGCCCGCCGACATCCTGTGGCGGCGCTCCAAGCTCGGCCTGCGGGTCTCGGCCGAGGATGTGGGCCGGCTCCGGGACTACATGGCCGCGCGGGCCGGCGCGGCGCGCTCCGGCCGGGCCGCCTGAGGAGACGCGAGAGTGAGCCGCTACCTGCTCGCCCTGGACCAGGGCACGACCTCCAGCCGGGCGCTCGTGTTCCGGCCCGACATGTCGGTCGCGGCCTCGGCCCAGGAGGAATTTCCGCAGCATTTCCCGGCCTCGGGCTGGGTGGAGCACGAGCCCGAGGACCTCTGGCGCACGACCCTGTCCACGGCCCGGGCCGCGCTCACCCGCGCCGGGGTCGAGGCCCGCGAGGTGGCGGCGATCGGCATCACCAACCAGCGCGAGACGGCGCTGATCTGGGACCGCGGCACGGGCCAGGCGATCGGCCGCGCGCTGGTCTGGCAGGATCGCCGCACCGCCGCGGTCTGCGACCGGCTCAAGGCGGCCGGGCACGAGCCTCGCGTGACGGAGCTGACTGGGCTCCTCATCGACCCCTACTTCTCCGCCACCAAGGTGTGCTGGCTTCTGGACTCGGTGCCGGGCGCCCGGGAGCGGGCGGAGCGCGGGGAACTCGCCTTCGGAACCGTGGACAGCTACCTGCTGTGGCGGCTGACCGGCGGCGCCGTGCACGCCACGGACGCCACCAACGCGTCCCGGACGCTGCTCTACGACATCCACCGCGGGGCCTGGTCGGACGAGCTGCTGGCGCTGTTCGGCGTGCCGCGCTCGCTCCTGCCGGAGGTGCGCGACAGCGCCGGCCATTACGGCAGCACGGCCGCCGAGGTGTTCGGGGCGCCGATCCCGATCCGGGGCGTCGCCGGCGACCAGCAGGCCGCCACGGTGGGCCAGGCCTGTTTCCGGCCCGGCATGCTGAAGGCGACCTACGGCACCGGCTGCTTCGCGCTGCTCAACACGGGCCGTACGGCGGTGCGGTCGCGCTCTCGCCTCCTGACCACGGTCGCCTACCGGCTTGGCGGCGAGACGACCTACGCGCTTGAAGGCGCGATCTTTGTCGCCGGCGCGGCCGTGCAATGGCTCCGGGACGGGCTCGGGATCATCGACGACGCGGCCCAGTCGGGCCCGCTCGCGGCCGCGGCCGACGAGGCCCAGCAGGTCTACCTCGTGCCGGCCTTCGTGGGGCTCGGCGCGCCGTGGTGGAACCCCAATGTCCGGGGAGCCCTGTTCGGCATCACGCGGGCCACGGGGCCGGCCGAAATCTGCCGGGCGGCGCTGGAAAGCGTGTGCTTCCAGACGGCGGACCTTCTCGAGGCCATGCGGAACGACTGGTCCGAGCACGAGACGGCCAGGACGGTGCTGCGGGTCGACGGCGGCATGGCGGCCTCCGACTGGACCATGCAGCGCCTCGCCGACCTGCTCGGCGCCCCGGTGGACCGCGCCGAGGTCCAGGAGACCACGGCTTTGGGCGCCGCCTATCTGGCCGGGCTCGGGGCCGGCCTCCTGCCCGAGCCGGAGCAGTTCATGGACCGCTGGCGGCGCGAGCGGCGCTTCTCGCCCCGCATGGAGGCCGAGACGCGGACCCGCCTTCAGGCCGGCTGGCGCGCGGCGCTCAAGGGCCTCCTGGGCTGAGCCGGCCCGGGCCGCGACCTAGTCCGGGACGACCTGCCGGGGGTCGGCGGCCAGGACGGCCGCCGTCAGCTCGGCCGGGTCGACATTCTGGCGCGCGGCCCAGGCCGTCAGGCTGGGCGGCCGGTAGGCCGGATCGTCGCGCCAGCGCTGAAAAACGCTGCCGTCGATGGTTTCGTTGATGGTCTCATCGCGACCTTTATCGCTCTCCTCCGGCGGAGCACCGATGACGCGGTGATGCGGCGAGCTCACGAGGCGGTAGACCCCGCGGAGAAACTGCCGGTGCGAGGGTTCGAGCTTTGCCCGGACGACGTCAGGCTCGACCGTCACCCCGTCCCGGAAGGCGAGCCCGTGCCTCGCGGCGCGGTTCAACATCCAGCGCAGGGGAATCTGAGCCAGGAAATCGTCCGGACAGCCCCCGCCGACATTGGCGTGGGAGCCCAGAAACCACCGCTGCTCGGCGCAACTCACCCGGCGCGGCGCGGCGAGTTCCGTGGCCGAACTCCCCTTCGGAAAATGCTTGGTCCACAGGGTGGGCACGAACTGCTTTCGGTGCTCGTCGATCGCGAGCGCCTGGTAGGCGTTCTCCTGCGACACCCGGAGCCCGGTGTGGAGGAAGCCGAACCCTTTGCGGCTCACGCCGGGAATGGACCCGAACGGGATCCCCAGCGCCCCGACGGTGTCCCAGACGCCGATCATCTTGATGGGGACCGCACGCGAGTAGTCGCGCAGCCAGCGCTCCTCCACGTTCCTCGGCTCTTTGCGGTGCGCCGGGTCGGACATCTGGAGATCCCGCACCGTCGCCTTGTCCGCGGAGTCGCGGTAGCGCCTGTAGAGCTGTCCGATGCTGAGAGGGGCGCCGGGTTTCAGGAGGCCGTAGAACGACACGAACCCGGCCAAACTTCGGGCCGTGAAGGCGCCGCGGCTGAAGCCGAAGATGAAGATCTCGTCGCCGACTTCGTAAAGCTCGAGGAGCCGCCGATAGGTCTCGAGGATGTCGGCCTCGATGCCGTAGCCGAAAGCTCCGCCCAGAAGCCGATGCCCCGAGAGGGTGCCGAGGCCGGAATTGTAATAGGTGACCTGATCGACGCCGTCCGGCCCTTGCCGGGCGCAGAGAGACTTCAGCCGCCAGACATTCGTGTTGTCGAAGACCTTGTTCCATGTGCCGTCCAGGAACAGGGCGATGCGCTTCTTCTTCTTGGGCGTGGCGTCCGATTGTCCCGTCATGCAGCGTGTCCCCGGCGCCAAGCCAGCGAGACTGCCCCGTCGGCCTGGTTTCTGCAACCAGGCCGGGAAGTGGCGCTATTTCGGTTGCATGCGGAGCGCGCCGTCGAGGCGGATGGATTCGCCGTTCAGCATGTCGTTGTCGATGATGGCGCGGACCAGCCGGGCATATTCCTCGGGGCGGCCGAGCCGGGACGGAAACGGCACGCTGGCCCCGAGCGCGGTGCGGACCTCCTCGGGCACGCTCTCGAAGAGCGGCGTGTAGAACAGGCCCGGCATGATGCTGACGATGCGAATGCCGAAGGGCGCGAGGTCGCGGGCGACCGGAAGCGTGAGGCCGAGAATGCCGCCCTTGGAGGCCGAATAGGCCGCCTGGCCGATCTGGCCGTCGGTCGCGGCCACCGAGGCGGTGGTCACGATGACGCCGCGGCCGCCATCCGGCGTCACGGGGGTGAGGCCGGCCATGCCGGCCGCCGACGCGGCGATCATCCGGTAGGTGCCGACGAGGTTGACCTCGATCGTGGTCCGAAACAGCGCCATCTCGTGGCCGACCAGCGCGCCCGTGTCGCGGACCCGGGACACGGTTTTGCGCCCCGGCGCGATGCCGGCGCAGTTCACGAGAACGCGCTCCTGGCCGTGGCGGGCCCGTGCCGCCGCGAGCCCGGCCGCGACCGAGCCGTCGTCTGTCACGTCGACGCGGCAGAAAACGCCGCCGATCTCCGCCGCGACCGCCTGGCCGCGCTCCTCGTTCAGGTCGAACAGGGCCACTCGGGCGCCGTGCTCGGCGAGAAGCCGGGCGGTCGCCTCGCCCAGCCCGGACGCAGCGCCTGTGACCACCGCCGCCACTGAAGTGTCGAGTTGCATGTTCCGTCCTCCGCGGCCGGTCGATAGCCCGCCCACCGCCGCCGCGCTATCATCCGGTGCGGCGCTTCGCTCCGCCGCCAACGGGCGAGCCGCCTCGCCGCTCCGCCTGCGCCGGGTTATAGAGCAAACCTTAACCTTGGCCGTTCAGGCTTCTCAAACCATGTCCGACCTGCGATCCGCCATGCCGCGTTCTGTCTGGCTCTGTGCCGTGTTCCTGCCGCTTGCCCTGTCGGGCGCAGCGCTGGCCCAGCCGAAGCCCAAGGGAGATGCCAAACCGGCAAGCTCCAAGGAGGAGAAGCCGGGCGGCGCGACGCTGGTCGCGACCTTCGGCGATTGGGGCGCCTACACGGCCCAGTCTGGCCGCTCCAAGATCTGCTACGCGCTGTCCGAGCCGAAATCCCGGTCGCCAGCCAATCTCAAGGACACCAAGGCCTACCTGTTCGTGTCCTTTCGGCCCGCCGACAAGGTCCGCAACGAGGTGGCGGCCGTCCTGAATTTCGCCACCAAGGACGACGGCCCGGCCACGCTGGCCATCGGCTCCACGCAATACGAGCTGGTCACCAAGGGCAAGAACGCCTGGGTCAAGGATGCCGCGGACGAGGCGCAGGCCATCGCCACCATGTCGAAGGGCACCACCATGACGCTGCAGGCCACCTCGGCCCGCGGCAACAAGACCACCGACCGCTACTCGCTGGCCGGTTTCGCCCAGGCTCTCGAGCGCGCCAAGCGCGATTGTCCCTGACCCCACCACGTCGCGGCGGCTCGGGCCTGCTTGCCGGCCCGGACGGGCTCGGGCAGAGAGGCGCGTCTGCGGAGCGGGCCTGAGAGAATGAAGAACGTCAAGGAGTTCGTCTGGCCCTTGATCGGCTTCGCGGCCGTGATCGTGTCGGGCTGGCTGTTGTACAACGAGCTGCGGGGGCTCTCGCTCGCGGATGTGTGGGCCAGCCTGTCGTCGATCCCGCCGCAGCGCTACGGGCTGGCGGTGCTGGCGACGCTTGTCGCCTATGGGGCGCTGGCCTGGTACGACCGGATCGCCCTGCTGCACCTCGGCGTCACGCACGTGTCGTGGCTGTTCGTGTCGCTCTGCTCGTTCACGACCTACGCGCTGTCCCACAACATCGGGGCGTCGGTCTTTTCCGGCGCGCTGGTGCGCTACCGCGCCTATACCTCCAAGGGCCTCTCGGCCGCGCAGGTCGCGGTGCTGGTCGCGCTCTGCTCCTTCACCTTCGGCCTCGGCACCATCCTGCTCGCCGGCGTCGTGTTCACCCTCCAGCCGGAGCTGCTGGAACGGGTGCATGACCGGGTGCCGCCGGCCCTCGCCAATCCGACCGCGGCGCGCGTCTTCGGCGTGGTCTGTCTGGCCTTCGTGGCGCTCTACGTGATCGGGTCGCTGCTCCGGCTGCGGCCCATGACGATCCGCCGCTTCAAGATCGCCTATCCGGCGCCGCCGGTCATGCTGCGCCAGCTCGTGGCCGCGCCGCTGGAGCTGCTTGGGGCGGCCGGCATCATCTATTTCGCCCTGCCGGAGGCCAGCAATCCGGGGTTCCTGATCGTGCTCGGGGCGTTTCTGGCCTCGTTCTCGGCGGCGCTGGTCAGCCACGCGCCGGGCGGGCTCGGTGTGCTGGAGCTGATCTTCGTCGCCATGATGCCGGACGTGCCCAAGGCCGACGTGATCGCGGCCCTCCTGGTGTTCCGGCTGTTCTACCTCCTGATCCCCTTCGCGGTCGCGGTGGTGATCGTGCTCCTGTTCGAGAGGGCCCGGTTGGCCAAGGCCTGGCGCGAACGCATGCCGGCCACCATCCCGCCGGTGCCGCCGCCGGCCCCGTAGGGTCATGACCCTGCGGGCGGGAGCGCGGCGTCTCGGCTTCGGCCTGTCCACGCTCCTCGGCCTGCGGGCCCGAGGCTTCTTCATCCCCTACCGCTACGCGGCCGGGGTCGCGGCAAAGCCCTATCCGGCGCTGGAGCCGCTGTTTCGCGCTGCCGAGGCGGACAGTTTTGCCCTCGTGGACGCCATCGACCGGTACGGGCCCGAGCTCCGGGCCGTGCGGGACGGGCCCGGGCCGGCCCGGTTCGGGCAGAGCTGGTTCCCCCGCCTGGACGCCGCGGCGGCCTATGCCACGGTGCGGAGCACCCGGCCGGCCCAGATTCTCGAGATCGGGTCCGGCCATTCGACCCGCTTCCTCGCCCGGGCGGTCGCGGATGGCGGGCTCGCGACCGAGATCACGGCGGTCGACCCCGCGCCCCGGGCCTCGCTCGCCGGGCTTGCGGTCCGGCACGAGCGGCGGCTGTTCGGGGCCGCCGACCGCGACCGGGTAGCGGCCCTTGGATCCGGCGACATCCTGTTCGTGGATTCCAGCCACGTCGCCATGCCGGGAACGGACGTGGACTGCATTCTGGGCGACGTGCTGCCGCGGCTGGCGCCGGGCGTCCTCGTGCATTGGCACGACATCTTCCTGCCCGACCCCTATCCGGCCGGGTGGGCCTGGCGCGGCTACAACGAGCAGATCGCGGTCGCGGCCCTGCTCCAGGGCGGCTACGAGCTGCTGTTCGCGAGCCGCTGGCTCGCCACCCGGCATCCGGGCCGCCTGGCGCGCGGGATCCTGGCCGAGCTGCCGCACCCCGACGGCGCCCCAGAGACGAGCCTGTGGCTGCGCAAGCTGCGCTGACCCGCGACCCGGACGCGCCTTGACACCCCCGGGGACCGGCCGATGATGCCCGCATGATCCGGCATGCCGCCCCGTTGCTGGCCCTCGCGGTCGCGCTCGCCGCCCCGGCGGCCTCGGCTCAGACGCGCCCGCCGGAGGGGCCGAGACCCGGCCCTGAGGCACCCCGCACGCCGGCCTCCACCCTGGACGACCTCTTCACCCGGCTTGCCGACAGCAAGGACGAGGACGAGGCGAACGGCATCGCGGCCCTGATCCAGCGTCGCTTCGCCCGCTCGGGCAGCGACACGGCCGACCTCCTGATGGAGCGCGCCGGCACAGCCCTGAAGGCGCAGGACGCGGCGCTCGCGGTCGAGCTGCTCGACCGGGTGACCCAGCTCAAGCCGGATTGGGCGGAGGCGTGGAGCCGCCGGGCCGCCGCCTTTCACGGGCTCGACGACCCGGGCCAGGCCATGCAGGATCTGCAGCGGGCCCTGGCCCGCGAGCCCCGCCACTTCACCGCCTGGGTGGCGCTGGGCCATCTCGAATTCGCCAGCGGCGACAAGCGCCGCGCGCTGCTCGCCTACCGGCAGGCCCTCCGCATCCACCCGCATCTCGGGGCCGTGAAGGGCATCGTGGACCGGCTCGCGCCGGATATCGAGGGGCGCGACCTCTAGGCCGCGCCGCCCCGTTCGGCCTCGCTCAGAGGCCGCCCATGCAGAGGTACTTCACCTCGAGGAAGTCCTCGATGCCGTAGCGCGAGCCCTCCCGGCCGAGGCCGCTCTCCTTGACGCCGCCGAACGGGGCGACCTCGGTCGAGATGATGCCCTCGTTGATGCCGACGATCCCGGTCTCGAGCGCCTCGGCCACGCGCCAGACCCGGCCGATGTCGCGGCTGTAGAAATAGGCCGCGAGGCCGAAGGGCGTGTCGTTGGCGAGCGCAATGGCCTCCTCCTCGGTGTGGAAGCGGAAGATGGGCGCCACCGGGCCGAAGGTCTCCTCGCGGAAGAGCTTCATGTCAGGCGTGGTGTCGGCCAGGATGGTCGGCTCGAAGAAGTTCTGGCCGGCGCCGTGGCGCTTGCCGCCGGCCACGATGCGGGCTCCCTTCTCCAGGGCGTCCGAGACGTGCTCCTCCACCTTGGCCACGGCCTTGGCGTCGATCAGCGGGCCGAGGGTGGTGCCCTCCTTGAAGCCGTCGGCCACCTTCATGCCGGACACGGCTTCCGCGAGCCGGGCCACGAAGCGGTCGTAGATGCCGTCCTGGACCAGGATGCGGTTGGCGCAGACGCAGGTCTGGCCGGCGTTGCGGTACTTGGACGCCATGGCGCCCTTCACGGCCGGTTCGAGGTCGGCGTCGTCGAAGACGATGAAGGGGGCGTTGCCGCCGAGCTCCATGGAGGTCTTCTTGACCGTCCGGGCGCATTGCTCGAGCAGCAGCTTGCCGATCTCGGTCGAGCCCGTGAAGGTGAGCTTCCGGACCGTCGGGTTCTCGGTCATCTCGCCGCCGATCTCGCCCGCCGAGCCGGTGACGCAGGAGAGGACGCCCTTGGGCACGCCGGCCCGCTCCGCCAGTTCGCACAGCGCCAGCGCCGAATAGGGCGTCTGGCTGGCCGGCTTCAGCACCATGGTGCAGCCTGCCGCCAGCGCCGGGCCCGCCTTGCGGGTGATCATGGCGGCCGGGAAATTCCAGGGCGTGATCGCCGCGCAGACCCCGATCGGCTGCTTGATCACGATGATGCGTTTGTCGGTGCCGTGCGCCGGGATGACGTCGCCGTAGACGCGCTTGCCCTCCTCGCCGAACCACTCGATGAACGAGGCCGCATAGGCGATCTCGCCCTTGGCCTCCGTCAGGGGCTTGCCCTGCTCGGCCGTCATGATGGCGGCGAGGTCGTCCTGGTTGGCGATCAGGAGGTCGAACCAGCGCCGCAGGATTTGGGCCCGCTCCTTGGCGGTCTTGGACCGCCAGGCCGGCAGCGCCGCATCGGCCGCCTCGATCGCCCGGCGTGTCTCGGCCCTGCCCAGCTTGGGCACGGTGCCCAGGATCTCACCGGTGGACGGATTGTCGACCTCGATCGTGCCGCCGCCATCGGCGTCGATCCAGGCGCCGTCCACGTAGCATTGCTGCCGGAACAGAGAGGGATCCTTGAGCGCGCGAATTCCCGATTTCACGTCCATGTAGGTCATGCTGGATCCTCCCTTTGGAGGGTCCATACCATGTCCGGGCGGGCCGCGCCTCCCGCCCGCGCGCGGGTCAGTACTTCACGCTGATGACATCCGACCGGTGCGACCAGCTGGCCCAGGTCGGCTCCGGCGGCGTGTTGTAGAGGAGGCCGCGGCCGATATAGGCCTCGCGATAGCCCACCACGGCCACCGGGACCGGGGGCGCGAAGCCCGCATTCGGGGAGGCGCCGCCCGCACCCGGGTAGTAGCGCGGCTCGGCGCCGTAGACCGGACCGCCGGCCACGGCGAAACGGTCGAATCGATGAACTCGTGCGGCTCGTCGGGCCGTCGGCAGCGGGCGGTAGGCCGGCAGGGCGGCCCGCATCGGGACGGCGGCCGACGGGGGCCCGAGGCGCACCCTCTTCGCGTCAACCGGCGGGGCATCTGCCAGGGCCGGGACGGAGGCGGCGAGCGTGGCGAGGACGAGACCGATCGGCAGTTTCATGGCGCGCTTCCCGCACAGGCAGGTGCACAGAATGTCTGGGCCGTGTTGCCAGCCGGTTTCCGTAAACCCTACCGCGAGCTGAACGGCGGACGTGGTTAACCGGGCGTTATCGGCCGAGCACGCCAGGGTTGCGATGACGTATGGCTGGCATGCGCAGGAGGCGAGGAACCTTGGCGGCGAGGTTCGGTTGAGTCGCGTCCGTGAGTTCGCGAGTCCGGAGCACCTGCATGGTCCAGGCCGAATCAGGCGAGGCCGAACGCGTCGTCGACCCGCGCGAGGCGGCTGCGGCCGCCGGCCTGAGCTACGTGTCGGACCACAAGCCGGGCATCCGGCGCCGCAAGGCCGGCAAGGGCTTCGTGTATCTCGACCGCGACGGCCGGCGCATCACCGACGAGGCGACGCTCTCCCGCATCCGCAAGCTCGCGATCCCGCCGGCCTATTCGGATGTCTGGATCTGCCCGAACCCGAACGGGCATATCCAGGCGACGGGGCGCGACGCCAAGGGCCGCAAGCAGTACCGCTACCATCCGGGCTTCCGCGAGATGCGGGACTCCACGAAATATGAGCACATGCTCGATTTCGCGCGCGGCCTGCCCGAGATCCGCAAGACCATCACCCGGCACATGGCCCTGAAGGGCCTGCCCCGGGAGAAGGTGCTGGCGACGGTCGTGTATTTGCTGGAAAACACGCTGATCCGGGTCGGCAACGACGACTACGCGCTGCAGAACCGCAGCTATGGTCTGACCACGCTGAAGAACCGCCACGTCAAGGTGGAGGGTTCGGAGCTGCGGTTCCGGTTCAAGGGCAAGAGCGGCAAGGAGTGGAACCTTGCGCTCCGGGACCGCCGCATCGCCAAGATCGTCCGGGATTGCCAGGAGATCCCGGGCCAGGAGCTCTTCCAGTACGTCGATGACGACGGCCAGCGGCGCGACGTCACCTCCTCAGACGTCAACACGTACCTGCGCGAGATCACCGGCCGCGACATCACGGCCAAGGACTTTCGCACCTGGGCCGGCACGGTGCTGGCCGCTATCGCGCTGCAGGAGTTCGAGACCTTCGATTCCGACGCCCGGGCCAAGAAGAACGTCCGGGCGGCCATTGAGCGGGTGGCCGGCCGGCTCGGCAACACACCGACCATCTGCCGCAAGTGCTATGTCCACCCGGAGGTGGTGCATTCCTACCTGCAGGGCGAGATGCTGCTCGAGGTGAAGCAGCAGGTCGAAGACGAGCTGCGGAGCCATCTCGGCGGATTGAAGCCGGAAGAGGCGGCCGTCCTGTCGCTGCTCGAAGGGCGGCTCTCGCGGGACCTTGCGGAGACCTTGCGGGCCTCCGCGGCCGCGGCGTGAGGCGGCCCGCCGGCGGTTCGGCGCCGGGGGGCGCAGGGTGAGAGCGATGCTGCGCAGAGCGACCCTCGGCCTTCTCGCCACGTGGCTGTGCCTGGCCGGGCTGCCGGCCCGGGCCGGCGGACCGGAGGTGGATCTGGCGCTGGTGCTCGCGGTCGACGTGTCGTGGTCCATGGATCCCGAGGAGCAGGATCTGCAGAAGCAGGGCTTCATCGAAGCGTTCCGGTCGCCCGAGGTGCACGAGGCGATCCGCCGGGGCCTGCTCGGCCGCGTCGCGGTCACCTATTTCGAATGGGCAAGCGCGTCGCACCAGGACCTGGTTCTGCCCTGGACCGTGATCTCCGGGCCCGAAGACGCCCTCGCCGTCGCCGAGCGGCTCAGCCGCCGCCCTGCCGGCCGGGCCTATTACACCTCCATCTCGGGCGCGATCGCCTTCGGCCAGGACCTGCTGGCCCGCAGCGGCCTCGAGGCTACCCGGCAGGTGATCGACATCTCGGGCGATGGACCCAACAATGACGGCCCGGCCGTCACGGCCGCCCGGGACGCCGCGGTGGCAGCGGGCGTGGTCGTGAACGGCCTTCCCATCATGCTGAAACAGGCCGTCTCGCCCTGGGACATCGCGCATCTGGACCGCTACTACCGGGCCTGCGTGATCGGCGGCGCGGGCGCCTTTCTGGTGCCGGTGCGGGAGCGGGCTCATTTCGCGGGCGCGATCCGGACCAAGCTCGTCCGCGAGATCGCCGCTCTGCCGGGCGAGGCCCGGATCCGGCCGGCCCAGGCCGAGCCGGCGGCCGACTGCCTGATCGGCGAAGCGTTGCGCCGCCAGCGCCGGTGGAACTGACCCGCATGTTCGATCTGTCCGGCAAGGTGGCGCTCGTGACCGGGGGCAATGGCGGCATCGGGCTCGGCATGGCCCTCGGGCTGGCCCGGGCCGGCGCCGGCGTGGCGATCTGGGGCGGCGATCCGGACAAGAACCAAGCCGCCCGGGCGCAGCTTGAGGCCGAGGGCGGGCTGGTTCTGGTGCAGCGCTGCGACGTCTCGGACGAGGCCGCGGTGGAGGGCTGCATGGCCGAACTTCTGGAGCGGTTTGGACGGCTCGACGGCTGTTTCGCCAATGCCGGCCGGTCGATGCCCCGCACGCCCTTTCCGGAGATCACGGCGGAGAGCTGGCGGACCCTGATGGGCGTCAATCTCGACGGGACCTTCTTCACGCTGCGGGCCGCGTCGCGGCACATGGTGCAGCGCGCGAGGGCGGGCGACCCGGGTGGACGGCTGGTCGCCACCTCGTCCACCTCCACCATTCACGGTCCCGCCGGCGCGGTGGCCTACGGGGCCAGCAAGGGGGCGATCAGCGTGATGATGCGGGCCCTGGCCGTGGAACTCGCCCGATACGAGGTCACGGCCAACGCGCTCGTGCCGGGCTGGATCGAGACCGAGATGACGGCCGGCAAGATCGCCGAGAGCCGGTTCGCCGATGCGGTGCTGCCCCGGATCCCGCAGCGGCGCTGGGGCCGGGGCGACGACTTCGCCGGCATCGCCGTCTACCTGATGAGCGACGAGAGCCGCTACCACACCGGCGACAGCCTGGTGATCGACGGCGGCTACACCTTGTTCTGAGGGGAGGGACGGCGTTCAGGCCGCCTCGCGGGTCGGCTTGAACAGGCCGGTCGCGCGCGCGACCAGTTCGCCGTCCTCTTCGCGCGTCACCTCGGCCTCGCAGAACAGGATGGAGCGCCCGGCCTTGGTGACCCGGCCCACCCCGAGCAGCGTGCCCCGGCCGGGAGCCAGAAAGCTCACCTGCATGTCCAGGGTCATCACCGGCCGGCCGACCCGCGTGCGGCCGGCCGTGCCCATGCAGATGTCGAGAAGCGTCGCCAGCGCCCCGCCATGCGCGATGCCGATGTTGTTCTCGAGTTCGGAACGCACCGCCATGCGGAGCCGCGTCTCGCCGCCCTCGCCATGCCCGAGATCCTCGACCCCGCAATGCTCGGCGAACGGAATATGGGCGCCAAAGATCGTCATCGTCTGCACCGGCCAGGAAAGGGCTGCTCGAGAGCGGCTTGATGCGCGCCGCCGGCCGGTGTTTCAACCCGGGGCCGTTTCGGCCGCCCGAGGGTCAGCCCATGAGATTGTTCTACTCCAGCTCGTCGCCCTTCGTTCGCAAGGTGCTCGTGGTCGCGCACGAGGTCGGGCTCGCCGACCAGATCGAGATCGTGCCGGCCAAGACGACTCCCGTCGCGCCGAGCGCCGAGATCCGGGCCGCCAACCCACTGGCGCAGGTGCCGACCCTGGTCACGGACGAGGGCGTGGCGCTCTACGACAGCCGGGTCATCTGCGAATACCTGGACGGGCAGGCCGGCGGGCGGCTGTTCGGTGCCGGCGCGGCGCGCTGGCGGGCGATCACCGAACAGGCCCTCGCCGACGGCCTCCTCGGAGCCGCGCTCCTGACCCGCTACGAATCGGCGCTCAGGCCGCAGCCGCTGCGCTGGCCGGATTGGATCGGCGGCCAGATGGGCAAGGTCGCCGATGCGCTGGACCGCTTCGAGCGGGACGCCGCCAGCCTGGCGAACCGCGTCGACATCGGCACCATCACCATCGCGTGCGGCCTCAGCTATCTCGATTTCCGCTATGGTGAGCTCGGCTGGCGCGCCACCCGCCCGGCCCTCGCCCGGTGGTTCGAGGGCTTCGCCGCCCGCCCGTCCATGATCGCGACGCCCCCTGCGGGCTGACGCTCACGCGAGCCCGCCCCGCTCGGCGACCAGCGCTGCCATGGCGTCCTGGCCGCCCTCGCGATAGCCGGCCAGGACGCCGACCCGGTCCGGCTCGGGCCGGTTCTGGCTCACCTTCCACTTGCCCTCGATCCGGCTGATCGGAATCTCCACGCCGACGATGCCGCGCACCTGCCCGGCCACGAAGTCGGGCGGGGCGTCGTCCACGGCCCAGGGCACGGGCCGGGAGGCCTCGCGCAGCCGGGTGAGGTCGTGGATCTGCTGGCGCAGCCAGGCCTCGTCCTCGATCACCTGCGGGCGGCCCCAGGCGTGGACGGTGGCGTAGTTCCAGGTCGGCACCACCTTCCCGGTCTCCTGCTTGGTCGCGTACCAGGAGGGCGTCACGTAATCCTGCGGCCCCTGGAACACGACCAGGCATTCGGCCACCTCCGCCAGCTCGCGCCATTGCGGGTTAGCGCGCGCCAGATGGCAGCGCAGCGTGCCGTGCTCGGAGGCCGCGGGATCGACCAGAAACGGCACTGGGTTTGCCAGAAGCCCGGCCGGCCCCGCCGTGACGAGCAGGCCGAGCGGAAAGGCACGGATCAGGCCGTGCTGCGCCTCGACCCGGTCCTCACGAAAGGCGGGTGGCCGGTACACGGGCTCACCCTCCCGTCATGGGCGGAAAGAAGGCGACCTCGCGGGCGGCGCCGAGGGGCGTGTCCGGCTTCACGTGCACCCGGTCGACCGCAGCCCGCACCACGCCGGGATTCTCGAAGGCGTAGGCGTAATTCTCGCCGCGCCCGGCGAGCCAGCCGGCCAGATCGGCGACCGTGCGGACATCCCCGGGCGGCTCCGCCTGCTCCTCGGCGAGGCCGATCCGCTCGCGCACCCAGCTGAAATAGACGAGCTTCACCGGTCGCTCCTGCCGGAATCCTGGTCCACCATCACCGTGATCCCGGCCTTCAGGTAGTCCCACCCGGTGTAGATGGTGAGAGCGGCTGCGAGCCACAGGAGCACGAGGCCCGCCGTGGTGGTGCCGGGCAGAATCGCCTCGCCGGCCGGCCCGGCGATCAGCACGCCGATGGCCACCAGCTGCACGGCGGTTTTCCACTTGGCGACCCGGGAGACCGGCACCCCGACCTTCAGCTCGGCCAGGTATTCGCGCAGTCCCGAGACCAGCACCTCGCGGCACAGGATGACGATGGCGGCCCAGAGCGACAGGCCCGTGATGGTGCGGTGATCGGCCGCCAGCATCAGGAGGCAGGCCGCCACCAGCAGCTTGTCGGCGATCGGGTCCAGCATGCGGCCGAGCTGCGATTGCTGAGCATAGATCCGGGCGAAATAGCCGTCGAAATAATCCGTGATCGCGGCCGCGACGAAGATGGTCAGGGCCATCCAGCGCGACCACACATCCTCGGGCCAAAAGAGCAGGCCGACCACCACCGGAACGGCGAGGACGCGGCTATAGGTCAGGACGTTCGGAAGGCTGAAGGCCTGTGAGCGCCTCGGGGCTGGCGTCGCGAGCATGCCCGGACAGAGCATGGCCTCCGCCGAAGCGTCAACCGCCGTGGAAATGCTCGTACACGGTTCGGGCCGTGGCGGCGTTCACGCCAGGGGTCCGCATCAGGTCGTCCAGGGCTGCGCGCTGGATGGCTTTGAGGGTTCCGAAATGGTGCAGCAGCGCCCGCTTGCGCGAGGGGCCGATGCCGGGAATCTCGTCGAGCGGGCTCGTGGTGAGCTCACGCTTGCGCTTGGCCCGGTGCGTTCCGATGGCGAAACGGTGCGCCTCGTCCCGGAGCCGCTGCACGAAATACAGCGCCGGGTCGCGCGGCGGCAGGCGGATCGGCGACTGGTCGGGCATGAAGAAGGTTTCCCGGCCGGCGTCGCGGTCGCGACCCTTGGCCACGCCGACGAGCGGCACGTCCCGGATGCCGATCTCGGCCAGCACCGAGCGGGCGGCCTCGAGCTGACCCTTGCCGCCGTCGATGAGGACGAGGTCCGGCCAGGATGGAAAGCTGTCCGGGTCGGACGCACGGGCCGGGCGCATCGCCGCCGCCGGGGACGGGGCTTCCCCGCTCGGCTCCGGATCCGCCGTGGGCGCCGCCGCGTCGGGGAGCTCGGCCAGCGCCCGCGGCGCCTCCTTCAGCAGCCGGGCGAAGCGGCGCCGCAGCATCTCCCGCATCATGCCGTAATCGTCGCCCGGCACGAGGTCCTCGGACCGCATGTTGAAGGTCCGGTAATGGGTCTTCATGAACCCGGCAGGCCCGGCCACCACCATGGCGCCGACCGCGTTGGTGCCCATGATGTGCGAGTTGTCGTAGACCTCGATGCGGCGGGGCGGCCGGGCCAGGCCGAAGGCCGAGCCGAGCGCGGCCAGGAGCTTCGCCTGCGAACTCGTCTCGGCGAGGCGCCGGCCCAGCGCCTCCCGGGCGTTGCGGCAGGCGGCCTCGGCCAGGAGCCGGCGCTCGCCGCGTTTCGGGGCCGCGATCTCCACCTTGCGGCCGGCCTTCACGGCCAGGGCGTCGGCGAGAAGCGCCGCTTCGGGAATCTCCTCGGACAGGAGGATCGTGCGCGGCGGCGGCTTGTCGTCGTAGAACTGCGCCAGAAAGGCGGCCAGCACCTCGGCCTTGCCGTGCGAGCGGTCGGCGCGCGGAAAATAGGCCCGGTTGCCCCAGTTCTGGTGGTTGCGGAAAAAGAACACCTCCACACAGAACTGCCCGGCCTGCTCGTCCACCGCGAAGACGTCGGCTTCCTCCAACGTCTGCGTGTTGATGCCCTGGGTGGATTGCACGGCGGACAGGGCGGCCAGGCGATCGCGGTAGCGGGCCGCCCGCTCGAATTCGAGCTCGTCGGAGGCGCGCTGCATCTCGGCCGCGAGACGCTGCTTCACAGCCGAGGACCGGCCGGACAGAAAGGCGCGCCCTTCCTCGGCCAGCTCCGCGTAATCCGAGAGCGCGATCTCGCCCGTGCAGGGGCCGGAGCAGCGCTTGATCTGAAACAGCAGGCAGGGCCGAGTCCGGTTCTCGTAATAGCTGTCCGAGCAGGAGCGCAGCAGGAAGGCCCGCTGCAGGGCGTTGACCGTCCGGTTCACCGCCCAGACGCTGGCGAACGGGCCGAAATAGGCGCCCTTGCGGTTGCGGGCGCCGCGATGCTTGACGATCTGCGGCGCCTCGGAATCCGCGGTCAGCAGGATGTAGGGCAGCGACTTGTCGTCCCGCATCACCACGTTGAAGCGCGGCCGCAGCTGCTTGATGAGGTTCGCCTCGAGCAGCAGCGCCTCCGTTTCGGTCGCCGTCGTGACGAAGACCATGGCGGCGGTCTCGGCGATCATCCGGACGATGCGGTTGGAATGCCCCTGCTCGCGCACGTAGGAGCCGACCCGGGCCTTCAGCGATCGCGCCTTGCCGACATAGAGCACCTCGCCCTGCCGATCGATCATCCGGTACACGCCGGGCGAGGTCGGCAGCGTGGCCCAGAACCGCCGGATCACGGCGGCACCGGCCTCCACCATGGACGGCGTCGCTTCGAGGTCGAGTTCGACCCCCGAGCCGGCTTCCGAGAAGACCTCCTCCTCCTCCTCCCGCTCGGGCTGGGCGACCTCCGGCGGGACATCCTGGGCAGCGGCGCGACTCATGCCCGAGATGTAGGCGGCCGCCCCGCGACACGGAAGCGCCCCGCGGCCGGGCTCCGGACGGAGTTGATTCCGGCCCTCGTTGTTGTGACGCTCCGGCGACGCTGCTATGTGCCGGCCGTCACTCCGCCCTGCCAGGATCCAGCCGAGCGGACCTGCTCCTCTCGTTGCGTGAAATCGGCTCAATGAAGCTCGTTGCGGGAAACTCCAATCGGCCGCTCGCGGGCGCCATCGCGGAGTACCTGAAGATCCCGCTCGCTCGCGCTCAGGTGCGGCGCTTCGCGGACGCGGAGATTTTCGTCGAGATCGGCGAGAATGTCCGCGGCGAAGACACGTTCATCATTCAGTCGACGTCCTCGCCGACGAACGACCACCTGATGGAGCTGCTGATCATCGCCGACGCGCTGCGGCGCGCATCGGCCCGGCGCATCACGGCCGTGATCCCGTATTTCGGCTATGCCCGGCAGGACCGGAAATCGGCTGCCCGGACGCCCATCTCGGCCAAGCTCGTGGCCAATCTGATCACCCATGCGGGTGTCGACCGGGTTCTCACCCTCGACCTCCATGCGGGCCAGATCCAGGGCTTCTTCGACATCCCGACGGACAACCTGTTCGGCGCGCCGGTCATGGTCCGGGACGTCAAGGAGCGCCTGAACGACCGGCCCAAGGTCGTGGTGTCCCCCGACGTCGGCGGCGTGGTGCGGGCGCGGGCGCTGGCCAAGCGCATCGATGCCCCGCTCGCCATCGTGGACAAGCGGCGCGAGCGGCCCGGCGAGTCGGAGGTGATGAACATCATCGGCGACGTGGCCGGGCTTTCCTGCATCCTGGTCGACGACATCGTCGATTCGGGTGGGACCCTCTGCAACGCGGCCGATGCGCTGCTGGCCCAGGGCGCGGCCGACGTGCGGGCCTATATCACGCACGGCGTGCTGTCGGGCGGAGCGGTGTCCCGCATCGCCCATTCGCGGCTGCGCGAACTCGTGATCACGGATTCGATTCAGCCGACCGAGGCCGTGAAGGTCGCCAAGAACATCCGCGTCGTGTCGATCGCGCCTCTGATGGGCGAGGCCATCGGCCGCACCGCGACCGAGTCGAGCGTCTCGAGCCTGTTCGACTGAGCGTGCCGGGGGCGGTGCGGCGGCGCGCGAGCCCCGCGACGGGGCGGAGCTAGGCAGAATGGTCGCCCTCGACGAGCGCCGGGCCCTGGTCCTCTTCTCCGGCGGACAGGACTCGACCACCTGCCTGGCCTGGGCGCTGGCGCGCTTTGCCGAGGTTGAGACCGTCGGCTTCGATTACGGCCAGCGCCACCGGGTGGAGCTGGACCTGCGGCCCGGCATCCGGGACGCCCTCGGGGAGCTTCCGCTCGGGCCGGGGCGGCTCGGGCCCGACCACCTTCTGGCCATCCCGGCGCTCGGCGCGATCTCGGACACGGCGCTGACCCGCGAGGTCGAGATCGGCCTGGGCGAGAGCGGGCTGCCGACCACCTTCGTGCCGGGCCGCAACCTCGTCTTCCTGTGTTTCGCGGCCGCGCTCGCGTATCGGCGCGGCTGCCGCCACGTCGTGCTCGGCGTCTGCGAGACGGATTATTCGGGCTACCCGGATTGTCGCGACGACACCGTGAAGGCCATGCAGGTTGCCCTGAATCTCGGCCTCGAAACCCGCTTCGTGCTGCACACGCCGCTGATGTGGCGCGACAAGGCCCAGACCTTCGCGCTGGCCGAACGGCTCGGCGGCCGGCCGCTCCTGGACGTGATCCTGGCGCAGACGCAGACCTGCTACCTGGGCGACCGCAGCCAGCGGCACGATTGGGGCTATGGCTGCGGCACCTGCCCGGCCTGCCGCCTCCGAAAGGACGGCTGGCGAAGATGGCGCCAGTCCTCGGCCCGGCCCTGAACGGCCCTCTCTGTTGGATCAGTGCAACGGCGTCGTAACCCGTCCCGCATAGTCTCGGTCCACTATGGACCACCGCCCGCGCCTCCGAACTCTGCTGCTGCGCTTCAGTCGCGACCCGCGCGGCAGCGTCGCCATGATGTTCGGGCTCTTGGTGCTGCTGCTGGTCGGCCTCGCCGGGGTGGCGTTCGACTATTCCCGGATGGCGCTGGTCCAGACCAACCTGCAGCGCGCCGTGGACGCGGCGGTGCTGCTGGTGGCCCGCAACCGGGACATCATCGGCCCGCAGGGGATGCCGGACGCGCTGGCCTCAAGCTACATGCGCCGCACCTTCGACCTGGAGCAGCTGCAGAATGTCAGCGTCAAGGTCACTCTGGTCGAGGACCGCGTCAGGCTCGATGCCCGCGGCGAGATCAAGATGACCCTGTCCGCCATCCTGGGTGTCAGCAGCCGGCCGGTCAGCAGCACGGCCGAGGCGCTCTACTCGGACAGCAAGATCGAGCTCGTGCTCGTGCTCGACAATACGGGGTCCATGGGCCAGCAGAACAAGCTCGGCACCCTGAAGGCGGCCGCGCAACGGTTTCTGAGCAAGATGCAGGCGAGCACGGCCCAGCCCGACGCCGTCAAGATCGGGATCGTGCCCTTCGACACGGACGTCAATCTCGGGGCCTTGAAGACGTCGAGCTGGGTCGATGCCGCGGCCTCCGCCTTCTGGGCCAGCAACCCGTCGTTGTCCGGCTGCATCTGGGACCGGGAGCAGCCGCATGACGTGTCGGACACCCCGCCCACAGGGCCGACCACCTATTTCAGCGCCGACACGAGCCGGAGCCAGGAGTGCGACTTGGCCCCGATCATGCCACTGACCCAGGACTTCTCGGCCCTGCGCTCCGCGGTGGGCGGCATGGTGGCGAGCGGCAACACCAACACCACCATCGGGCTCGTCTGGGGCTACCACCTGCTGACCCGGTCCGAGCCGATCACCAACGCGGCCGCCGACTCGACCAGGAACGTCGCAAAGTACATCGTCTTCATGACCGACGGGGACAACACCCAGAACCGCTGGTCCCGCGGACAGACGGAGATCGACGCCCGTACCCGGCAGCTCTGCGCCAACATCAAGGCGGCCAGGATCCAGATCTTCACGGCCCGCATCATCGAGGGGAACTCGACCCTGCTGCGGGAATGCGCCAGTGCCGACGACATGTATTACGACGTGCAGGACGTGTCGCAGATCGATCCGGTCTTCACCAAGATCCACACGCTCATCACCGGAA
>NZ_JAQGKF010000202.1 GCF_028290205.1 Enterovirga sp. | reverse complement strand
TTGGCGTCCGGCTTTGCTCTTCCAGATCTTGCCGGGCTCACGCTTGTTCAGGCGCTACAGGTGGCTGCACGGGGTCACGAGAGGCGGACAGGGACAGGCGTCGCGCTCGAGCTCTCGACCCGAGTGCCGGATTTGCCCGCAACAATGATTTCCGCTTTGTATCGGTTTGTGCAGGAAGGGTTGAACAATTCGTTCCGTCATGCGGGAGGACAAGGCCAGGCGGTTTACGTTAAGGTTGATGCAAAGGCTCTGGTGGTTGAAGTTCGCGATAAAGGGCAGGGTGTCCCTCAGTCTAGCCAGTCGCACGAGGCCCTCGGACTACTCGGGATGCGGAGCCGCGTTGAAGCACTCGGAGGCCGGTTCAGTGTCGAGTCGTCAGAACGTGGTATGGTGGTGACGGCCGCGTTCGATCTGCGTGATTTGGAGGCTTGCGATGGTAAGTTCGATCAGCATCGTGGTGGCTGACGATCATCCACTGCTTCGGGCGGGCATCGTGGAGGCCGTCTCCCGCGACCCTCGCCTCAAGGTCATAGGAGAGGCGGCCACGGCTGCGGACGCGTGCCAGCTCGCGACGATGTTTCGGCCAAATTTGGTGTTGCTCGATGTTTGCATGCCCGGGGACACCTTCCTCGCCGTTCGCACGATCCTGGAGGCCTGTCCCGACACGAAAGTCGTGATGCTGACAGCCTCGTGTTCCGAAGCTGATCTGCTCCGATCCCTCCAGAGTGGAGCAAAAGGCTACGTCTTGAAGGGCAGTGGCGGTGCCGAGCTGATCAGGATCCTTTTGGCTGTTCACGAGGGGGGAGCTTACGTCCCTCCTGAACTTACGAATGCGTTGATCATTAAGAAATGTGATCGCGCATCGCCGTGCCGAGATCTCACCGGACGAGAAGACGTCATTCTGGAGCACGTCGCTCGGGGCCTCACGAACAAGGAAATCGCACTCGAGCTCCACGTGGCCGAGAAGACGGTCAAGCATCACATGACGCGGATCATGGACAAGCTCAAAGCGCGCAACCGAGTGGAAGCGGCGATTGCGCACACGCGAGCAACTCCCGCCTCCGCCAACGAGCGGCCGCCCCGGTAGCGGCGGCAGCCCGGCGGACCCGTGCGCCGCTGCGCGAGATCGCGGCCCCGCCGGCCTCGCGCGGCGGCCGGAGGGCTTGTCTCCGCCCGTGCTGCGACGGGAGGCGGGGATGCCCACTCTCCGAGCGTCGGCCTCCTGACTGAGGCATCGCGCGGCCCGTTGCCGGCGTGTGGGTGAGCAGGAGCAGCTCCGGCCCTGGCGACCGGTGATGAGAGTCAGGACGCGAAACCCGGCCCCGGACGCGCCAGAAAAAGGCAATGGCTCGGATCGAAGCGGGTGAGGGGCCGGCTGCGATCCTCTAGCCCCTGCGACAATCGATGGCGGACGGACGAGGCCGCCGAGTGGGAGCGCCGCAACGGCCGGGGTCGCGCCGGACCGTCACGTCGCGAGAGGTCCGGGTCGGGAGAGGCGTGCGCGGATCTCGTCCCCGGGCCCGCCGAAGGGAGCCGCATGCCGCCTTGCGGCGGTCCGAGTGGGTTTGTTCATGATGGGGCCGGCGCCACCCTGAGGTGACGCCCGGTCGAATCGTTTGCTCATAAGGCGAAGAATGGCCTGATCTCGCGCGGGTCAGGCTGGACGGGGCATGATCTCGGCTCGGCCCTCGTGCGCCCGGTTCCGGCTATCCCGGCCAGATGCGATCTCGGCGGGTTCTCTTCGGGCGCTTCGGACTCGGAATCGGTCCCGCCCCCGAAGGGGAAGGTCCGAGAGCACATCTGTCGAGGAGAAATTTGGAGCGGGCGAAGGGATTCGAACCCTCGACCCCAACCTTGGCAAGGTTGTGCTCTACCCCTGAGCTACACCCGCATCCGCAGCGGCGACCCGGTGGGCGGCCGCTGTCCGGACCATGTGCCCGATGACGGGCCGGATGGCAAGAGGGTCCGTGCGCGGGCCTCCGGGGTCACTCCTTCACGGCGCCGGTCAGGGCGGAGACGTAGTAGTCGACGAAGAAGGAGTAGAGGATCACGAGCGGCAGCGAGCCGACCAGCGCGCCCGCCATGAGCGAGCCCCAGCGGTAGATGTCGCCGTCCACGAATTCGCTGACGATGGCGACCGGCACCGTCTTGTTCTGCGTCGACGAGATGAAGGTCAGGGCGTAGATGAACTCGTTCCAGCACAGGGTGAGGGCGAAGATACCGGCTGAAATCAGGCCCGGAACGGCGAGCGGCAGCACGATCTGGGTCAGGATCTGCCAGCGGCTGGCGCCGTCGATCAGCGCGCATTCTTCCAGCTCGTAGGGAATGGTCTTGAAATAACCCATCAGGAGCCAGGTCGAGAACGGGATCAGGATGGTCGGGTAGGCGAGAATCAGCGCCAGGGGCGAATCGAACAGGCCGTAGGCCTGGATGATGGTGGCGAGCGGGATGAACAGGATCGAGGGCGGCACCAGATAGGCGAGGAAGATCGCGGCCCCGATCCAGCCCGCGCCCCGGTAGCGGATGCGAACGATCGCGTAGGCCCCGAGCACGCTCGCGAACAGCGACAGGATCGTTGCCGCCACGGACACGTACATCGTGTTCCACAGCCAGAGCGGATAGTTGGTCTCAAAGAGCAGCTTGTGGATGTGCTTGAACGTCGGCCCGACGACCCAGAACGGGTTGTACCGGTCCATGTCGATCAGCTGCTCGTCGGGTTTGATCGCCGTGAGCACCATCCAGTAGAACGGGAACAGGAGGACGATCAGGATCAGCCCGAGCGGGATGTAGGTCGTCACGATCCGGCGCGGCAGCGTCTCCAGGAACGCCATGCCTTCCGAATGGTCGGAAACGGCTCCGGGCCGGGCGGCGATCGTGCTCATCGGGCAGCCTTTCGTTTCAGCACCGCGCTCACCCGTCCGACCCGCCGTGCTGCCAGGCCCGGCGCTGCAGGCCGAACCAGGAGATGCCGATTGCGGCGAGCAGGAACGGCACCATGGCGGTCGCGATGGCGGCGCCTTCGCCGAGCGAGCCCGACAGGATGCCGCGCTGGTAGGACAGCGTGGCCATGAGGTGGGTGGCGTTGACTGGGCCGCCCCGGGTCATGGCCCAGATGAGCTGGAAATCCGTGAAGGTGAACAGGACCGAGAAGGTCATCACCACGGCGATGATGGGCGTCAGCAGCGGCAGCGTGATCTTGTGAAAGATCTGCCACGGGGAGGCGCCGTCGATCACCGCCGCTTCATAGAGAGAGGGCGACACGGTCTGCAGCCCGGCCAGCAGCGTGATGGCGATGAACGGGATGCCGCGCCAGATATTGGCGAAGATGACGCAGGCGCGCGCGTTGTTGGCGTCGCCCAGGAAGTCGATGTTGCGGTCGATCACGCCCATCTGCCGCAAGGACCAGGACACGATCGAGAACTGACTGTCGAAGATCCACCAGAACGCGATGGCCGAGAGCACGGTCGGCACCACAAACGGGATCAGAACGATCGACCGGATCAGCGACTTGAACGGGATGTGCTTGTTCAGAAGCAGCGCCAGATAAAGGCCGATCCCGAACTTCACCACCGACGCTACGCCCGTATAGAGCAGGGTGTTGAAGACGGAGAGCCAGAAGACGTCGTCTTCCCAAAGCCACTGGTAATGCTCGAAGCCGATCCACTCGCCGGTGCGGCCGATCTTGGCGTTGGTGAAGGAGAGCCAGATCCCCTTGAGCAGGGGATAGCCGAGAAACAGAACCAGGATCGCGGCGGCCGGCAGCATGAACCAGAAGCCGAGCCAGCCCCGGCTGAGCCGCAGGCGGTCCCAGAGCGGCGTGGCGCGCCGCGATGCAACGTCGCTCGCCTGGAGGGCCATGTTCGCCATAGCTGCCTACTCGGTCCGCCCACCCCGGCGAAAGCCGGGGCGCGGGACGTGGACTGCGTCCCGGCCGGTGCCGGGACGAGCGGGTCGCACGATCATGCCGTCAGGCGTTGCGGAAGATGCGCTGGGCAGCGCGCTCCGCCTGCCGGATCGCGCCCTTGAGGTCGGTGCGGCCCGTGCAATAGCCGGCGAACATGTCGACCACGACGAAGTCGGCCAGGACGGCACCCGTCTTCTCGCTCACCGGCGCCAGCCCGCCGGCCGCCAGGGTCCGCCTCGCCGCCTCCTTGAACACGGCGTTCTTCGGGTCCTTAGTCCAGACCGGATTGTTGTCGTAGGCATTCAGCGGGTGCGTCAGGTAGCCCTGCGCGCCTTCGAGCCACGGATTGTAGTTCTCGGCCTCCAGCATGAAGGCCATGAACGCCTTACAGGCCTGCGGATACTTGGTGTACTGGTAGGCCAGGATGGGGAAGGCGAGCTGGAACTCGGTCGGCTTGCCGACGGGCCCGACCGGAAACAGGGCGTGGTCCATGTCGGCCGCGATCTCGGGCTTCTCGTTCTTGGCTGCGGCATAGATCGAGATGCCGTTGTGGGTGAGGTGCAGCTCGCCGGCCAGGAAGGCCTTGTTGTTGGAGGAATCGTTCCACGAGGCCGTGCCGGGGATAAAGGTCTCGTAGAGCTGCTTGACGTATTCCAGCGCCTTCGCGGTCTCGGGCGAGTCGATCACGATCTTCTCGTTGGCGTCGACCAGGTTGGC
>NZ_JAQGKF010000192.1 GCF_028290205.1 Enterovirga sp. | reverse complement strand
CGACCCTGACGGGGATGAGAGACCTTGTCGCAGCTCTGGGTCTCGCACTTGCCATCGAGGGTCTGCTGTTTGCATCCTTCCCCGGCATGATGAAGCGTGTCATGTCCGATGCATCGGCATCCCCGCGCGAGCGCATGCGACTCGTCGGGGTCCTGTCGGCACTGATCGGGGTCGGCGTGGTCTGGGCCGCGAGGCGCATCGGGTTCTGACCGCGCAGGCAGGCGTGCACAGGTCCGGGCAGTCCGGGCGGCGGTTCTTCCCGCATGCAGGATCGGCGAGGTCGTTCGATGATGACGCGTTCTTCAAGGCCCGACACCCTCCCGTTCGGCTGGAGGATGCCCCGCGCCGCCCTAGCGGTGCTTGCGGCAGCGGGCTGGCTCCTCGCGTCCCCTGTTTCGGCGCGAGGGCCCGATTCCCTGGCCGATCTCGCCGCCCAGGTCACTCCGGCGGTGGTGAACATCTCGGCCTCCACGACCGCCGAAAGCCGCTCGCCCTCGTCCTCGCCCCGGACCGCGCCCCAGCCCGGCCAGCCGCTCGACGATCTGTTCGAGGAGTTTTTCCGGCGCCGCGGGCAGGGTCCGAACCGTGAAGAGGCGCCGCGGCCGCGGCGCGGCAATTCGCTCGGCTCCGGCTTCGTGATCGACGCCTCGGGCATCGTGGTCACGAATGCCCACGTCATCGGCGACGCCAATGACATTCAGGTGATCTTCTCCGACGGGACCCGGCTCAAGGCCGAGATCGTCGGCAAGGATTCCAAGATCGACCTGGCCGTCCTGCGGGTGAAGTCCGACAAGCCACTGCCGGCGGTGCCGTTCGGCGATTCCGAAGCCATGCGGCCGGGCGACTGGGTGATGGCGATCGGCAACCCGTTCGGGCTCGGCGGGTCCGTCTCGGCCGGCATCGTGTCCGCGCGGGGCCGCAACATCGAGTCCGGACCCTACGACAACTACATTCAGACCGATGCGGCCATCAACAAGGGCAATTCGGGCGGTCCGCTCTTCAACATGAAGGGCGAGGTGATCGGAATCAACACGGCCATCCTGTCGCCCACCGGGGGATCGGTCGGCATCGGCTTCGCGGTTCCGGCCGCCAACGCGGTGCCGGTGATCGACCAACTGCGGGAGTTCGGCGAGACCCGCCGCGGCTGGCTCGGCGTCCGCATCCAGAGCGTTGACGACGCGACCGCCGAGGCGCTGGGGCTCGGCGCGCTGCGAGGCGCGCTGATCGCCGGGATCGACGAGAAGGGCCCAGCGAAACCGGCCGGGCTCGAGGTCGGGGACGTCATCGTGCGATTCGACGGCCGCGAGGTGAAGGAATCCCGCGACCTGCCCCGCATCGTCGCCTCCACACCGGTCGGCAAGTCGGTCGAGGTCGGCATTGTCCGCAAGTCGCAGCCGCTCACCAAGCAGGTCACGCTGGGCCGGCTGGAAGACGGTGAGAAGGGCCAGCAGGCCTCGAACCAGCCGGCCGCCGAGCCGCCGAGCGCCATGCGGCGCGCCCTCGGGCTCGAATTGTCGGGCGTTTCGGAGGACCTCCGCAAGCGCTACGGCATCAAGGACAGCGTCAAGGGCGTCGTGGTCACCCGCGTCGATCCCAACTCCTCCGCAGCCGACAAGCGCATCCAGCCCGGCGAGGTGATCGTCGAGGTCGGCCAGGAGGGCGTGGCCACGCCGGCCGACGTGACGCGGCGGGTCGAGACCCTGAAAAAGGAAGGCCGCAAGTCGGCCCTGCTTCTGGTCGCGAACGCGCAAGGCGAGGTGCGCTTCGTCGCGGTGTCGATCGAGTAGAGTGCGGCCGCCCAGGCGAGCCGCATGACGTTGCAAGCCGGCGCGCGCCGGGCCTATGAACCGCAGCAGACCCGTCGCGCATGACCAGGCCGATCGACTGGGGCGCCATCTTCGTGCCCGAGAGCCCGCTCTTCGAGATCGTGCTCCGGGGCACGATCATGTACATCGTGCTGTTCCTGGCGCTCCGCTTCCTGATGAAGCGCAACACCGGCCAGATCGGCGTGGCCGACCTGATGGTGATCGTCCTCGTGTCCGAGGTCTCCCAGACGGCGCTGGTCGGCGAGGCGAAATCGGTCACTGAAGCCGCGCTCTCCGTGGGCGTCATCCTGTTCTGGAGCTTCGTGGTGAACTGGGTGTCGTTTCACGTCCCGGCTCTGTCCACGCTGACGGCCGCCGCGCCCCTGACCCTTGTCGAGCACGGCCGGCTGAACCGGCAGAACATGCGGCGCGAGCTCATCACCTATGACGAGCTCGTCAGCCAGATGCGCCTGCACGGCATCGAGGACATCGCGCAGGTGCGCTGCGCCCGGCTGGAAGGGGACGGCTCGTTCAGCTTCCTCCGGGTGGAGGACAACGGCGAGCAGACCGAGACCCCGGAGAAGCGCAAGGCGACCTGACCGCTGGAGCGAAGTGGTCCTCCTCAGGCCATGCACCGCGGTTTTCGCCGTCCCGGCCCTGCCGCGCGCGTCCTTCCTTGACAGGGGCCCGACCTCGTCCCTATGACCGCGCCTCCGGTCTGGCGGAGTAGCTCAGCTGGTTAGAGCACGGGAATCATAATCCTGGGGTCGGGGGTTCGAGTCCCTCCTCCGCTACCACCGTTCCCCTCGCCGCGTTGGGGGATTGCAGGAACTGCACGGCGATCTCGCCGGCGTCTCCTTCCACGAACATCGTGATCTCGGCTTCAGCCGATGCCGCGCCGATCCAGTCGGGATCGAGCTGCAGCACGGTCGTGCCCCGGCCATCAGCAGAGCCTTCCACGGCAGCGTCGCGGCTGAACGCCACCACCTTGCCGGCGCCGCGATGCTGCACCTCGCAGAAAGGGGCCGCCAGATCGGCGCCCGGCCTGAACACGAAGAGGCTGCCGCGGCGGAGGTCGTCCACCCGTCCGGCGACGGCGCGGACCTCGCCGCCCTTCAGCACGGCGGGCTGCGCCTCGCCGGCGGCGCCGAGTCGGGCCCGGCCCGGCCGGCCGCGCAACCGCCCGAGCAGGTCCCGCCAGCCCGGGCCGTGCTCCTGGCGCGGGAGGAGGGCCACAAAGCCTCTCGGCTGGCCGTCCTCGGCGCCGAGGGAGCGGTCCACGTCGGGTCGCGCGGAGCGGGCCATGGCGGAACCGGCATAGACGGCCCCGGCCGTCTTGAGGGCGAAGGGGCCGGCCCCGAGCGCGGCCGGGTCGGACAGCCACCCCCGCGCGTAAACCGCGTCCGCGGCCACG
>NZ_JAQGKF010000184.1 GCF_028290205.1 Enterovirga sp. | reverse complement strand
GCGGCCTGTTCCACGTGCCGCACGGCCTGTCGAACGCCATGGTGCTGCCGCATGTGGTGCGGTTCAACGCCCCGGCCGCGGCGCCGCTCTATGCGGAATTGGCCGACCTGATCGCCCCGGAGGCGGCGACCGGCAGCGCCGACGAGCGCACCGCCGCCCTGGTCCGAGCCCTGTCGGACCTCGCGCCGAGCCTCGGCCTCGACACCAGCCTGCGCTCGGCCGGGATCGGCCGCCAGCACCTGCCCCGGATGGCCGAGGACGCCATGAAACAGACCCGGCTTCTGGTGAACAACCCGCGCGAGGTCACCTATGCCGACGCGCTCGCGATCTATGAGGCCGCCTGGTGAGCGAGCGTGTGCCGCCCGGCCGCCGCGAGAGCTACCGCGCGTTTCGCGAGATCACGACGCGCTGGATGGACAACGACGTCTACGGCCACGTCAACAACGTCGTGTACTATTCCTATTTCGACACGGCCGTGAACCAGTACCTCATCGAGGCCGGCGCGCTCGACATCCAGAACAGCGCGGTGATCGGCCTCGTGGTCGAGACGCAGTGCCGCTACATGAGCCCGATCAGCTTTCCCGACCGCGTGGCGGCCGGCATCCGAGTGGCGCGGCTCGGCACCTCCAGCGTCCGCTACGAGATCGGCCTGTTCCGCAACGACGAGGACACGGCCTCCGCCGAGGGCCATTTCGTGCACGTCTATGTGGACCGCGCCACAAGCCGGCCGCTGCCGCTGCCACCCGCCCTGCGGGCCGCCCTCGCGCCGCTCACGCCGGGGTGACGCGCCGCAGCCGCCGGGCTACACTGCCGCTCTCCCCGGGCCTGTAGCTCAATGGTTAGAGCCGGCCGCTCATAACGGTCTGGTTGCAGGTTCGAGTCCTGCCGGGCCCACCACGTTTCTCCCGCACTTAACCCGCGTGGTGCGGAGTGACCGCAAGCGGCTCCCTGCTGGAAGCCAGCGCCGCGGGGCCGAGCTGTCCCGGCACGGGGCGGCCCCTCCGCGAGGGCCCGGAAACCGCGTTCACCGGCCGCCCCGACGATGCGGGGTTTGCGGTTCTACTCCGACCGGCCGAGCCTGGCGTGCAGATCCCACCATTCCCAATCCGGCACCGTCACCTTGGCGCGTCTCTGAAAGTGCTCCGCCAAGTGCGCCCGCATCTCGGCCGCGTCGACCCAAGGCCCCGGCGTATCTTCCCCGAACGGGCCACTCGAGCCGTAGGGGAACGTGTGGTCGACATCCAGCCCCTCCCTTGCCGGCTGAGGAAGTTTGAGGGAGGGCAGATGGCGTTGCGGCACCATCTTGAAATGAGAGTAGCCCGAGGACACGAGCCGCTCAAAGATCGCCGGAGTTCCGTTCTCGAACGAGAGATACTGGGGGAGGGGGCGGAATTGACAGGCGCCTTCCACCGCGACCCCGTCAGCCCCTTCGATGTCGACCTTCAGGTAGTACGGGACGCCAAAGGTCTGAAACAACCTCTCCATGGTCGTCGTGTTGACCGTGACGCCGGTGGTTTCAAGACCGCGGGAGGCAATCTTGGGATCGAAGGAGCTCCATTCAGGATGCTGCCCGTTGACGTAGAACGTCGTTCGGGTCTCCGCGGCACTCACACCCATATTCACCATGACGAGGCGTCCAATGGCGATCCAGGGCGCCAGGCGGCGTGCGCTGCGGGCCGCGAGCTGGGGGTTGGCCTCGACGGCCACCACACGGAACCCCTTGCGAAGATAGAACTCGGTATCGGACCCGTTGTGATGGCCCAGATCGTAGATCAAGTCGGGGCAGCTCAGCCGAGCCAAGGGTCGCGGGCTCGGAAGCTCCTTCACCGGGCCCAGCACGGCGGGATCCTCAGTTCGAGACGCCGCCTCCGCGATGTCCCACTCCCCTACGCCCTGGATCAGCATCGCCTGGTCGAGTTCGGCCCGAAGGTCCAGCACGTAAGGCGGGCGCCTTGGCGTTCGAATTTCCAGCGTGCGACCGCTGCCGGGGTGTAGCTCGACGGTGATGTCGGTGGCGCCGGCCTGCGGGAATTCCGCCAGCCGCCGCCACGTCTTGTCGTGGATCGCAACCACCAGCGAGTCAGACTCGAGTCCGACATACAGCAGCAACTGCGCGCCACGGCCATAGACCACGAAGAAGGGCTTGCCGCTCGTCACAGCGAGGTGCGCGGCAAGAGGCTCACACAATCCCAGATGTGGGTCAAAGACATGCAGGGTGCGGAAGGTCTCGTTGGAAGGCACGCGCTTCTCTCCTGCTTGTGGTCAGAGCATCGGGATCAAAGCTTGCAGCGGTCGCGCTTCCAGCCGGGGCTCTCCCCTGAGCGGTTCCGGCTCGCCGCGGCAAGGTCCGGCAGCGCGGCCCGCCCGGCACGGGCGACAGGCCATCGAGGCCACTTCCGGATCGGGCCTGCCGGCTCGATCAGGCCCAGCCCGCGTAGGCGAAAAGGCGGGAATCGGGGCGGGCGAACACCTCAGCCCCTAGCAACGTATTCATGCCCCGGCAGAAAGTCTGGGCTGCATAATCACGCGGGCTGCGACAGCCCGCCACGGGGTTCCGCACAGCTTTTCGCTGTCCGACCCCATGTTGCTCGATGTAAGTTATGGAGTTAGCTTCGCTGAACTATGACAAAGTTCGGTGGACCTTAGTCGGCTGGCGCCAGCGCCTCGCTGCGCTCGGCTGTCACATGTGGACTGACTCGGAGTTCCTTCATGTCGCGCTTCAGGGACGCAGTAATCGACAACTGGAAAACCGAGAACAGTGCGGACTTTGCCTATTACGATTCTGCGGAGGGCGATCTGGAGGCGTTTTGGGCCAAAGGGGGGCGGTT
>NZ_JAQGKF010000162.1 GCF_028290205.1 Enterovirga sp. | reverse complement strand
CGCGTCCTGCCAGGGGAACCCGGCCCCGCGACGGTTCCGACCGGGTCAGCCAGCCGCTCCGTGACCCCTCCGGCTGCTGCCGCCCCCGTTGCCGCCCCGCCCGCTGACGCCGGCCCGGTGTCGGATGCTGCGGCTGACCCAGCCGTCTCGGTCGACCCCGCCAAACCCATCAGCTCCGCGGCACTCGCGGAAGGCAGCAAGGCCGAGCCCGGGCAGGTGGAGGGTGAGGCGTCCCAGGACGGGGCGACGGCCGTGCGGACCGAGGCGGCCCCCACGCCGCCCGAGGACGCCGCCGCTGCGCCGCGGGATGCGGCGGGCAGCAGGACCGCCGAGCTCCCGGCGGCCCCGGACGGCCGCCCCGGCCCGCATGGGACCGATGCGGCCGCCTCCGAACCCTCGCCTGCGACGCCCCCCCTCTCCCCCCTCGCCACTTCGCCGGCTGGGCAGGCCATGGCGCCGGCGGGCCCGGGTGGGGCTGGCCCGCATCCCGTCCTGACCGGTCTCCCGCTCGCGGCCGTGCCGGTGGAAATCGGCCTGAGAAGCCTCGAGGGCCTGAGCCGCTTCGAGATCCGCCTCGCCCCTGTGGACCTTGGCGGGATCGATGTCCGGCTGGACATCGCGGAGGACGGGCAGGTCTCTGCCCGTCTGCTGGTGGACCGGCCCGAGACCCTGGCCTGGCTGCAGCGGGACGCGTCACAGCTCGAACGAGCGCTGGAGCAGGCGGGCCTGCGACCTCAGGAGGGCGGCATCTCACTGACCCTGCGGGATTCCGGCGCCGATCAGAACTCGGGCCGCAATGCGCAGGCGGAGCCCGGGCCGGACCGGCGCATGCCGGGCGACCCTGGGGGCGACGACGGGCGGGGCGCGCCGGACAAGGCCGCGCCCGCTCGGCCCCTTTCCTGGAACCGCGGCTCCGGCCTCGATCTCCGCATCTGACCGCAAGGAGCGACCATGGCGACCGTTTCGGCACCTTCGGGCACCAATTTCGCGGCCCTCACCGGCCAGACCGCAGCCGGCTCCGGCGGGGCCGCGAACGGGCAGGAGATCGCCGGCAACTTCCAGCAGTTTCTTCTGCTGCTCACCACGCAGTTGAAGAACCAGAGCCCGCTGGATCCGCTCGACACGAACCAATTCACGCAGCAGCTCGTGCAATTCGCCTCTGTCGAGCAGCAGCTGAAGACCAACGCCACGCTGTCCACGATGGCCGCGGGGGCAAAGGCCGGGCTGGCCTCCTCGGCCGCCGGCCTGGTCGGTGCGACCGTGACGGCCGACGGCTCATCCACCTCGTTTGCGCAGGGGACCGCGAGCTGGACGCTGAACCCCGCCAAGGCCGCCGCCTCGGCCACGCTGACCATCAAGGACAGCACCGGCCAAACCGTGGCCACCCAGATCCGGGCCTTGCCGGCGGGCTCGCAAAGCTTCACCTGGGACGGCCGCACGGCCAATGGCGGTGTGGCGGCGGCGGGCGCCTATACGCTGGGCGTGGTGGCCCGCGACGCCGCCGGGCAGCCCGTCACGGTGTCGACCGAGGTGTCCGGCGTGGTGTCGTCGGTGGACATGTCGGGGGAGAACCCCGTGCTCCTGATCGGGACCAGCCGCGTGCCGCTGGCCGGCATCAAGGCCATCGGACAATGATGCCACACTTCTTTCCAAGTCATTGATTTTGCGTGTTGCAAATCAGCCACCCGCTTAGGTCATTCTTAAGCGCCCACGGCTACCTTGATCGTCACTGATCAGCGTCAGTGTGTGTGAGCGTAAAATGAGCGAGTTGATGCGCCCGCGGGTGAAATACGTCATAGGTCCTGACGGAAGCCCGCTGACCATTGCCGACCTGCCCCCGTCGAATACGCGGCGGTGGGTGATCCGCCGCAAGGCCGAGGTCGTCGCCGCCGTTCGCGGCGGGCTGCTCAGCCTGGAAGAAGCCTGCAGCCGCTACACGCTCACCGTGGAAGAGTTCCTGAGCTGGCAGCAGAGCATCGACGACCACGGCCTCGCCGGCCTGCGCACCACGCGGATCCAGCATTACCGGCAGTGACCGGCCGGCAAAAAATGCCGACCCCTTAACCATCTGCTAACCACGAACCCGGAAGGTTCGGCCGTCGGGCGCAATGGGCGCCCTGTTGCGGTCGGGTTCCGGCGTTGAGCGCATTCCTGGCAGTCCTGTCGCGGTTCGGTCCGGGTCGCTTGGCCGCCATGGGCGCGGTGACCCTGGCGCTGGTCGGCTTCTTCGCCGTCGTGATCCTGCGCGTCTCGCAGCCGCCGATGGGCGTGCTGTTCAGCGACCTGTCGGCCGCGGACGCGGGCGCGATCCTGAAGGACCTGGATAGCCGCGCGGTCCGCTATGAGAGCCGGGACGAGGGCGCCACCATTCTGGCGCCGCGCGACGAGATCGCCCGGCTGCGCATGGACCTGGCGGCCAAGTCGCTGCCCTCCGGCGGCGGCGTCGGCTATGAGATCTTCGACAAGGGCGACGCCTTCTCGGCCACGAGCCTCGTCCAGAGCATCAACCAGCTGCGGGCGCTCGAGGGCGAGCTGAGCCGCACCATCCGGTCCCTGGGCCGCGTCCAGGCCGCCCGCGTTCATCTCGCCCTGCCGGAGAAGCGGCTGTTCGAGCGCGACCGCGAACCCGCCCGCGCCTCCATCGTCCTCAAGACGCGTGGCGAGCTCGGGCCGGAGCAGGTCCAGGCCATCCGCCACCTTGTCGCCTCGGCTGTTCAGGGGCTCGCGGTTGAGCGTGTCTCCATCGTGGACGAACGCGGCCGCCTGCTGGCCGGCGGGCCGGGCGGGCAGGAAGGCCCCGCGCTCGCCGCCTCCAACGGCGAGGAGCGCCGCACCGCGCTGGAGCGGCGGCTGCGTCAGCAGGTCGAGGAGATGATGGCGGGGATCGTCGGGCCGGGCCGGGCCCGCGTTCAGGTGGCGGCCGAACTCGATCTCAACCGGGTCGAAAGCCGCTCGGAGAACTACGATCCGGAGACCCGGGTCCTGCGCTCGAGCCAGACGCGCGGCGAAACCTCCAACACCGCCTCGGGCGAGGGACAGGTCAGCGTCGGCAACGAGCTGCCCGGGGCGCGCGACCAGAGCACGCCGGCCCGCGACAGCTCCAACAAGACCGAGGAGATCACGAATTACGAGATCTCGCGGACGACCCGCACGGAGGTCTCCGAGGCCGGCCGCGTGAAGCGCCTCTCGGTCGCGGTGCTGCTCGACGGCAGCTACAGCAAGGGCCCGAACGGCGAAGCCGTGTACCAGCCCCGCTCCAAAGAGGACCTGGAGCGCATCGGCGCGCTGGTTCGGAGCGCCGTCGGCTTCGACAAGGGGCGCGGCGATCAGGTCGAGGTGGTGAACATGCCGCTGGCCGAGACGCCGGCGGCCCTCCAGGCCGAGCCCGTCCCGTTTCTCGCCTCGCTGCTCAGCTTCACGCGCCACGACCTCCTTCGGCTCGTCGAGCTCGGGGTCATCTCGCTCCTCGTCCTGATCGTGCTCCTGGCCGTCGTGCGGCCGATGGTGCGCCGCGTGATCGCCCCTGACGGAGGCCTGGCCACGGCTGCCCTGTCCTTTGCCGGGGGCACCGCCGCGCTGGCGGGCCCGGCGGCTCAGCTCGCCACCGCCTCGGCCGGAGCCCTCCCCGGGCCTGATGGGGGCGCCGCAACCGCTGGCGCTCACCTCGCCGGGGATGGTCAGGGCTCGGGCACGGCCCCGGCGGCTGCGGGCGCCCCGGCCCTCGCGTCCACCCCGACGCTGTCGCCCCAGGCGGCGGCCGAGCAGCTCGCCAAGCTCGGCGAGCTCGCCCGGGGCAACCCGAAAGAGGCCGCCAGCGTCCTCCGCGGCTGGATGAGCGAGCGATGAGCGCCGCCCTCCAGCGCCAGGACGCGCCGGCCCTCACCGGCCCCCAGCGCGCGGCGGCGCTGCTGATCCTCCTCGGGGACGAGCACGGGGCGGGCATCTGGTCGCAATTCAGCGAAGCCGAGATCCGCAAGGTCTGCATGGCCATGGCCGAACTCGGCGCCATCCCGGGCGAAACGGTTCATCGGCTGATGCAGGATTTCGCGGCCGAGATCGGTGCGACGGGAACCCTCACCGGATCGGCGGAGCGGGCCGAGGAACTGTTGGCCAAGATCTTCCCGCCCGAGCGCGTCGCCGCCGTGATGGCCGATGTACGCGGATCTTCCGGTCGCCAGGTGTGGCGGCGGCTGGCCCATGTCGGGCCGGATGCCCTCGCGGCCTTTCTCAAGGACGAATACGCCCAAACCGTCGCCGTGGTTCTGTCCCGGATCGGGCCGGACCAGGGCGGGCGCGTGCTCGCCCTGTTGCCGGACCGGCTCGCGGCCGAGGTGGTGCCCCGGATGCTCGGCCTCGGCGAGGTCAGGGCCGACGCGCTGGAGCGCATCGAGGACGCGCTCGATCGCCACTTCTTCTCCGGTGGCAGCCGCAAGTCGGAACACGATCGCTACGAGCTCATGGCCGACCGGTTCAACGCCTTTGACCGGCCGACCGAGGCCCGCTTTCTGGCCGCCCTGGAACACTCCGACCGCGACGCCGCCCAGCGCATCCGGGAAAAGATGTTCACCTTCGAGGACCTGCTGAAGCTCGACCCGGCCGGCTGCCAGACCCTGCTGCGCAGCGTGGACAAGGACGTGCTGGCGCGGGCCCTCAAAGGCGCGAGCGAGGCTGCCCGGGCCTTCTTCTTCGCCAATATGTCGACCCGGGCCGCCAAGAACCTGCAGGACGACCTCGAGGCGATGGGCCCGGTCCGCATGCGCGAGGTGGACGAGGCGCAGTCGCGGCTCGTCTCGGCCGCCAAGGCGCTGGCGGAGACCGGCGAGATCCGCATCAGCAAGAGCCGGGCGGATGACGAGGTGGTGCTGTGAGCGTCGGCGACACGGCAGCCGGCGTGCAGCGCTTCCTGTTCGGCGACGATCTCGGCCAGCCGGCGCGGGAGCGCCGCCAGGCGGTGGAGCGG
>NZ_JAQGKF010000061.1 GCF_028290205.1 Enterovirga sp. | reverse complement strand
CCGGCGATCTTGATGTCCATCTGGAGGGACGTGATGCCCTCCTCGGAACCCGCCACCTTGAAGTCCATGTCGCCAAGCGCGTCCTCGTCGCCGAGGATGTCGGACAGGACCGCGAAGCGCTCGCCTTCCAGGATGAGTCCCATGGCGATGCCGGCGACCGGCCGCCGGAGCGGCACGCCCGCATCCATCAGCGCGAGAGAGCCGCCGCAGACCGAGGCCATCGAGGAGGAGCCGTTCGACTCCGTGATCTCGCTGACGATCCGGACCGTGTAGGGGAACTCGTGCGGGGGCGGCAGCAGCGGGTGGATCGCCCGCCAGGCGAGCTTGCCGTGGCCGATCTCGCGGCGCCCGGGCGAGCCCATGCGGCCGGTTTCGCCGACGCTGTAGGGAGGGAAGTTGTAGTGCAGGAGGAAGCGCTCCTTGCGGGTGCCTTCCAGCGCGTCGATGAACTGCTCGTCCTCGCCGGTGCCGAGGGTCGCCACCACGAGCGCCTGCGTCTCGCCGCGGGTGAACAGCGCCGAGCCGTGCGCGCGGGACAGGACGCCGACCTCGGACTGGATCGGACGGACCGTCTTCACGTCACGCCCGTCGATGCGGGAGCCCGTGTCCAGGATCGCGTTGCGGACGACCTTGGCCTGGACCTCCTTGAAGGCGGTCTTCACCTGGTCGGCGTTGAAGCGGGCCTCGCCGTCGGACGGAGCGAGGGCCGACATCACCTTGCCCTTGGCGCCGTCGATGGCCGCGTAGCGATCTTCCTTCTTCGTGATGGAATAGGCCTGCCGCAGATCCTGCTCGGCGATCTGCAGGATCACGGTCTCGATCTCGGACAGATCGGGCGCCGTGAAGTCACGCGGCTCCCGGGCCGCCTTCTCGGCCAGTCGGATGCAGGCTTCGATGATCGGCTGGAAGTGCTTGTGGCCGAACATCACGGCCCCGAGCATGATGTCCTCCGGAAGCTCCTTGGCCTCCGATTCGACCATCAGCACCGCGTCGGCCGTGCCGGCCACGATCAGATCGAGGCTCGACGCCTCCATGTCCGTGAGCAGCGGGTTCAGCTTGTAGCCGCCGCCGATATAGCCGACGCGGGCGCCGCCGATCGGGCCCATGAAGGGGATGCCGGAAATGGTGAGCGCGGCCGAGACCGCCACCATGGCGACGATGTCCGGATCGTTCTCGAGGTCGTGCGACAGCACGGTCGCGACGATCTGCGTGTCGTTCTTGTAGCCGGGCGCGAAGAGGGGACGGATCGGCCGGTCGATGAGGCGCGAGGTCAGCGTCTCCTTCTCGGAGGGACGGCCTTCACGCTTGAAGAAGCCGCCCGGAATGCGGCCGGCCGCATAGGTGCGCTCCTGGTAGTTCACGGTGAGCGGGAAGAAGTCGAAGCCGGGCTTCGGCTCCTTCATCGACACCACGGTCGCCAGCACGGCGGTTTCGCCGTAGGTCGCGATCACCGCGCCATCGGCCTGCCGGGCCATCTTGCCGGTCTCAAGAACGAGCTTGCGCCCGCCCCACATCAGTTCTTCGCGTTGAATGTCGAACATGTGCCTTCAGCCTTCCATGGCCGGGCTGGCTCTCGGGCACCATGAGCAAGATGACGGGAGGCTCGTGCGATCTCAGCACCGCTGCGACCGGATCGGTCGCGCGAGCCTCCGGCGATCCTGCCATGGCGTCTCTGTCGCCCGGCAGTTGCGGACCGGCGGATCGTTCCGCCGGCCGGTTCGGGACCGCGGTCCCGGGTCGTGTCGGCCGGGAACCCCGGCCGAGGGTCAGCGCCGGATGCCGAGCTTTTCGATGAGGGCGCGGTAGCGCGGCTCGTCTTTCTTCTTGACGTAATCCAGCAGCGACCGGCGCGACGAAACGAGCTTGAGAAGCCCGCGCCGCGAATGGTTGTCCTTGCTGTGCGTCTTGAAGTGCTCGGTCAGGTTGGTGATCCGCTCGGTCAGGATCGCGACCTGAACCTCGGGCGAACCGGTGTCACCCGACTTGCGGGCGTGCTCTTTCATGAGCGCGGTCTTGCGCTCGGGAGTGATCGACATCGGGCATCCTTTCAGTGAGGGAACGGGGGCGGAGCCGGGAGGCAGGCCCTTCGCGAGGGTGGCCGAGCCGGGATGTCGTCCAGCACGGTCGAGGTGTCGCGAGCATGAAGCCTCGCCGGCCGAGCCGGCACCGAGGCTGGGGCGCGTATACACGAACTCCGCCGCGGCCGGAAGGGGCCGCGGGGGCATTCGCTGCGGGCCGCCAAGCGGCCCGCGCGCAGGTCAGGGGCTAGGTCAGGTCGGGCCGGTCAGGCCCGCAAGCGCTTCCGCTCGGCCGCGGGCTGGTAGGCGATCTGGCAATGCGTGCCGCAATAGGGCAGCCCGGTGATGGAGCGGGCGCCGCAGAACCCGAAATCCGCGGTCGCCGGGTCGCCCAGCGGCCAGCGGCACATCGAGTCGCGCAGATCCAGGATGGACACGCGCTCGGAGACCGGGATCATCGCCGGCTCGGCCCGCCGCACAGCCACGGCCGCCTCCTGGACGGGGCTCGCCTCGCCGAGGCCGACCGGCGCGACGCCAGGCACCGCCTCGGGAACAGCCTGGGGGCGCGGCTTTGGGGCGCGCGGCGGAGCCGGCTGGCCGGCCTTCCCGCGGCCCGACAAGCCGAGCCGGTGAACCTTGCCGATCACGGCGTTGCGGGTGACACCGCCCCCGAGAAGCGCCGCGATCTGGCTCGCGCTCAGCCCCTCGCCCCAGAGCCGGCCGAGCAACTCGACGCGGTCCTCCGTCCATCCAGCTGCCGCATCCGCCATTCTCAGCCTCCTCGGTGCCCCGGCGCCGCTCCGGAGCGAATCCCTCATCCCTCGCCGACGGCCACACATCCGTCGGCGCTCACGCGAACTCGTTCGGTGATCAGGGTTGCCGGACCAAATGCTCGCGTCCGGCGAGGTCAGCACTACCTGAACGGCTGACTCGGGCGCAAGAGTCCGACCGAATCGGCTCCTGTTCATCCCCAGGAGATGTGCCGGCAAGCCGGATGGAATAGCGTCGCGCCGCGGGCGTCTGTTGCCATGATGCCACCGGGAGAGATCGCATGACCCGAACCCTGCTCACCGCCGCCCTCGCCCTCGCTGTCACGGGCGGCGCCATGACACTGGCGGGCGGGGCGCTCGCCCAGAGCGCCGAGCCCGCCCGCAGCGCCGAGACGTCGAAGGGCAAGGCGCTCGTCGATGCCAAGGGGATGACGCTGTACACCTTCGATCGGGACGCCGCCGGCAAGTCCAATTGCAACGGCGCCTGCGCGACCAACTGGCCGCCGTTGAAAGCGGGGGCCGATGCGACCACGACCGGCGCTTGGACCGTGGTCACCCGCGACGACGGCGGCCGGCAATGGGCGTACAAGGGCAAGCCCCTTTACACCTGGGTCAAGGACAGCAAGCCCGGAGACGTGACCGGCGACGGCGTCAACGGCGCCTGGCACATCGCGGCCCCCTGACCGGCCCGCCGGCGTGGACGAGGTCTCGACCCGGCTCGAGCGCCACATCCCGGCCCTGCGCCGCTATGCCTGGGCGCTGCTGCGCGACCGGGAGGCGGCCGACGACCTCGTCCAGGATTGCCTCGAGCGGGCCGTCGGCCGCTGGGCGCTGCGCCGCCGCGACGGGGACCTCCGGGCGTGGCTGTTCGCAATCCTGCACAACCTCTTCATCGACGGCCTGCGCCGGCGGCGGCGCGAGGGCCTGAGGGTGGACCTCGACCATGCGGCTGAACTGCCGTCACCGGGCTCGGACCCGGAAAGTGCCACCGGGCTGCGCGACGTCCTGGCGGCGCTCGACACGCTGCCCAGCGAGCAGCGGGCCGTGATCCTGCTGGTGGGAGTCGAAGAGTTGTCCTACGAGGCCGCCGCGCGCGTGCTGGCCGTGCCCATCGGCACCGTGATGTCCCGGCTGAGCCGGGGGCGGGAAAGGCTGCGGCGGGCGCTCGAACCCGCGCCGGCGGCGACGCTGCGGAGGATCAAGTGAGCGGCCTCGAGCGGCCCATCGGCGAGGACGACCTTGCAGCTCATGTCGACGGCCGCGTTCCGGCCGGCCGGCAGGCGGCGCTCGCGACCTATCTGGCCGAACGCCCCGACCAGGAGGCCGAGCTTCGGCGCGACCGCGAGACGCTGATGGCCCTGCGCGACCGGCTGGCTCCCATCGCCGGGGAACCGGTGCCGTCACGCCTGCGCGTTGCGGCCATCCGGGCCGAGCGGCGCGGACGGCAGCGCCGCCGGTTCGGCCTCGCGCTCGCGGCCGTGCTGCTGCTCACGGTGGGCGGCACTGCAGGCTGGTACGGGCGCGATCTCGTGGGTGGGCCGAGGCCCCTCGCCGGCCGGGCCTGGGCGGCCATCGCCGAGGAGGCTCTGGCCGCGCACCGGACCTACACCGTCGAGGTGGTCCATCCCGTCGAGGTCAAGGCGGCCGAGGAGGCCCACCTCGTGCAGTGGCTGTCCAAGCGCCTGAAGCGCCGGCTCGTGATCCCGGACCTGGAGGAGCGGTTCGGCCTGACGCTGGTCGGAGGCCGGCTCCTGCCGGCCGGCCGGGATGTCGCCGCGCTCCTGATGTATGCGGACGCGTCCGGCTCCCGCCTGACGCTCTATGTCCGGTCCGGCGGGGCGCGGGAGAGCGCCCTCAACTTCATGCGGGAGGGCGAGGTCTCCGCCTTTTCCTGGATGGACGAAGGCTACGGCTACGTGGTGTCCGCCGCCATGGACCGCGACAAGCTGCAAAGCGTGGCCAAGGCCGTGCTGGCCGATGTCGATCTCGACGCCGCCCGGCGCCGGCGCGCGTTGTAGGGCCGCCCGATGGCGAAGGCGGCAAAGCTCAAGGTGTTCAGCATGGCGGCCGGCTTCCACGACGCCGTGGTGGCGGCCCCGAGCCAGAAGGCCGCCTTGAAGGCCTGGGGCACCACGACGGATCTGTTCGCAGCCGGCCGGGCCTGCGTGGTGGAGAACGAGGCTCTGATCGCACAAGCGTTGGCGCAGCCGGGCGTGGTCGTCAAAGTGGCTCGCGGGGACGAGGCCGCCATGCTCGGGCCGGAACCGGCGCAGGCTGCGGGCGACGCCAAGCGCCGCCGCGAGCCGCGCAAGCGCCCTCCCCCGGACCGGACGGCCCTGGACGCGGCCGAGAAGGCGGTGGCGGAGGCCGAACAGCACCTCGACTCCGAGCTCGCGGCGCTGGCCGAAAGGCGGGCCGAGCTCGATCGGCGCGAGCGGGAGGTGCGCCAGGCCGCCGAGCAGCGCCTCGGCCGGCTCCGGGACGAGCGCGACGGCGCGGCGGCCGCCTTTGCCCGGGCCGTCGAACGAAGCCGACGCCCGGTGGATTGACCTCTCGACCCGGTGGACCGCCGCTCTCGCGCCGGCCTACCGTGCCGCGTTGATTCGCGGCCGGCAGGGAGGGGCAGAGATGGCGTGTCGAGGCCCCTGCGTTCGGCCATGACGACCTCCCGGACCCGGCGGGCCAAACGGCTCGTCTGCCACCATTGCTCGGTCACGCTCGCCCCGGATGCGCGCGAGCATTACGGCTACCAGTGTCACGCCTGCGTGGTGCGGGAGCACGAACTCGTGCTGCTGAGGTCGACCGATCCCGATCATCCCGACCTCGAATGGCTTGAGGCCGTGCCGGTTGATATCGGCCTCGATTCCGCCAGCCGATAGCTGCGGCCCGCCGGCGCTGGACGGCAGCGCGGCCTGCGGAAGCGGGCTGCCGGCCACTGGCGCTCGATCCCGCCTTTCGCCGCAATCCGGCATGAAGCAGGCGCCATGACCCGTCCTCGCCCCAGCCTCTACCTGATCACCCCCCTTCTGGAGGACCCGGCCTCGATCCTGCCGGGGCTGGAGGAGGCCTGCCGGGCCGCCAGCGTCACGGCTGTCCTGCTGCGGCTGGCCCCGGCGGACGAGCGCAGCCTGATCAAGAACATCAAGCTGGTCGCCCCGATCGTGCAGGCGCAGGACGCCGCCCTGATCCTGGACGATCCGGGCCCGGACTTCGACCTCGCCACCCTGGTCACGCGGGGCGGCGCCGATGGGGCCCATGCCGAGGATCCGGAGCGCCTGACCGACCTGTGCCAGCGGCTGAAAGAGGGCCGCAATGTCGGCGCCGGCGGGCTCTTGACGAAGCACGATGCCATGCTGGCGGGGGAGATCGGGGTCGATTACGTGATGTTCGGCGAGGCCGGGCGCGACGGCCACGTGCCGCCGCGCGGCCTCGTTTTGGAGCGGGTGGCCTGGTGGGTGGAGATCTTCCAGACCCCGTGCGTGGCCTATGCGCCGACCCTCGCCGAGGTTCCGGCTCTGGCGGCGGCAGGGCCGGAATTCGTGGCCCTCGGCGACGCCGTGTGGAGCCACCCGGCCGGTCCGGGGGCGGCGCTGGCGCAGGCGGCCGAGATGCTGAGCCAAGCACCGGAGTCGACCGCATGACGGCGCTCCGGATCGCCCTGGCGCTGGCGCCGCTGCTGCTGGCCGGCCCCGATGCGGCCGGGGCGAGCCCCGCCACGGCGGCCGCGAGGCCGGCCGACCTCGCCTATGGCGCCTACCAGCGCGGCCTCTATCTGACGGCCTATCGCGAGGCGACGGCGCGGCTCGACAAGTCCCCAGGGGACGCCGCCGCCATGACGTTGCTGGGGGAATTGTTTAATCAGGGCCTCGCCGTGCGGGCCAACCCGGAGGAGGCCGCGGCCTGGTACCGGCTCGCCGCCGCCCGTGGCAGCCCGCACGCCATGGCGACCCTCGGCCTCATGTCGATGGATGGTCGTGGCACGCCGCGCGACCTCTCGGCCGCCCGGAGCTGGCTCGACAAAGCCGCTGCGCTCGGGGAGCCCACGGCGGCCTACAACCTCGGCCTGCTGCTCCTGTCGGAGGGGTCCGACCAGGCTTCGGCCCGCGCCGCCGCCCTTCTGACCGTCGCGGCAGAGGCGGAGATCGCCGATGCCCAGCATGCGCTCGGTGTGCTCTATTCCCGAGGGCAGGCCGGCCTGCCGCGCGATCCCGCCAAGGCGGCCGCGCTCTACCTGCGGGCGGCCCGGAACGGCTCCATCGCCGGCGACGTCGAATTCGCCATCGTCCAGTTCAACGGGGACGGGGTAGCCAAAGACGAAACAGCCGCGTCCAAGCATTTCCGTCGGGCCGCCGCCCGCGGCAACGCCATTGCCCAAAACCGGCTGGCCCGCCTCTATGCCATGGGCCGCGGCGTTCCCCGCAGCCTGCTGGAAGCCGCGGTCTGGCACCTGCTGGCCAAGGGCCAGGGGCTCGAGGACCGCTGGCTCGACAACGCCCTCAGCGAGCTTCCGGCGGCGGACCGCAAGCGCGCCGAACAGCTCGCGGCCGAGCGCTCCGGCAAGGCCTAGCCGAGGGCACGCCGGAGGACGATCAGCGCGCCGTTCCAGGCGAGGCAGGTCGCGAGTGCCAGAATAAGGGCCCAGCCGGACCCGAGCGGCTCCGCGGCCAGGTGCAGCAGCAGCAGCGCCGGTCCATAGCCGAGCATGCCGGCCAGCGCATGCGACATCAGCCCCGCGACGGCCGGCCCGCCCATTCGGGGCTGCAGCAGCGCGATCAGGCTGACGAACACCACCGGCACCATGGCGGCATAGCCGGCCGGCCCGGGTCCGAGGGCCTGGCCGATCAGCGTCGTGGCGACCACGAGCGCCATCACCGTGCAGGCCCGGATGGCGATCTGCAGGGCGGTCGCGGAGGGCGGTTTCGGAATAACCTGCCGCCGGGCCGGGGCCGTGGCCACCATGGCGGCGACGGTCAGCCCGACCGAGCTCGCAAAGGCCGTCCAGCCCGTCCAGGAGATGTGGGACAGCCCGAACAGCGACACGGCCCAGCCGGCCAGTCCGGCCAGCAGCGCCAGGACCGTGCCGCAGCGCCAGGCCACCGCGGCATAGGCCGTGACGAACGCGGCCGTCGCGCCGACGGAGAGAAGCGAGGTCAGCGCCGCGCCGGCCACGAAGCTCGGCGGGTGGTCCAAGCTCAGAAACAGGTAAGCGGGCCCGGCCGATACCGGCAACGTCGCCACGATGGCCCCCAGGAAGGGCCCGACCCGCTCCACCGCGAGCGACGCTGCAAGGACGATGGCGGCCGTCGCCAGCATGCGGGCGCCGAGAAGCGAAAGGGCAGCCACGCTCATGGGTGATGCGGAATCCGTCTGCGACCGACGATTCGGAGGAAGGCCGGCACTCCGTCTTGCAGGGCCGGGGCCCCGGCCGTCTATAGGGCGCATGATCAGCCCGCGTTTCCTCCGGTCGATGCCGCTCCTCGCCTCGCTCCTCGTGGTCCTGCTGGTCGGGCCGGGGCGCGCAGCGCCGTCGGCCCGGGCAGCCGATGTCGAGGCGCGACTCGACGCCCTCATTGCCCGCATGACGCTCGAGGAGAAGATCGGCCAGCTCCATCTCGCGCCGAACAACCCCGGTTTCGACATGGGGGAGGTCCGGGCCGGCCATGTCGGCGGCGTGCTGGCCTTCACGGGCGCCCGCTCGGTCGCGGCGGTTCAGCAGGCGGCGCGGGAATCGCGGCTCGGCATCCCGCTCCTGGTCGGGCTCGACGTGCTGCACGGGCTCCGGACCATGTTTCCACTCGGCCTCGGCGAGGCGGCGAGCTTCGACCCCGACCTGGCCCGGCGGGCGGCCGAGGCGGCGGCACGGGAGGCCGTGGCGCTCGGCTTCAACTGGACCTTTGCGCCCATGGCCGACCTGTCGCGCGACCCGCGCTGGGGCCGCATCATCGAGGGCTTCGGCGAGGACACCCATCTCGGAGAGGTTTTGACCCGCGCCCGCGTGGAAGGCTTTCGGGCCGGCGGCCTCGCGGCCACGCTGAAACATTTCGCCGGCTACGGCGCGGCCCAAGGCGGGCGCGATTACGACGCGGCCGAAATCTCCGTCCGGGATCTCCTGGACAGCTACCTGCCGCCGTTCCGGGCGGGTCTCTCGGCCGGAGCCGAGAGCGTGATGAGCGCCTTTCATTCGCTGAACGGGGTGCCGGCCTCGGCCAGTCACATGCTGCTCACCGGGATCCTGCGCGAGCGCTGGAGCTGGGACGGGTTCGTGGTGTCCGACTGGGCGGCGATCGAGCAACTCGTTGATCACGGCGTCGCGGCCGACCACGCGGGCGCCGCCGTGCGGGCCCTCGCCGCCGGCATCGACATGGACATGGCGAGCGGGCTGTACCGGCGGCATCTCGCGCCCGCCGTCCGGGCCGGCCTCGTGCCCGAGGCGGCCGTGACGGAAGCCGCCCGCCGGGTGATCCGGGCCAAGCTCCGCATGGGGCTGTTCGAGCAGCCGCTGCCTGTCGGGGCGACGGACGACGTGCCGCCCCCGACCGAGGCGGCTCGCGCGCTGTCGCGCCAGCTCGCCCGCGACACGATGGTGCTGCTGCGCAACGACGGCACGCTGCCCCTGACCGGGCGGGCCGGCACCCGCATCGCCCTAGTCGGCGGCCTCGCCGGCGGCGCCGCGGATCTGGTCGGCCCCCATGCCGCGTTGGTGCGGCACGAGGACGGCGTGTCGGTCCGGCAAGGACTGGAAGCCCGGGCCGCACGGGCCGGCGCCACTGTCGCGTTCGCGCCTGGCTGCGACGCCCTTTGCGCCTCGACCGAGGGGTTTGCAGCGGCCGTCGAGGCGGCGCGCGCCGCCGACGTCGTGGTCGCGGTGCTGGGCGAGAGCCAGGATTTCAGCGGCGAAGGCGGCTCGCGCGCCTATCTCACCCTGCCCGGGCAACAGCCGGAGCTGCTGCGGCGCCTGGTCGAGACCGGGAAGCCCGTGGTGCTGGTGCTGGTTGCCGGGCGCCCGATCGAGCTCGGCCCCGTGGTCGACCGCCTGGGCGCGCTCGTGATGGCCTGGTTCCCGGGCACCGAGGGCGGCCATGCCGCCGCCGACATCCTGTTCGGCGATGCCGAACCCTCCGCCAAGCTCCCGCTGTCATGGCCCCGCACCGTTGGCCAAGTGCCCCTTGTCTATGATCGGGCGCCGACCGGACGCCCGGCGCAGCCCGGCAACCGCTACACGCTGCGCTATGTGGACGAGGAGGTCACGCCGCTGTTCCGGTTCGGGTTCGGGCTCGGCTACACCACCTTCGCGCTGGCGGGGCTCGATCTCGGGGAGGCCCGGATCCCGCGGAGCGGGACAGTCGAGATCGGAGTCGAGCTCGCCAATACCGGCACCCGACCCGGCCGCGAGGTGGTGCAGCTCTATGTTCGGCAGCCGGTGGCCAGCAGCACCCGGCCGCTGCGGCAGTTGAAGGCGTTCGAGAAAGTGGCCCTCGCGCCGGGCGAACGCCGCCGCGTGACCTTGCGGGTTCCGGCCGCGGAACTCGGCTTCCACCGCGAGGACGGCAGCTACGTGGTGGAGCCCGGCCCGCGCGAGGTGTTCGTCGGCACCTCGTCCGAGGCGGCGCTGTCCGGTCGGGTGGAGATCACGGACTAAACGGGCGGCGCCGGACGGGCGGCGGCTGCCGCCGCCCGTCGCCGCGTGGTCCCCGGGCCGGGCCCGGGGACGTGGCGTCAGTTCAGCAGTTCGTTCTCGGGCTCGACCTGCTGGCGGGCCGCCATGGGCACGCGGCCGAGGCCGTCCTTGTTGTAGATGTCGTCGCGGAACTGGACGAGGCCGTCCGGCGCCGCCCAGGCCGTGACATAGGTCCAGTACACCGGCACGGCCTCGCGCAGGGGCGCGTCGGTGCGGGACCCGGCGGCGAACACCTCCTCGATGCGGTGGCGGTCCCAGCCGGGCGTGTCCTTGAGCAGCCAGGTGATGTAGTCGCGCACGTTCTGCACGCGGACGCAGCCCGAGGAGACGAAGCGGAAATCGTCGCCGAAAATGCCCTTCGAGGGCGTGTCGTGCATGTACACGCCGTGCGGATTCGGGATGTTGATGCGCACAAAGCCCATCGAGTTCACCTCGCCGCCCGGATCCTGCCGGAACATGTAGCGGGTGGCCTCGTCGGAGTTCCAGTTGACGGTTTCCGGCCGGAGCTCCTGGCCGGCGGAGTTGAAGATGCGGATCTTGTTGTCCGTCAGGTAGGACGGCTCCTTGCGCATCTTCGGGATCAGGTCCTTGCGGATGATCGAGGCCGGCACCGTCCAGAACGGGTTGAAGTTCACGGCCTGGATCTTGGCGTTCATCACCGGCGACTGCCGGTCGATCTTGCCCACGCCGGCGGCGTGGCGGGTGTGGACGCGGCCGTCCTCCACTGTCTCGACCAGGGCGGCCGGGATGTTCACGATGACGTAGCGGTGGCCGAGATTGCCCGAATAGGAGCGCAGCCGCACCGCGTTCAGCTCAAGCTGGCGCATGCGGGTCTCGGCCGGGACGTTCATGGCCGCGACCGTGCCCGTGTTGAGCAGGCCCGTGGCGCCGAGCCCGTGCCGCGACTGGAAGCGCCGCACGCCGGCCTCGACATAGGAATCGTAGATCTGCGAGGCGCCGGCCGAAGGGTCGAGATCGCCTTCCACGATGAGGCGCCGGCGCAGGTCCAGCACGGCTGGGCTGCGCGTGCCGACCTTCATGCCGCCCGGCAGGGAGAGCGGCTGCCAGCCGCCGCGGGCGACGATGTCGCGGTAGCGCTCCACCATCTCCTCAGTGGTGGCGAGCGCCTCGCGCGACAGGATCGGGGTGTTGGAGCGGGGCACGCGCACGCGCGCCGCGCCGTCGTAATTCTGCGCCCACTCGGCCTGGTCGGCCTGTGCCAGGGCAGGCGAGGCCGCGGCAGCGGCGGCCGCGGAAAGCAGGAAGGCGCGTCGGGACAGGTTCATCAGGTCGCGAAGCTCGTTCGGGTTCGACGAAGACACAGGAGCGCTCGGCTGCGCAGAGCTGACGCATCACTGCCGGATCGTCGTTAAGACCGGCCTACACTCGGGCCGTTTTGTGGCGCCCGACGCCATTCGGTCCCGACGGCCCCGTCGCCGCGGGGGCTGGGCGGCGTTTCCCGCCCGACCGTTGCCTCAAGGCGACAGACGGGCGGCAATCGCCGGAACGGGGCAGGACGGACGGCCCACCCCGGAGGTCGGTGGCGCGGCCTACTCGGCCGCCTGCCGCAGGCTGCCGCCGATCTTCGGGTCGAGCTCGCCCTTGGCATAGCGGGCGGCCATCTCGGCCGGAGTCGCCACGCGCTTGATCTTGGAGGCCTGGCCGGCGGTGTTGAACTCCTGCAGCCGCTGCCTGCACAGGGACGTCATGGCGGTCATGGCGGGCTTCAGGTACTTGCGCGGGTCGAACTCGGACGGGTTCTCCTGCAGCACCTTCCGGATCTGGCCGGTCATCGCCATGCGGTTGTCGGTGTCGATGTTGATCTTGCGCACGCCGTGCTTGATGCCGCGCTGGATCTCCTCAACCGGCACGCCCCAGGTCGGCTTCATCTGCCCGCCATAGCGGTTGATGATGTCCTGCAACTCCTGCGGCACCGACGAGGAGCCGTGCATCACGAGA
>NZ_JAQGKF010000050.1 GCF_028290205.1 Enterovirga sp. | reverse complement strand
TCGGCGACCTCGTCGCATTCCTGCACGAGCAGATGTCCCACTCGGAAGCGGAGATCTAGCCGTGCCGATGCTCGACCTGAACGGCCTGCGCTTCCACTATCAGCAGAAGGGCAGCGGCCCCGACATCATCCTAGTCCACGCCGTAACCAGCAACATGTCGGTCTGGCTGTTCAGCAACATCATGGACGTCCTGGCGAAGGACTTCCACGTGACAGCCTACGACATGCGCGGACACGGCGCGAGCGACGCGCCCGCCAGCGGCTACACCTCCGCCGACATGGCAGAAGACCTGCGCGGGCTCCATCTGGCCCTGAATCTCGGCCCGGCCATCATCGTCGGGCACAGCTATGGCGCGGTCGTCGCGACGCATGCCGCCGTGCTCTATCCGGCCATGGTGCGCGGCCTCATCCTGTCGGATCCCTACTTTCCCGGCCTCGCCGACCTCGAACCCAATCTGGCCGACATGGAGGGCTGGCGGGACGTCAGGGCGGCGCTCGTGGCCGGCGGGGCCGAGCTCGGCCCCGACATCGACTTCACGCGGCTGTTCCAGGTGGTGGCCGACCTGACACCCGAGCAGAAGCAGCATTTCAGCCAGACCATGGGCGAATCCTCGCTGCGCTGGCTGCTGCAGCTGCCGCGCCTCGCCAAGACCACCTGCGGCCGGGACGTGTTTGCCCCGGCGGGACTGACTGCCGACCGGCTTCGCGGCATTCAGCAGCCGCTGGTCGCGCTCTACGACGAGCACACCTCCTTCGGCGCGACCCGGGCCTTCCTGCAGGACAGCGTCGCGAACATCACCATCGAGACCGTGCCCGGCGCCCGGCATCTGGCGCCGCTGCAGAGCACGGACGCCTTCTCGCAGCTGGTGCAGAAACACGGGCGGCGCATCAGCCAGATGGGCGCCGGTCCGCCCGCGCAGCCCGCCCTGGAGGCCATGGGCGCGCCCTAGCGCGCCGAGCCGGGCGACAAGCAGGTGCAGCCATGTTCGTGAATAAGAGCCGCCTCGAGCATCTCCTGCCCCCATCGGCCTATTACGCGCCCGAGCAGCATCACCGTGAACTGGACAGCCTGTTCGAGCCCGCCTGGCACCTGATCGCCTGCCGGTCCGACCTGCCGAAGAGCGGCGACTTCATCACCTTCGACCTGTTCGGCCACCCGCTGCTGCTGCGCAACTTCGACGGCGATCTTCGCTGCTTCATCAATGTCTGCGCGCACCGCCATTCCATGCTGACGCACGAGCGGCGCGGCCATGCTCCGCGGCTGGTCTGTCAGTATCACGGCTGGGAATACACCAAGGACGGCCGCACCGGGCGCATCCCCGACGCGCGCTGCTTCCGGCCCTGGGACCGCGAGAATGCCCATCTCACGACGGTCCGGACGGAGATCTGCGGCGAGCTCGTCTTCGTCTGCCTGGCCCCCCAGGCGCCGAGCCTCGCCGACCATCTCGGGTCCTACTGGACCTTGTTCGCGTCCTCGTTCTCACCGCCTTATCGGGCCGCCTGGACCTACGACGCCAGCTATGCGGCCAACTGGAAGGTGTTCGTGGAGAACTCGCTGGAATCGTATCACCTTCCGGTGGTCCATCCGAAGACGTTCGGCAAATTGCCCCCCGAGGCGAATTGCGAACACGGCCTCGACGCACGCTTCACCTGGTACCGGGCGCATGACGACGAGCTGGCCCCCCTCGCCTGGGTGGCGGAACGGTTCGGCGTGCCGTCGACGCGGACCTACGAGCATCACAACCTCCACCCGAACATCACCTACAGCCAGTCCGATTGCGTGCGGCTGATCATGTCCGTGTTCCCGACCTCCCCGACGACCTGCCGGCACCAGGCCTGGCTGTTCACGGTGCGGGGCGAGCGGCCGGGCTGGATCAAGGAGGGCTTCGGCTGGCTCCTGGCGCGGGCCATCTCGCGCTTCGCCAGCAAGGTGGTTCAGGAGGATGTGGGCATCTATCCGGACGTTCAGCGCGGCATGGAGGCGAGTTCCGCGCGCGGCGTCATCGGCACCCGCGAAGAGCGGGTTTACGTGTTCCAGAAATACGTGCTGGACGGCTGCGCGGATCGGCAGCATGCGGCGCACGCCTCCCGGTGAGGGCTGGTGGTCGGGCCTGAGCCCCGGAGAGCAGCGACGTGAGTGCGGATCAGGAGTGGCGGCGGCCGCCGGATGCCTATCGGCTGCCGGGCGGCGAGGTGCATGTCTGGCGCGCCGCGTTGGCCCAGCCGGCCGAGGCCCTGCTGGCCCTCGCGGCCGCCTTGTCGCCGGATGAGCGGGCCCGCGCGGCCCGCTATAGCCGCGAGGACGACCGCCGCCGCTCCGTGATCGGTCACGGCCTGTTGCGGCAGCTCCTCGGGCAGTGCCTCGGCGAAGCGCCCGGCGAGCTGCGCTTCGAGCTCGGCGAATTCGGCAAGCCGGCCCTCGCCGGGCCCGGGACCGCGAACCGGGCCGGACCGCATTTCAACATCTCGCATGCGGGCGACTGGATCCTGATCGGGCTCGCAGCCGACCGACCGATCGGCGTCGACGTCGAGCGGATGCGCGAGGAGGTGGCCTGCGACAGGCTTGCCGAACGCTTCTTCTCCCGGCCGGAACGCGAGGCCTTGGCGAGCCTGCCGCCCGCGTTGCGCCGGGCCGCGTTCTTCGCCTGCTGGACCCGCAAGGAGGCCTATCTCAAGGCGCGCGGTGACGGGCTCACGCTGGCGCTGGACCGCTTCGACGTGAGCCTCATGCCCGGAGCCGAGCCGCGGCTCCTGGCGACGCGCCACGATCCGGCGGACGCCGGGCGCTGGCGCATGGCGGAGCTCGATGTCGGCCCCGACCATGCCGGGGCGGTGGTCGCGCCGGGCCCCGACTGGTCCCTTCGGCGCTGGCACTGGCAGCATGCCGCTTGCGCCTGAAGCCCTGGGCCGGACCGCGGGCAAAGACTGCGCGCGCGGGCCGCTTACCGGCCGGCTTCGGCCCCGGCGAGAGCCGGGCCCGGGCCACCGGCCGGCGGACCGCCTTCGGGATGGCCGGAGGGGGAGCGGCGGAACACCCGCCTGGCCCCGGCGGTGACCTTGTCGGTGATCTGCCCGAACAGCATCATCACGCCCGGCACGAAGACGAGCGACAGGACCGTCGAGAACAGCAGGCCCCCAATCACGGCCACGGCCATGGGGGAGCGGAACTCGCCGCCCGCCCCGATGGCAAGGGCGCTCGGCATCATGCCGGCCGCCATGGCAACCGTGGTCATGACGATGGGCCGCGCACGCTTGCGGCCGGCATCCACGATGGCGACATCGCGCGGCACGCCGGCATGCATGGATTCCACCGCGAAATCGACCAGCATGATGGCGTTCTTGGTGACGATGCCCATCAGCATCAGCATGCCGATGAAGACCGGCATGGTGAGCTGTTGACCGGTCAGCAGCAGCGCCCCGACCGCGCCGCCCATGGAGATCGGCAGGGAGATCAGGATGGTCAGCGGGTGGACGAAGCTGCCGAACAGCAGCACCAGCACGGCATAGACCATCAAGAGCCCGGACCGCATCGCATCGGTGAAGTTGGCCGACAGCTCGTTCAGGCTCTCGGCATCGCCGGACTGGTTCAGCCGCACGCCTTTCGGCAGATCCTTGGCGACGGGCAGTTCGTAGATGGCCTTGATCACGTCCCCGAGGGCCGCGTTGCCGACCAGATCGGCCCCGACCGACGCCCGCCGCTCGCGGTCGTAGCGGGCGATGTTCGCCGGCCCGATCTCGGACTGGATGTCGGCGACCGCGCTCAGCGCGATGCTGCCCTGCCCGCCCGCCATCGGGATCTTGAGATCCCGCAACGTGTCCAGGCTCGCCCGCGCGGTGTCGTCGAGCTGGACCCGGATCGGCACGAGGCGGTCGCCCGCATCGAACTTGGCCAGCGCCTGCGGCACGTCCCCGATGGTGGCGACCCGGATGGTGCCGGAGATCGCGTCGGCCGTGATGCCGAGGCGGGCCGCCAGGTCCTTGCGGGGCCGGATGCGCAGCTCGGGCCGGTCGAGGGTGGCGCTCGAAATAACGTTGTTCAGCGCCGGCAGACGCCGCATCTGGCTCGCGAGTTCGTTCGCGACCGCGGCCACCGTGCGGGGATCCTCGCCGGTGACCACCAGTTCCACGGCCCGCAGCCCCTGGTCGTCCACGAACCAGTAGCGGATGTCGGGGACGCGCTGGAGCCGCTTCTCTATCTCCTGCTCGACCGCCCGCTGGGTCACGCTGCGGGTCGATTTTTCGGTGAGGTTGACGATCAGCGTGGCGCGCCGGATGTCGACCCCACCGCCCGGAAAGCGGCCGCCGTCGACGAAGACGCTGCGGATCTGCGGAATGCCGCGCAGCTCGCGCACGATCGCGTCCGAGACGGCCTGGGTGTCGCTCGCCTGCGAGCCGGGCGGGAGCTCGATCGCCAGCACGGCCCGTGAGATGTCGTAGCGCGGCAGAAAGCCGGACGGCAGCAGCAGGATGCTGCCGACCGAGGCCGCGAAGATCATGAGCCCGATGACCACGGTCAGGACGTAGTGGCGCACGGCCAGGGTCACGAGCCGCGTATAGGCGCGCTCGATGCCCCCCGGCGGCCGCTTCGGTCGCACGTCGGGCTTCATCATGTAGGCGGCCAGCATCGGCGTCACGAAGCGGGCGGCGAGCAGGGAAAAGGCCACCTGCACGGCCACCGTGACCCCGAACTGCTTGAAGAACTCGCCCACGATCCCGGTCATGAAGCTCGCCGGGACGAAGATGGCGATGATGGTGAGGCTGATCGCGATCACCGCCAGCCCGATCTCGTCGGCTGCGTCGATCGCAGCCTGATAGGGGGATTTCCCCATCCGGATGTGGCGGACGATGTTCTCGATCTCGACGATGGAATCGTCGACCAGGATGCCGGTGGACAGCGTCACGGCCAGCAGGCTGACGAGGTTCAGCGAGAAGCCCAGCATGTCCATGGCCCAGAAGGCGGGCAGGATGGAGAGCGGCAGCGAGATGACGACGATCAGGGTGGAGCGCAGATCGCGGAGGAAGATCAGCACGACGAGCGCCGCGAGCGCGGCCCCCTCGAACAAGGTCTGCATCGCGGCGTTGTAATTGCCGACCGTGTAATCGACCGTCGAATCGATCAGCGTCAGCTTGACGTCGGGGTGGTCGCCGTTGAGCTTGTCGATGCGGGCCTTCACGGCCTTGGCCACGACGACGTCGCTGAAGCCCTTGGCCCGCTTGATGCCCAACGCCACGACGGGCCGGCCGTCCAGGCTCGCAAAGGTGCGCCGGTCCGCGATCGTGTCCGTGATGGTGCCGAGGTCCTTGAGCCGGATCTCGCTGCCGCTCGCCAGGCCGAGCATGGAGCCGGACAGCTCGTCCAGCGTGCGGGCGCCGGCCAGCGTCCGGATGGCATGGTCGCGGCCGCCGATGGAGGTGCGGCCGCCGGCGATGTCCGCGTTGCCGGCCCGCAGCCGCCGGCTCACGTCGACCGCGCTGAGCCCGTAGGCGTCCAGCCGGTCGGGATCGAGCGAGACCAGGATCTCCCGCTCGACGCCGCCGATGGTCTCGACCTGTCCGACACCGCGCACCCCCTGGATCTCGCGGGCCACCACGGTGTCGACAAAGGTGGACAGCTCCTCGGCGGTTTTTCCGGGCGCGACGGCCGCGTAGGTCACGATCGGCAGGCCGACGATGTCGACCCGCTGGATCAAGGGCTCCTGGACGGATTGGGGCAGGTTCGAGCGAACGCGGGTCACGGCGTCCTTGACGTCGTTCAGCGCCCGGTCGGTGTTGGTTTCCAGCCGGAACTCCACCGTCGTGACCGAGACTCCGTCCGTGATCGTGGACGAGATGTGGCGGACGCCCTCCACGCCGGCGATCCCATCCTCGATGGTCCTCGTGATCTCCCGCTCGATCTCGACGGGTGCGGCGCCGAACTGGCCGACCACGACCGACACGACCGGGATGTCCGCGCTCGGCATGTAGGTGATCGGCAGGCGGGCGAAGCTGAGCCAGCCGAGGATCAGCAGAATGAGCGAGAAGAGGATCGACGGAAGGGGCTTCCTGATCGACCAGCTCGAGACGTTCAGGGCCAAGGGCGCAATCCCGCTAGGTCGACAGGGTGGGACCGGCCGGCATCACAGCGCGCCGGCCGGGTTCGCAACGACGTTCTCGCCCTCGGACAGGCCGGACCGGATTTCGACATGGGTGTCGGAGGTCAGCCCCACTTCGACCCGCCGAACCTCGGACCTGCCGGACCTCACGACCACCACGGACGTGGCGTTGTTCTGGCGCAGGATGGCGCCTTTCGGCACCGCGACGCCGCAGCTCTCGTCGGTCTCGACGAAGGCGCGCCCGAACAGGCCCGGCCGCAGCCCAGATCCCGACGGCACGCCGATCCGGGCCCGCCCGAACTGTGTGCGGGCGTCGATCTCGGCCGGCCCGACCCGCACGGTGGCCTCGAGCTCGGACCCGTTGGCCTGCAGGATGCGGGCGCTGCCGCCGGGCCGGACACGGGACGCGTAGGCGCTCGGGATGTCGACCACGAGGTCGAGCTCGGGATCCGTGGTGATGCGCAGCAGCGGCTCGGAGCGCGCACTCGCGAGTCCCCCAACCCGGGCCGTGCTGCTCGACACGATTCCGTCCGCCGGGGATCTGAGCAGCACCACCGGGAGAGCCGGCCGCGGAGGCCCGGCCCCGGCACCCGAGAGGCCCGTTGGCCCCGAACCGGCCGACGCCCCGGGCGAGGCCGGTTCGAGCCGGATGATCTCCTGGTGGGCCGACACCGTGTCGCCCTCCTCCACCAGGACGGCGGCGATCCGATAGCCCTCGACGCCACCGAACACATAGGCCTCGGCGCGAGGCACCAGGAACCCCGTGACCCTGACATTGTCGGTGAAGCACAGGCGCTGCGCCGGCAGGGTCGTGGCCGGCGCCACGGTGGACGGGAGATCCACTGCCCCGGCTCCGCTGGTCGCCCCCGTCACCAGCGCGCTTGCGAGCGCAGCCGCGGCCGCGAGGCGCGCGACCGCCCGCGCGGGCCTCGCCCGCGTGGCCCCGCCCTCGGCGGCGGAGGTGAGCATGCGGCCGCTCCGAACGGCGCCGCTCAGCGGGACGCCGATTTCACCTCCGACAGGTTCGTGGTCTGGACGCGCCGGTTCTCGTCGGCGGTCGGCTTATCCTTGTTCTTGAGGCGCGTCTTGCCGTAGCCGGCGGTGATGAAGTTCTTGGCCGGAAGCTTGTACTTCTCCGTCAGGTACTGCTTCACGGCCGCGGCGCGCCGCTCAGATAGCACCTGGTTGATCTGGTCGCTCCCGAGCGCGTCGGTGTGGCCGGCGATCATGAAGGTGCCGTCCTTGAATTCAGGGCGCGACAGGGCCGCACCGAGCGCGTCCACGGCCGGCCGGGCCTTGGCGGAGATCACCGACGAGTTGAGGTCGAACGGCACGTCGAGGTCGATGGTGGGCTTGCCTTCCGCGATGCCGGCCAGGCGGTCGCGCTGGCCGACCGAGAGGGAGCGGGTCGTCGGGCTGCGAAGCGTCTCGAGAAAGGCCGCCTCTTCGGGCGACCCGGAGCTCGCCCCCGGCCGCGGCCCGCCGGACAGGCTGCGGGTCACCGGCTTGGGCGTCAGCGCGTCCACGATCTGCCCTTCGGTGGGCGCTTGCGCGGCGGTCGGCGCCTGCGCCACCGCCACCGACAGCGAGAGGCCCAGGGTGCAGATCGCACCCGCCAGTGCCAGGGCGCCTCGGGCGCCCGCTTTGAATGCTGCCGCCATGACCCTCACTCCTCCCATGCGGAGCGCCGGGGCGCCCGCGTTGCAGCCTATTGCACCCCGAACATCGTGAACTGCTCGCCGATCTTGGGGTCGATCGTGAGTGCGAGCTTCACGTCGCCGTTGCCGCTCTGGGCCTCCCCGAGCCGGATGCGGGCGAGCCCGCGTCCGTAGAGGGAGGGTGCATGTCTGTTGTTGAGCTTGAGGGCCGCGCTGTAATCGCTGACGGCGCGCCGCGGCATGCCGATTTTCAGCATGATGAAGCCCCGGCTGTCGAGCGCATCCAGGAATTCGGGACGGATCTTGAGTGCGGCATCGCAATCCGCGAGCGCGCCATCGAGGTCGTCCGTGACGGCCCGGACCCAGCAGCGGTTGTTGAGCGCCTCGACGTCGCGGGAATCCAGACGGACCAGGCGGTCGAAATCGGCCAGCGCGCGCGTGAAGTCGTTGTGCAGCGCGTAGAGCTGGCCGCGCGCGTAGAGGGACGCGGCATCGTCGGGGTTGCGGTCCAGCGCGGCTGTCAGGTCCTTCAGCAGCCGGTCGTCCGCGGCGCTGTAGGCGAGGATCGGGATCACGCGCTTCTTGCCCGGTGGTGAGCCGGACACCGTCGGGGCCGTGCCGCCGCCCGGAGCGGTGCCCCCGCCCGGAGCGCCCGGTGCAGTCCC
>NZ_JAQGKF010000034.1 GCF_028290205.1 Enterovirga sp. | reverse complement strand
ACGTACCTCTGGTGGAGCTGTTGTGGCGCCAGCCGCAGTGCAGCGTAGCTATGTACGGACGGGATAACCGCTGAATGCATCTAAGCGGGAAACCCACCTCGAAACGAGAACTCCCTTGAGGGCCGTGGAAGACGACCACGTTGATAGGCCGGGTGTGCAAGCGCGGTGACGCGTTGAGCTTACCGGTACTAATAGCCCGATTGGCTTGATCGCTCTCATGATCCGTGTCCGCGGATCACCATCATTGACCATTTCCGCAGCGAGAGCTGCTCTTGCCATTGTCCTTCGCTGGTCCGGTGACTTGAGCGAGGAGCCCGAACCCGATCCCATCTCGAACTCGGCCGTTAAACTCCTCAGCGCCAATGGTACTGTGTCTCAAGACCCGGGAGAGTAGGTCGTTGCCGGACCTGCCAAGGACAATCCCTCTGAACGATCTGAATGCGTCGTCACGATCCTGACGACGCACACCGCCTTTGACGCGGGGTGGAGCAGCCCGGTAGCTCGTCAGGCTCATAACCTGAAGGTCCTAGGTTCAAATCCTAGCCCCGCAACCAAACACACCCGCCCCTCGGCCAAAACCGAGCGGGCGGGTTTTTTCGTGCCCAAACCACAAACCACCAGCCAGACCTCCGGAGCCGCCGGGCGAACACGCCGCTGTCGCGATCGGCTTTTCCCCCGGCCCCTGGCCCGCTATGGCTGCGCCATCGTCCTGGGAGGCATCATGGCGCTCGATCCAACCCTGCGCGACCGCATCGTGGCGTCGGTCGAGGCCGGCTTCGCCGAGCAGGTCGCCTTCACCCAGGACCTGATCCGGTTCCCGTCCGTTCGGGGCGAGGAGCAGGCCATCCAGGACCATCTGTTTCGGGCCTTCCGGGATCGCGGCCTGGCGATGGACCGGTTCCGCATGGATCGCCAGGCGATCGCCCGCCATCCGGGCGCGTCCAAGATCTCCGAACACCATTCCGATGCCCCGATCGTGGTCGGCATCCACCGCCCGCGCCAGGAGACGGGCCGCTCGCTGATCCTCCAGTCGCATGTGGACGTGGTTCCGCCCGGGCCGGCCGACATGTGGAGCGCGCCACCCTTCGACCCGGTGATCCGGGGCGACTGGCTCTATGGCCGCGGCGGCGCCGACATGAAGGCCGGAACGGCCGCCAACCTGTTCTGCCTGGACGCGCTTCGCCGCATCGGCCTCCAGCCCGCCGCAACCGTCACGATGCAGTCGGTCGTCGAGGAGGAATCCACCGGCAACGGCGCCCTGATGACGCATCTGCGCGGCTACCGGGCTGACGCCGTGCTGATCCCCGAGCCGGAGGACGAGAAGCTCGTCCGGGCCAATACCGGCGTGCTCTGGTTCGAGGTCGAGGTTCGGGGCATGCCCGTCCATGTCAGGGAGATGGGCGCCGGCCAGAACGCCATCGATGCCGCCTACCGGGTCGTCGGCGCCCTGCGGGCGCTCGAGGCGCGCTGGAACGGGCTCAAGGCCGGCCGGCCGCATTTCGAGAACGAGGACCACCCGATCAACCTGAACATCGGCCGCATCGAGGGCGGCGACTGGGCCTCCTCGGTGCCGGCCTGGTGCCGGCTGCACTGCCGGATCAGCTTCTACCCTGGCATCTCGGCCGCCGAGGCGGCGGGCGAGATCGAGGCCGCGGTCGCGGCCTTCTCCCGCACGGACCCGTTTCTCGGCAACAACCCGCCGCAGGTGCGGTTTCAGGGGTTCTTTGCCGAGGGCTATGTGCTGGAGGAGGGGTCCGAGGCCGAGCGCGTGCTGGGCGTGGCGCACCGGGTCGCGACCGGGTCGGAGCTCGAGAGCTTCATGACCGCCGGCTATCTCGACGCCCGCGTCTACGCTCTCTACGACCGCGTGCCGACGCTCTGCTACGGCCCCGTCAGCCGGAACATCCATGGATACGACGAATGCGTGAGTCTCTCCTCGGTGAAGCGGATCACGACCGCGATGGCGCTGTTTGTAGCGCAATGGTGCGGCGTTGAGCCGGTCGCCTGAGCCGGACCTCGCCGCGCTCCAGGCCGACAGCCGGGTGTTGTGGAACGAGGACGTCCTGCGCTTCTGCGACACGGACGCGAACGGCCACGTCAACAACGCCGCGTTCGCGATGTTCTGCGAGAGCGGCCGCGTCAACGCGCTCACCTCTGTGCTCGGCCCGACCCTCGGGCCGGACACCTTCTTCGCCATCGCCCGGCTCGTGATCGAATACCGGGCGGAGCTGCATTATCCGGGCCGGGTGCGCTGCGGCACCTGGATCAGCCGCGTCGGCAGCAGCTCGGTTTCGTTTAGCCAGGTGCTGCTCGGCCCCGATGGACGGCTGGCCGCGACCTCGGATGCCGTCACCGTGCTGATGGATGGGGAGTCACGCCGCCCGAAGCCTCTTCCGGCCGCCACGCGGACCGACGTGGAGGCGCTGCTCAGGCCGGAGTGAGATCGGCGGGGCGGGAGTCGCCACCGCCGGCCAGCCGTGCTGAGAAGAGCGGCGCGCCGTCGCGATCCGCACGGGGACCCAGCATGTGGCAGCCCAGCACCCTCTATCCAGATCCCGCGATCGAGATCCTGGACGAGAGCTTCGCCAAGTACCGCATCTTCTCGGCCGCCGTTGAGCGGCTCGCCACCGGCTTCCGCTGGGCCGAGGGACCGGTCTGGTTCGGCGACCAGCGGCAGCTCCTGTGGAGCGACATCCCGAACCAGAGCATCATGCGCTGGGACGAGGAGACGGGGCGCGTGTCGGTGTTCCGCAAGCCGTCCAACTTCGCCAACGGCAACACGCGCGACCGCCAGGGTCGGCTCGTCACCTGCGAACACGGCCGGCGCGTCACCCGCACCGAGTATGACGGCTCCCTCACGGTCCTGGCCGACAGCTACCAGGGCCGGCCGCTGAACTCGCCGAACGACGTCGTCGTGGCCCGCGACGGCGCGATCTGGTTCACCGACCCGCCTTTCGGCATCCTGGGCCATTACGAGGGGCGGGTCGCCGAGCCCGCCCTGCCGCAATCGGTCTACCGGATCGACGGCTCGACCGGGGAGCTGGCCGCGGTCGAAACCGACATCCGCGGCCCCAATGGGCTCGCCTTCTCGCCGGACGAGAGCATTCTCTATGTGGTCGAGTCGCGGGCCACACCGACCCGGACCATCCTGGCCTATGACGTGGTCGAGGGCGGGCGCGGGCTCGCCAACAAGCGGGTCTTCATCGATGCCGGGCCGGGCACGCCGGACGGGTTCCGGGTCGATGTCGACGGCAACCTCTGGTGCGGCTGGGGCATGGGCTCGCCCGAGCTCGACGGCGTCATGGTCTTCAACCCCGAGGGCCGGCTGATCGGCCGCATCCGGCTGCCCGAACGCTGCGCCAATGTGTGTTTCGGCGGCCCGATGCGAAACCGCCTGTTCATGGCGGCCAGCCAGTCGGTCTACGCCCTCTATGTGAACACCCAGGGCGTGGCCGGAGCCTAGCCGCCGCTAGACCCGCTGCAGAGTCAGCCCGGCTGTCGCCGAGGCGGTCAGGAGCACCACCGCGAGCGGCAGGGCAGACCCGTCGTGCCAGAGGCCGACCGCGAGGGTGGCCAGCGCCCCGAAGGCCATTTGGGAGAAGCCATAGAGTCCCGAGGCGGAGCCGGCCGCGTCGGGGTCGACGGCCATGGCGCCCGCCACCATGTTGGGCCCGCCGATCCCCGTGCCGAGCGCATAGAGCAGCATGGTGCAGGTCAGTGTTGCGACCGTGAGGGCCCCCGACCGGTCGGCCAGCAGCAGCAAGGCGGCGGCCGCCAGGCTGACAGCGTTGCCGAGGCGCGCGCCGCGGCGGATCTCCATGCGGCCGACCAGGAACCGCACCAGCCCGGCCCCGATCGCCATGCCGAACGACACCACGACGCAGTAGAGGCCGACCTCCTGGGCCGAGCGGCCCAGCACGTCGACATAGAGAAAGGGCGCCGCGGCCAGAAAGGCGTAGAGGCTCGTGCCCGAGCAGGAGCCCGCGACCATGTAGCGCCGGAATTTGGCCGACCGCATCAGCCGCCGGTAGCCGTGGAGGATGGATCCGACGCCGGGCGGCGCGGTGCCCCGCCGCGTTTCCGGCAGGGTCAGCGCGACCAGGACCGTCAGGATGCCGACCACGGCCGCGAGCAGGACAAAGATCGCCCGCCACCCGAACCAGGCCTCGATCAAGCCGCCGATGCCCGGCGCGAGCGTCGGCGTCAGCGTCAGGCACGCGATCAGGACGGCGAGTTTGCGGGCCGCATCCTCATCCGTGGACACGTCCCGCACCATGGCCCGGCCGAGCACGAGCGCCCCGCAGGCGCCAAGAGATTGCAGCACGCGGGCGGTGACGAGCCAGCCGAGCGTGGTGGCCGGAACCGCCAAGACGAAGCCGAGCAGATACACTGCCAGGCTGGCCAGAAGCACGGGACGGCGGCCGTAGCGGTCGGAGATCGGCCCGTAGACGAGCTGGCCGAGGGCCAACCCGACCAGGTACAGCGTAATGGTCAGCTGGATGGCGGCCGGGCTGACGTCGAGGTCCCGGGCGGCTGCCGGCAGGGCCGGGATGAAGATGTGCAGCGCCACCGTGCCGGTCATGGTGACAGCGATCAGCAGGGCGAGATTCGGGCTGCGCTTCGCCGGGCGAATAGGCATGTCCTCCGGCGGGGTCGGCACACGAGCCTCCTGGAGCCACTCCGCCCGTGGCAGAATCAGCCTCTCGTCTGGCGTCCGGTCGGCCTCCGGGCGAGCCGGGCCGCCTGACTCGGCCCCGCTCTAGCAGAGGTCGGGCCAGGCACCCATGTTGCGGGCGCGCAGCCGCCCGCCGGTCAGGCGCAAGACGCCGGTCGGCGCCGAACCGGGCGAGTGTCCGGGCCGCTCAGGCGCAGGACCGGCCGAGCGCGGCCAGACCCTCATCCATCAGGTCGGCGACGTTCGGGATGCCCAAGAGGTAATCGGCGGTCGACAGCATCTCCCGGTCGCGGGCTTCGCGGCGGGCGCTGGCCCAGTCGTCCGGATCGAAATCGCCGCGGCCGATCCAGGTGATGGCCACGAGGTCGTGCCGCTCGTCGTCGTTGAGGCCTTCGAGAAACTCCCGAACCTGCTCCTCCGTCGAGTCGTCACCCCCGCCCGTGAGCACGTCCGTCGAGCCGTCGTCGATCGGGTTCGAGCCGGAATCCGGGTCGGTGATCCCCTCTTTCACATCGACCTGACGAAGCCTCAGGATGAGATCGCAGACCTTGTCGAGGGCGATGTCCATGCGGTGTTCTCCGTTCGTGTCCGAGGGAGAATGCGCGAGGGGCAAAGCGGTTCGGACTCGGGCGCGGCCTCACGCCGGGCAGGCTGGTGCTCCGCCGGAACCGCCGCCAAGTCCTGCCGCACGCGCCCGAGCACGAGACCGAGCAGCAGGCAGAGGCTCAGGAAGCCGGCCGGGACCCCGCCATGGAGGGCGAGCGGGCGGGCCGCGATCGGCATGAACCAGGCGAGCGCGAAGGCGGAGAGTTCCCAGCGCTCGAAGCCACGGCGCAGGCCGTCGCGGATCAGAAAGGCCAGGACCGGGCCGAGCAGAACGAGGTCGTAATCCATGCCGTAGGGGGTCGCCAGGAGCGAGCCCAGAACCAGGGTCGCGGCCCGGAGCTCGAATGCTGCCCGCTGGCGCCAGACCCAGACCGTCGCGAGCGCCGCGGCAAGCGCGACGAGCGCCTGCGCCCCATAGGCGGGCCCGACCCCGCCGCCCCACGCCCGCACGGCCGCGAAGGCACTCTGCATGGTGTGCCAGCCGGGTCCGCCCCCCTCCAGCATCACGGTTCGGGTCTGCCCAAGGGAGAGCAGGAAGGCCGTCCAGACCTCCGGGCCGAACAGGGCGGCGGGCAGAAGCGCGAGACCGGCCACCGTCGCAGCCGCGGCCCCGACGGCGCGCCGTTCGCCGCCGGCCAGCAGCGCCAGCGGCAGCAGCAGGCCGAATTGCGGCTTGTAGCTCAGGAGGCCGAAACACAGGCCGGCCAGCGCCGGCCGGCCGCCCCCGAGCAGCAGGAGGCCGCCGCCGAACAGGGCGGCCGACAGGAAGCCGTTATGGCCATGGGTGAGGCAGACCAGGACCGCCGGGCATCCCAGCGCCACCAGAACGGTGTCCCGGTCCGGCAGAATGCGTCGGAGGACGAGCAGCGCCGGGAGCAGCGTCGCGAACTGGAACAGGATCAGGGCCGGCAGATACGGCAGGGTGGCCAGCGCCGCTGCGACCAGCAGGAAGGGCGGCGGGTAGAGCCAGCCGTAGAACGGCACGGCCGCGCTGCCGTGCACCTCCTGCTGCACGCGGTGATGCGCCACGAGGTCGTAGACCGCGGCGGCGCGGCCCTCGAGCGCCATGCGGCCGGCCGTCCACACGTTCGAGAAGTCGGTGCCGAGCGGGCGTCCCCAGGCGTCGAGCGTGCCGCTGGACCCGAGATACAGATGGGCGAGCGCCGCCAGGGTCGCGGCCAGCGTCAGCCCGGACACGGCCCGCATCAGCGGCCGATCGATCCAGGCCCCGGTCGCGACACGCTCCACGGCAGCCTCCGGGCCAGCCCTCCTGCCGCTTGTGCCCGCTCAAGGCTTAAGGGCAGGTTGCGACCCCCAGCCCGGGTTGTGACGCGGCGGCGGAGCCCGGTATGGTCGGGCAACGGGCCGCTTCGTCCACCCCCGGCGACATGGCCCCGAACAGGACCCACCCATGCGCGACGCCGTGATCGTCTCCACCGCCCGGACGCCGATCGGCAAGGCCTATCGCGGCGCCTTCAACGACACGCAGGCCCAGGCGCTGGGCGCCCACGCCATCGCCGAGGCCGTGAAGCGGGCCGGCATCGAGCCGGGCGAGGTCGAGGACGTCGTCATGGGCGCGGCGCTGCAGCAGGGATCCAGCGGCGGCAACGTGGCCCGCCAGGCGGCCCTGCGGGCCGGGCTCCCGGACACGGTCGCCGGCATGAGCATGGACCGGCAATGCGCCTCCGGCCTGATGGCCATCGCCACGGCCGCCAAGCAGATCCTGCATGACGGGATGCAGGTTGCGGTCGGCGGGGGGCTGGAATCCATCTCGCTCGTCCAGAACGAGCACCAGAACCGCTGGCGGGGCCAGGATCCCTGGCTCGTGGACCGCAAACCCCAGATCTACATGACGATGCTGGAAACGGCCGAAACGGTGGCCGAGCGCTACGGCGTCTCGCGCGAGGCGCAGGACGCCTACGCGCTGCAATCGCAGCAGCGCACCGCCGCCGCCCAGGATGGGGGCCGCTACCGGGCCGAGATCGCGCCCATCACCACCACCATGGCGGTTGCCGACAAGGCGACCGGCGCGATCTCGAAGCGCGAGATCACCGTCGACAAGGACGAGGGCAACCGGCCGCAGACGCGGCTGGAGGACCTGCAGAAGCTCCAGCCCGTGTTCAAGAACGGACAGCGCATCCAGGAGGGCCGCTTCATCACGGCCGGCAACGCCTCGCAGCTCTCGGACGGCGCTTCGGCCGCCGTGCTGATGGAGGCCCGGGAGGCGGAACGGCGCGGGCTCACTCCGCTCGGTGCCTATCGGGGCATGGCGGTCGCGGGCTGCGATCCGGACGAGATGGGCATCGGCCCGGTTTTCGCCGTGCCGAAGCTCCTGAAGCAGCACGGGCTCACGGTCGAGGATATCGACCTCTGGGAGCTGAACGAGGCGTTCGCCTGCCAGGTCCTGTATTGCCGCGACCGGCTCGGCATTCCGGACGAGAAGCTGAACGTGGACGGCGGCGCCATCTCGATCGGCCACCCCTACGGCATGTCGGGGGCGCGGATGACCGGCCATCTCCTCCTCGAGGGCAAGCGTCGCGGCGCCAAGTACGGCGTGGTCACGATGTGCGTCGGCGGCGGCATGGGCGCGGCCGGCCTGTTCGAGATCTTCTGAGCGGGAGCGCCGGGCCTACTTCCTGGGCAAGAGCCGGAGCGGCAGCCCGCCCTCAGCCATGTCCTTGGTGAAGGCGCCGCCCGGGAGCGGCTCGAAGCGGAGCGACGCGCCCTCGGTGCCGTAGAGAACCAGCGCGAACTCCTCCACGCGCCACGCGACGAGCTTGAGCTTGCGAACCGCGGGATCGCAGCCGGGGTCGAGGTCGAGCGCGAAGCTCTCCTCGCCTCCAGCCGGCGGCCTGTCCCGGAAGGTAGCCGTGCAGATGGCAGCACCGCCGGGCCGCTGCATCGTCCAGGTGCCAAAAATCGCGGGCGCGTGCGGGGCGCGGTCCACGCCGGGCCTCGCCTGGACCATGAGGTGGTTCGGAACCCCGTCACCGGGCGTCTTCAGCACGCCACCCTCGCCTTCCCGGAACAGCATCAATCGCCGGCCGGCGGCATCGTTGAGGCTGACGCCGCCCTCGGCGAAGGACCAGGTCGCTAACTCCCTCAGGTTCGCGATGCGCGCCCCGCAATCCGGTGCGGCGCGGGCCACCCTGCCGGCCGGTTTCGGTTCGACCTCCAGCGTGACGCGGCAGCCGGGTTGCCCGTCGTCCGGCGCCACGAGCCACGTCCCGGCCTGAGCCCGGACCCTATCGAGGGCGTCGTCCTCCGCTGAAGACGAGACGGGCGCCGCGAGGGCGAGAGCTACGCCCGCAAACAGCGCGACGGGGCGGCGGCACGGGAGAGCGGGCATGGGCAACCTCCGGCTCGGGACCGACCTGTTCTGCGCCCGAGTGCGGTCGGCGCCAAGCCGGGCCGGGGCAACTCGGGTGGAGGTCGCCCGCTTTGCGAGCCCGGGGCGCGCGGGCTAGAGGGGGGCTGAACGGGACCGGGAGGACGGAATGGCAAGCGTCGGCGGACAGGTGACCAGCGTCGCAGTGGAAGACGGGATCGCCGTCCTGACCGTCGATTCCCCGCCGGTGAACGCGCTCGGCGCGGCGGTGCGGACCGGGGTGGCGGAGGGTATCCGTCGCGCCTCGGAGGACCCGGCCGTGAAGGCCGTGGTGCTGATCTGCGCCGGCCGCACCTTCTTCGCCGGCGCCGACATCTCCGAATTCGGCAAGCCCCCTCAGGACCCGAGCCTGTCCGAGATGATCTCGGTCATCGAATCCGCGCCGAAGCCGGTGGTCGCCGCCATCCACGGCACCGCCCTCGGCGGCGGCCTCGAGACGGCGCTCGGCTGCCATTACCGGGTCGCCGTTCCGTCCGCCAAGGTCGGCCTGCCCGAGGTCAAGCTCGGCATCGTGCCGGGGGCCGGCGGCACGCAGCGCCTGCCGCGCGTGGTCGGGCCGGAACGGGCGCTCGCCATGATCACCTCGGGCGAGCATGTTCCGGCCAAGGCGGCGCAGGCGGCCGGGCTGATCGACGAGCTCGTGGAGGAGGGCAAGCTGCGCGAGGGCGCGGTCGCCTTCGCCCGCCGCGTGGCGGCCGAGAGCCGGCCTCTCCGCAAGGTCCGGGACATGAACGAGAAGGTCGAGGCGGCGCGCGGCCGGCCGGAGATCTTCAGCGACTTCCGCCGGGACAACGCGCGCAAGTTCCGCGGCTTCGAGGCGCCGGAGGCCTGCATCCAGGCGGTCGAGGCGGCCGTCCACCTGCCCTTCGAGCAAGGCATGGCGACCGAGCGCGAGCTCTTCGGGCGGCTCGTCGCCGGCACGCAGTCGCGGGCCCAGCGCTACGCCTTCTTCGCCGAGCGCGAGGTCCGCAAGATCCCGGACCTGCCGGATTCCACGCCGACGCTGCCGATCGAGTCCGTCGGCGTCATCGGGGCCGGCACGATGGGCGGCGGCATCGCCATGAACTTCCTCAATGCCGGCATCCCGGTCACCATCGTGGAGGCCCAGAAGGAGAACCTGGAACGCGGGCTCGGCATCATCCGGCGCAACTACGAGGCGACCGCCGCCAAGGGCCGCCTCAGGCCCGAGGACGTGGAGACCCGGATGAAGCTGCTCACAGGATCCCTGGATCTCGGCAGCCTTGGATCACAGGATCTGGTGATCGAAGCGATCTTCGAGAACATGGATCTCAAGAAGGAGACCTTCGCCAAGCTCGACAAGGTGGCGAAGCCCGGCGCGATCCTGGCCTCCAACACCTCCTATCTGGACGTGGACGAGATCGCGGCGGCGACGAGCCGGCCGGAGAGCGTCATTGGTATGCACTTCTTCTCGCCGGCGAACGTCATGCGCCTGCTGGAGGTGGTCCGGGCCGAGAAGGCGTCCAAGGAGGTGGTCGCCACGGCCATGAAGCTGGCGCCGCGGATCGGCAAGCTCGGCGTGCTGGTCGGCGTCTGCCACGGCTTCGTCGGCAACCGCATGCTGGCCCAGCGCCAGCGCGAGGCGAACCGCCTCGTGGAAGAGGGCGCCATGCCGTGGGATGTCGACCGCGTGCTGTACGGGTTCGGGCTGCCCATGGGCCCCTTCGCCATGAGCGACCTCGCCGGCCTCGACATCGGCTGGCAGAAGGGCCAGCCGGCCGAGAGCCTGAAGGACAAGCTCTGCGACCTCGACCGGCGCGGCCAGAAGACGGGCGCCGGCTTCTACGACTACGATTCCAACCGGCGGGCCAGCCCCTCGCCGCTGGTCGAGAAGATGGTGCTCGAGCATTCGGCCGCGAAGGGCATCACGCGCAGATCCTTCACGGACGAGGAGATCCTGCACCGGCTCGTCTTCCCGATGATCAACGAGGGCGCCAAGATCCTGGAAGAGGGCAAGGCCCTGCGGGCCTCCGACATCGACATGGTCTGGATCGCCGGCTACGGCTGGCCCGTCTACCGCGGCGGCCCCATGTTCTACGCCGACACGGTCGGCCTGAAGACCGTGCTGGACGCCATGGAGGGCTGG
>NZ_JAQGKF010000022.1 GCF_028290205.1 Enterovirga sp. | reverse complement strand
CGGCCTTCACGCCCTACATTCTGCCGATCACCCTCGCGATCATCGTCGCTCTGTTTCTGGTGCAGAGCCATGGCACGGCCCGCATCTCGGCCCTGTTCGGGCCGATCATGGTCGTGTTCTTCCTGACCATCGGCATCGCGGCGCTGCCCCATATCGCGCGCGAGCCGGGCATCTTTCTGGCCCTCAATCCCTATTACGCGGTCCATTACGTCATGAGCCACGGCCACGCGGCGCTGATCGCGCTGGGCGCCGTGTTCCTGGCCGTGACGGGGGCCGAGGCGTTGTTTGCCGACCTCGGCCATTTCGGCCGCAAGCCGATCCAGCGCGCCTGGCTCGGTCTCGTCTTCCCGTGCCTGACCCTGAACTATCTGGGGCAGGGCGCCCTGGTGCTGCACGACCCGGACGCCGCCACCGAACCGTTCTTTCGGCTCGTGCCGGAATGGGGGCTGCTGCCGCTCGTCATCCTGGCCACCTGCGCGACCGTGATCGCCGCGCAGGCCAACATCACCGGCGCCTTCTCCCTGTCGCGGCAGGCGGTGCAACTCGGCATCCTGCCGCGGCTCGAGATCCGGCACACCTCAGAGACCCATTCGGGCCAGATCTACCTGCCGCAGATCAACAGCCTGCTGCTGATCGGCGTGATCGTCCTGGTGCTGATGTTCAAGTCGTCGAGCGCCATCGCGTCGGCCTATGGGGTCGCGGTGACGGGCACCATGCTGATCACCGGGACGCTGGCCTTCATCGTGGCGCGCCATGTCTGGGGCTGGAGCACCTTGCGGTCGGCCCTGACCATCTTCCCGTTCCTCGCGCTGGAACTCTGCTTCCTGGGCGCCAACCTGACCAAGGTGCTGGAGGGCGGCTACGTGCCCCTGCTCCTCGCCGCGTTCCTGATCCTGGTCATGGGCACGTGGGTGAAGGGCACCCGCATCCTGTTCGACAAGACGCGCAAGACCGACGTGCCACTGACGGATCTCGTGGGCATGCTGGGGCGGAGCCCGCCGCACCGGGTCAAGGGCACGGCCGTGTTCCTGACGAGCGACCCCAAGACGGCCCCCTCGGCCCTGCTGCACAACTTGAAACACAACAAGGTGCTGCACGAGCGCAACATCGTGCTCACGGTGAAGTCGCTCGACCTCCCACGGGTGTCCTCGGATGACCGGGTCACCGTGGAGCATGTCGGCGACTCGTTCTGGACCGTGGAACTGCGGTTCGGCTACATGGAAACACCGAACATCCCGCGCTCGCTGGCGCTGCTGCGCAAGCTCGGGTTCAAGTTCGACATCATGTCGACCTCGTTCTTCCTGTCGCGCCGCTCCATCCGGCCGGCGCTGCGCTCCTCCATGCCGCTCTGGCAGGACAAGCTGTTCATCGCGCTGGCCCGCGGGGCCTCGGACGCGACGGACTTCTTCCAGATCCCGACGGGGCGCGTGGTCGAGGTCGGCACCCAGGTCACGGTCTGACGCCGCGATGCGGCGGCTGGTTCGGCTCCTGCTCCTGCTGATCCTGGCCTATCCGGCGCTGGTGCTGGTTCTGGGGGCCGCCTATCTGGCCGTCCCGCCCATCTCGACGCTGATGCTGAGCCGGTGGCTTGGGGGCGAGGCGGCGAGCCGGACCTTCGTCCCGCTCGGCCGCATCGCCTCCACCCTGCCGGCGGCCGCGATCGCCTCCGAGGACGCGCGCTTCTGCCTCCATGGCGGCATCGACTGGGGGGCGCTGAACGAGGTCATCGAGGAGGCGGACGAGGGCGGCCCGAGCCGCGGCGCGTCCACCATCCCGATGCAGGTGGCCAAGAACCTGTTTCTGTGGCCGGGCCGGTCGGTGATCCGCAAGGCGATGGAGATCCCGATCGCCATGTATCTCGACCTTATCTGGCCCAAGCGCCGGATGATCGAGGTCTATCTCAACATCGCCGAATGGGGCGAGGGGGTGTTCGGGGCCGAGGAGGCGGCCCGGCGCCATTTCGGCAAGCCGGCCGCGAGCCTGTCCCGACGCGAGGCCGCCCTGCTGGTCACGGCGCTGCCGAGCCCGCTGCGCCGCAATCCGGCCCGGCCGACCGGACGGCAATCCAGCCAGGCGAACACCATTCTGGCCCGCATCGCCGACACGCCGCTCCAGTGCCTGCGCTGAGGCGCGAGGGGGCCGGACGGTCCGGAAGCTGTTGCTCTCGCACGCCCCCTCTGGCATAAGCCCGGCCTCGAACCGCCCGGCCGAAAGGGCTGCCGTGGCGGTTCGACATGCTCCAGCAGCATCAGCGTCCCGGGCTCGGATTCCTTCCCGCATCCCGCGCGGCGCATATCGGCCGTCGGGCCGTAGGAGAGCAAAATGCCCAAGCTGAAGACCCATTCGGGTTCCAAGAAGCGGTTCAAGATCACCGGCACCGGCAAGGTGATGCGGGCTCAGGCCGGCAAGCGCCACGGCATGATCAAGCGGACGAACAGCCAGATCCGTAACCTCCGCGGCACGACCACGATGTTCAAGGGCGACGCCGACAACGTGAAGAAGTTCTTCCTGCCGAACGGCTGAAGCCTTCACGCCCACCCGTCCTAGACATCCAGGAGATACATCATGGCTCGCGTAAAACGCGGCGTGACCAGCCACGCCAAGCATAAAAAAGTCCTCGAGGCCGCCAAGGGCTATTATGGCCGGCGCAAGAACACCATCCGGATCGCCAAGCAGGCGGTCGAGAAGGCGATGCAATACGCCTATCGCGACCGCAAGAATCGGAAGCGCACCTTCCGGTCGCTGTGGATCCAGCGCCTGAACGCGGCCTCCCGCGAGCACGGCCTGACCTATTCGCGCCTGGTGGACGGCATGGCCAAGGCCGGCATCACGATCGACCGCAAGGTTCTGTCGGACATCGCCATTCGGGAGCCGGAATCCTTTGCCGCGATTGTGGCTCAGGCCAAGGCGGCGCTGCCGCCGGAGTTGCTCAAGGCGGCCTGACGCTCGCCCCTTTCACCTTGATTGTCATGGCCGGGCCGGCCTTCGGATGCGTTCCGAGGGCCGCCCCGGTCATCCCGATGCGGCGAGGCGCTGCGGTTCTCCGATCGGGGTCCCCGGGACGAGCCCGGCGACGACGCGCCTGAGGCAGATCGCGCCGCCATGACCGACCTCCTGACACTTGAACGTGACCTCCTGGCTCAGGTCTCGGCCACGCCCGACGAGGCGGGGCTGGAGAGCTTGCGGGTCGCGACCCTCGGCAAGAAGGGCTCCGTCTCCGAGCTCCTGAAGACGCTGGGCCGCATGAGCGCCGACGAGCGCCGCATCCAGGGCCCGCTCATCAACGGGCTCCGTGACGCCGTGCAGGCCGCGATCGCCGAGCGTCGGGAGGCGCTGGCCGGGGCCGCCCTCGATGCCCGTCTGGCATCCGAACGCCTCGATGTGACCCTGCCGGTGCGGCCAGGTCCCGAGGTCTCGGGCCGCATCCACCCGATCAGCCAGGTGGTCGACGAGATCACGGCCATCTTCGCCGACTTGTGCTTCCGGGTCGCGGAAGGGCCCGATGTCGAGACCGATGAGCTCAACTTCACGGCGCTCAACTTCCCGGTCGGCCACCCGGCCCGGGAGATGCACGACACGTTCTTCCTGAAGCCGGACCGCGACGGCCACCGGAAGGTCCTGCGGACGCACACATCGCCGGTGCAGATCCGCACCATGCGGAGCCAGCAGCCGCCGATCCGGGTGATCATCCCGGGCCGGACCTACCGGCACGATTCCGACCAGACCCACACGCCCATGTTCCACCAGGTCGAGGGGCTGGTCATCGACGACCGGGCCACCATCGCCAACATGCGCTGGGTGCTGGAGGAGTTCTGCCGCGCCTTCTTCGAGGTCGACGAGGTGAAGATGCGGTTCCGGCCGTCCTTCTTCCCCTTCACCGAGCCCTCGATGGAGGTCGACATCCAGTGCTCGCGCCGCGGCGACGAGATCCGCTTCGGCGAAGGCGACGACTGGCTCGAGATCCTGGGCTGCGGCATGGTGCACCCGAACGTGCTCCGCAATTGCGGGCTCGATCCGGACCAGGTGCAGGGTTTTGCCTGGGGGATGGGCATCGACCGCATCGCCATGCTCAAATACGGCATGCCGGACCTGCGGGCCTTCTTCGACGCAGACGTCCGCTGGCTCGAGCATTACGGCTTCCGTCCGCTCGACCTTCCGACGCTGGTGGGAGGGCTGACCTCATGAAGTCTGAAGATTGGACGCCGGAGCGGCTGAGCGGGCTTGGGACCGAAGCCCTTCGTGGTCTGCGCTCCAACGCTGAACGCCGGAGTGCCACGGATCTTGTCGCACGATGCGATGCCGAACTGTCGGCTCGGGTTCCGCGAGCAGAGAGGACGGCCGCGAGCCATACGGGTGAGTACGTCTCAGAGTACCACTTTGTCTGCGACCGGGACCGCGGCGTTGATTTCGAGCCTGACGGCTCATTCTGGACCGGCTCGTGGGTGGTTTCTCCGCTTCAGGTGGCCCGAAGCATCAGATTCCGGGCCGTTGTTGCTCTCCACGCGGCGCGGGCGGAGCGTTCGTACAGGCAGGGCCGTCTTGTTGGGTCGCGGTCGATGGACCGCGCGATGATCAACAAGACGAATCTAGGTGTCGCTCTTAGGGCCGAGCCGATCGAGGGATCACTCGCTTGGGCGGGGCGCGCGACTGGAGAAAAGGGCTACCGTTGGGCAAAGCTCAGCCCCGGGCAACAGGGGTAGCTGGCGGGGAGCGGCAGCCGGCCTCCGGCGGCCCACATCGAACCACCCGAGCTGACCGGCCGCTCGGGACAGAATGCGGCACGCAGGGGTCGCCCAATCCCGTGCCAGGCGTGACCAGCCAATCCATCCCGTTCGGGGAAGACGTAGCAGCCGAATTGTACGCTCTTCTTAGACGCACCTACGGTTTCGAGCGCACATGAAATTCACCCTCTCCTGGCTCCGCGATCATCTCGAAACCGCGGCCTCGCTGGATGAAATCACCGAGACGCTGACCCGCATCGGG
>NZ_JAQGKF010000254.1 GCF_028290205.1 Enterovirga sp. | reverse complement strand
CGCCGGAGGTCGCACAGGGTGGCGCTGCGCAATCCGGCCGGCCCCGCCCGTTCGCCGAGCAGGCGCGCGGTCGCCCCCGCGAGCCGCAGGTGCGGCAGCAGGGCGCGGCCCCGGACGGCCGGGTCGCGGCAGAGGGCCCCGAGCAGGGCGTCTGCGGCGTCGGCGGCATGGTCGCGGTGCAGCAGGGGCGTGCCGCTGGTCTGAAAGACATGGCTCGCCGCGACGCCGAGCGGGAGCGGGACTCCGTAGCGGAACCGGGCCATTTCGAGCGGCAGGACCCCGATCAGCAGGGCCGCGCCCCCATCGATTGGAGCGCGCTCGACGCAGAGGAGATCAGGGACGCTGCGCTCGTTCAGGTGGCGGAGCCCCGCCAGCATGTAGGCGGCGGTGAAGAACGGGTTCTCCTCCAGCGCCTCGGCCGCAAGCCGGTCCCAGGCGGCTGCGAGCTCAGCGGCACGCAGGCCCGGCACGCGGCGAACGCGGACCGGGCCGAGCTCAGCCGGCACGGCCGGAGCCCACGGGCAGCGCGCCGAGCCGCCGCCAAGCCAGCCAGGCGAGCGCCGCCGAGCGGCCGACCAGAGCCGTCGCGGTGGCGAGCGCCGCGCCCACAATACCCAGGGTCGGGATCAGGACCAGCGCGAGAAGCAGGGTCAGCGGCAGCGCGACCGCATGGACGGCCGCGCAGACCCGCTCGCCGCCGGTCATCGTGAGGAGGTCCTCGCCCGGCCCGCACAGGGCTGCGAGCACGAGCCCCGCCGCGGCGATCGGCACCACCGGGGCGGCTGCCGCGAAGCCCGAGCCGAACAGCCCCAACAAGGGCCCGGCGAGAAGGGACAGGGTGATCGCCCCCGCCCCGCACAGCGCCGCCGTGGCCAAGGTCGCCCGGCGAGCCAGCCGCACGACGTCCTCGGCGCGGCCAAGCGCGAACAGGGCCGCGAAGCGCTGCGCGGTCGCGGCGGAGGCGGCGTAGCGAACGAGGTCCAGCATCTGCGTGAGCCGCGTCGCGGCGTAGTAGGCGGCCACCGACGGGGGTGGCAGGAACAGTCCAACGAGCAGCACGTCCATGTTGAGCAGCAGGATCTCGGTGCCGTCCACCAGGGCGACCGGTAGCGCGGTGCCGAGCCAGCGGCGGAGCTCGTAGCGGCGCGGCCCCGGCGGAATCCGGCGCCGGATCAGCCGGAGCACCAGCAGGCTCTGGCCGGCGACCCCGAGGAGAAGGCCGCCGATGGCGGCCAGCACCGCGCCGGCCGGATCGCCCGGAGCGGCGCCGAGCAGGAGCGCGGCGAAGACGACAAGCGTCGCGCCGTGCCGCACGACATAGGCGGGCGCGATGCCGGCAGCCGGCCTGTCGAAGGCTCGAGCCAGCGATTCGAGGATGTCCTGGACGGCCAAGAGCGGCACCGCCAGCATGGCCAGCGCCAGGGGTCGCCAGGCGGCGCTCTCGGCCACGTCCGGGAAAGCCCAGAGCAGCGCGACGGCGGCAGCCGCGACGAGCGCGCCGGTCAGGGCCACGACGCCCAGGCCGAACACCACGAAGCCCCGCACCGCCGGCGTGTCGCCGGTCGCGAGGGCGGCGGCCACGTGCCGGCAGACCGCCTGTGGCGTGCCGAAGGTGGCGAGGTGGCCCAGGATGGTGAGCCAGACGAGGGCCAGCGCGTAATGGCCGAAGCCGTCCGCGCCGAGCCACCGGGCGGCGGCCACCTGCCCGGCATAAGCGAGGGCGGCTCCGGCCAGGCGGGCAGCCAGCACGGCGGCGCCGTTGGAGGTTGCGATCTCCCTGACCAGCCGTGCGCCCTCATGGCTGAGGCGGGCCGGGGTCCAGAAACCGCGCGCGGCAGGGTGAGGGGTCAGCATGGCACTCCCGCGCTCCTCCCTACAGGCCGCGGCTTGCCGTTCCGTGAACCCGTTGCACGAGGTTCGGCCGGATCCCGAGCGCCCGGACGAGGCGGCGCGCCGCCCCTGCCCCGCCCCCCTCCGAAAGGACGAGGGTCCAAGACGGAACCGGGCTTGACGGACCTACGGGGGCTCCGCACGCTCCCGTTGCGGCACGCAGATTGCGTGGCTCGCGCGTCTCCTCCTGTCGCGAGTGTCGCCCCATGAGCGCCGTTCCGGTCTCCGCCATTCCCAGCACCGCCGCCAACACCCGCTGGATCCAGCTCGGATTGGCCCTCATCGTGATGATGGCCATCTCGTCTCCGCAATACGTCTGGACGCTGTTCACCAAGCCCTTCGGGGAGACCACCGGCGCGTCGCTTGCCGCACTCCAGATCACCTTCACGCTGGTGATCGTCCTGCAGACCTTCTTCTCGCCGGTGCAGGGCTATCTGATCGACCGGTTCAGCCCGAAGCTGATGATCGCCGTCGGGGCGGCGTTGTCCGGCCTCGGCTGGGTGCTGTCCGCCTACGCCACCAGCCTCATCGGCCTCTATCTCACCTACGGGCTCTTCTGCGGCATCGGCACCGGCATCGTCTATGTCGGCATCATCGGCCTGATGGTGAAGTGGTTTCCCGACCGGCGCGGCTTCGCGGTGGGCGTGGTGGCGGCCGGCTACGGCATGGGCGCCATGTTCACGAGCTTCCCGATCACGGCCATGCTGGAGAGTTCGGGCTACCAGAAGACCCTGATCACCTTCGGCTTCATCCTCGGCGCGATCGGGTTCGTGGCCGCGCTCGGGCTGCGTGCACCGCGCAGCGGCGAGATCTCGGTCCGGGCCTCGGTGCTCCAGGTCGCCGGGCGGGACACCAAGCCGGCCGACATGCTGCGGCAGCCGATCTTCTGGCTGATGTTCTGCATGATGACCATGATGTCGACCGGCGGCCTCATGGTGACCTCGAACTTCGCCAACTTCGCCCGCGATTTCGGGGTCGCCAACGCGCTGGTGTTCGGCCTCGCCGCCCTGCCCCTGGCGCTCACGTTCGACCGCATCATGAACGGTTTTACCCGCCCCTTTTTCGGCTGGGTGTCGGACCAGATCGGCCGCGAGAACACCATGACGATCGCCTTCATCCTCGAAGGCATCGCCATCGGCCTGCTCATCTACTTCCGCGAAAACCCCCTGATGTTCGTGTTCCTGTCAGGGGTTGTGTTCTTCGGCTGGGGCGAGATCTTCTCTCTGTTCCCGTCCACCCTGACCGACACGTTCGGCACCAAACACGCGACCACCAATTACGGGTTCCTGTACATCGCGCAGGGGATCGGCTCGATCCTGGGCGGCCCGGTGGCGGCGCTGCTGCGCGAGGCGACCGGGAGCTGGCTTCCGGTCTTCACGATCGTGATCGTGCTCGACATCCTGACCGGGCTGCTCGCCTATTTCGTGCTGAAGCCGAAGCGCGCCCGGCTCCTGGCCCGCTCTGCCTGAGGCGGGGGAGCGCGGGCGGGCGGGCTGGTCCGCCCGCCCCCCTCTCGGGTATGCGAGGGGATGGACACGATCGCCCACCCACTTCTGGCGGAACTCGAGCCCCTCCGGGCGGACCTCACGGCGCTTCGCCGCGATATCCACCGCCACCCCGAGATGGGGTTCGAGGAGCACCGGACGGCTTCGCTGGTTGCGGCGGAGCTTCGCGGCTACGGGCTCGCCGTCGCCGAGGGGATCGGCGGCACCGGGGTGGTCGGAACGCTCCGAGGCCGGCGACCCGGCAACCGGGCCCTCGCCCTGCGGGCCGACATGGACGCGCTCCAGATCGAGGAGCGCACCGGCCTGCCCTATGCCTCCGAGACCCCCGGCACCATGCATGCCTGCGGTCATGACGGGCACACCGTGATGCTGCTCGGCGCGGCCCGCCACCTGGCCGCTCGGCCCGATTTCGCGGGCGAGGTCCATTTCGTGTTTCAGCCGGCCGAGGAGGGCCGCGGCGGCGCCGCCCGGATGATCGCCGACGGGCTGTTCGAGCGGTTCCCCTGCGACGCGGTCTACGGCATGCACAACGCGCCCGGGCTGCCGGTCGGCCGCTTCCGGCTGCGGCCGGGGCCCATGATGGCTGCGGTGGACTTCTTCACGGTGACCTTTCGGGGAACCGGCGGCCATGGCGGCTCGACGCCGCATCTCGCCACCGACGTCACCATCGCGCAGGCGCATTTCTGCCTCGCGCTGCAAAACGTGATCGGCCGCAACGTGCCGGCCGTGGAGCCGGCCGTCGTGTCGATCGGCTCGATTCGGGGCGGCTCGCCGGATTCGCCGAACGTGATGCCGGCCGACCTCGTCATCACGGGCACCGTCCGGACGTTCTCGGAGACGGCCCGCGACATCGTGCAGCGTCGGCTGATCGAACTCGCACACGCCCATGCCGGCGCGCAGGGCTGCACCGCGGAGGTCGAATACGGCCGCTATGCGAGCGTGCTGGTGAACCATCCGGACCACACCACGATCGCTGCCGGGGCGGCCGCCGCGCTGGTCGGGCCGGAGGCGGTCGACGCCGACGCGCCGCCCATCACCGGCGGCGAGGACTTCGCCGACATGCTGCAGGTGAAGCCCGGCGCGTTCCTGTTCATCGGCAACGGCGTCGCGCCGGACGGCACCTTCCACGCCGTCCATACCCCGCATTACGATTTCAACGACGACATCCTGACGCTCGGCGCCGGCTATTGGGTCAGCCTCGTGCGCCAGGAACTCGCGGCCTAGTCGGTTCCATCGAGCCGATGCCCGCTCGCGGCCGCCAGGAGCGCCAGCAGTGTCCGGTTCACCGGAACGGCGAGGCCGTGCCGGTCGGCGGCCGCAACCAGCGCGCCGGTCAGGTGGGCATGTTCCAGGGGCCGCCCGGCGAGGCGGTCATAGAGCATGGACGTGCCCGATTCCGGGCGCAGCCGGGCAAAGCCACGCAGCGCGGCCTCGATGTCGGCCGGGCCGAGCTTTGCGCCCTCAGCGGCCGCAACCCGCACGGCCTCCTCCAGCACCGCCCGCATGAGGCCGGCGAGCTCCGGTTGCGCGAAGATGCGGCTGCGCCGCAGCGTCAGGGCCGTGAGCGGGTTCACCACGAGGTTCGACAGGAGCTTGCGCCAGGCGACCGTGAGCAGGTCCTCTTCCTGGGCAACCTCGAAGCCGCTGCCCGCGAAGAGTTCGGCCAGCTCGGCGCTGCCCGGACCGCGCTGCACGGCCAGTTTCGCGTTGCTGTAATGGACGATGCGGCCGGGGTGGGTTCGCTCCACGCTGCACCAGATCACGGCCGGCATGACGGCCGCGCCCGCCGCCACCGGCTCGACTCGCGCCCGGTGGTCGACCCCGTTCTGGACCGCGACGACCACGGTGTCCGGTCCGGCCAGGGCGGAGAGCCAGGGCGCGGCTCCGGCCGTGTCCTGGGCCTTGGTGGTCAGGAGGACCCAACGGGTCGGCCGGACCGCGCCGGGGTCGGTTGCCAGCCGCACCGGCACCTCACGCACCGTCCCGCCCTGCTCCACCGTGAGCCGGTCGAACGGCGTCCGGACGCACAGGGTCACGTCTCGCCCAGCCCCGGCCAGCGCGCCCGCCAGGTAGCCGCCGATGGCCCCGCTGCCGATGATTGCGACCGCCTCCCTCATCCGCTCTCTCCCTGCACGAGGTCGGCCCACCCGGCCGTCCGCCCCGGCTGCATAGCCACCGGGGGCAGGCCGGAACAGGCCCCGACCGCATGACCGACCCCCGTTGGACCGTGATCACCGGCGCTTCGAGCGGCATTGGCCTGGAAATGGCCCGGCTGGCGGCCCGGCGCGGCCGCTCCCTGGTGCTCACGGCGCGCCGGACGGACCGGCTGGATGCCCTCGCCGGCGAGCTTCGCGGCGGCGACGTCCGGGTCGAGACGGTCACCATGGACCTGCAGCGGCCGGACGGCGCCGAGGCGCTGCTGCGGGCCGTCGAGGAGCGCGGGATCACCGTCGACACGCTCGTCAACAATGCCGGGTTCGGGCTGCGCGGCGGCTTCCGGACCATGCCCTATGACGAGCAGATCGCCATGGTGGAGCTGAACTGCACCACCCTGACCCGGCTGTGCCGGCTGGTTCTGCCCGGCCTCGTCGAGCGGCGGCGCGGCGGCATCATCAACCTGTCCTCGATGGCAGCCTTCCAGGCGGTCCCGTTCATGTCGGCCTATGCCGCCACCAAGGCCTATGTGCTGCTGCTCTCGGAGGGCATGCACGAGGAGGTGCGGCGGCACGGCGTCACCGTGACGGCGGTCTGCCCGGGCCCCACCGCGACCGAGTTCCGCCTGCGGGCCAATCTCGAGAAGTCGAAGCTGTTTCAGGGCGGCGGCATGTCGGCCGTGGACGTCGCCCGCCTCGGGCTCGACGGCTACGAGGCGGGGCGGGCCGTGGTGATCCCCGGCGCCGGCAATCGGGCGCTCTCCGTCCTCAGCAAGGTCGTGCCC
>NZ_JAQGKF010000255.1 GCF_028290205.1 Enterovirga sp. | reverse complement strand
GCCGCGGCCCCGAGCCCGGCTGCACCGGCCGAACCCGCCACCGCCCGGCCGGCACCGCCGAGCGTGCCCGTGAAACTGTCCGACGACCCGCGGCCGAGCTACGGCCCCGAGACCTTCATGGCCACCCTCAAGGCGGCGGAGCGCTATCGCGAGATCGCGGAGAGCGGTGGCTGGCCGAGCGTGCCCAATGACGCGACGCGGTTGAAGTCCGGCGACCGCGGCCCGGTGGTCGCGGCGCTGCGGGCCCGGCTCGCGGCCGAAGGCGACCTCGACCCGTCCGAGCGCGGCGGGGCGAGCTTCGACGCCGGCCTGGCCGCGGCCTTGCGGCGCTTCCAGCTGCGGCACGGCCTCGAGGAGACGGGGCTCGTGGGGCCCCGCACGCTGGTGCAGCTCAACGTTCCGGCCGCCGCCCGGCTGCGGCAGCTTCAGGCCTCCGCCTCCCGCCTTCTCGGCTCCCGCTTCGCCTTCGGCGAGCGCTACGTGACCGTGAACATCCCGTCCGCCAGCGTCGAAGCCGTCGAGGGCGGCTCGGTGCGCCGGCGCTACGTGGCCGTGGTCGGCAAGCCCGACCGGGCGTCCCCCGCGGTGGAAACCCGGGTCACCTCCATCAACTTCAACCCGACCTGGACCGTCCCGGTCTCGCTCATCCGCAAGGACATCATCCCCCATGTCCGCAAGGATCCGGGCTATCTCGCCCGCATGAAGATCCGCCTGTTCGACGGGCAGGGCCGGGAGGTGGATCCGGCCACGATCGACTGGTCCACCGAGCGGGCCGTCAACTACACGGTGCGCCAGGATGCCGGGTTCGAGAACTCGCTCGGCGAGATCCGGATCGACATGCCGAACCGGCACGCCGTCTACATGCACGACACCCCGTCGAAGCGGCTCTTCGCCCGCGACCGCCGGGCCCAGTCTTCCGGCTGCGTGCGCGTGTCCGGGGTCAAGGAACTCGCCGGCTGGCTCCTCGAGGGCACGCCTGCAGCGGCCGGAGGCGGCGCGTCCTGGGGCCCCATGGACATCGAGACCGCGATCGCCGGCGGCAAGCGGGTCGACGTGCGCCTGTCCAAGCCCGTACCGGTCGCCTGGGTCTACCTCACGGGCTATGCGGGCCCGGATGGAGCGGCGCATTTCCGCGACGACATCTACGGGCTGGACGACCCCGCGCAGGCCCCTCCGGCCCCTGACGGGGCGACCGCCAAGCCGGCGCCCACGGCGGCGCGGTTGCAGCCGGACGACCTGGTTACGTCCTCGATCCGCGCCGCAGCGCGCTGAATCCGGCGCGGGCCTGCGTCATCGGACCGCTTCGGGTGGCGGCCGGAAGGCTTGGATCCCACGCCAGATGTGGGTTAAGATGCTGACATTGCATGATATTTAGAGCGCTTCTAAAGTATCCATGATTGTCTGCTCCTGCAACGTGCTGACCGATGGCGACGTGAAAGCGTGCCTCGGCGACGGCCCCGGCTGCCCCCGCACGCCGGCCCAGGTCTATCGCTGCCTCGGCTGCAGCCCGAATTGCGGGCGCTGCGCCCGCTCGATCCGGGCCATCATGGACGCGGCGCTGCGGGGCGCGGAGGACGCGTGCGGCAGCTGCCCGCTGGCCCACACCGAGCATGGGCACCGGCCCGCTGAGGCGAACCCGCTTCTTGAAACGGTTCTAAACTAGCTGGACATCGCGCGGCCCCGGGCCTAAATCCACCCCATCGGAGCAAACGAGGGTGCGATGAAGGGCGACGCGAAGGTCATCGAATATCTGAACCGGGGGCTCCGCAGCGAGCTGACCGCCGTCAATCAGTATTGGCTGCACTACCGCATCCTGGACGATTGGGGATACAAGGACCTCGCTAAGAAGTGGCGCAAGGAATCCATCGAAGAGATGGAGCATGCGGACCGCTTCGTTCAGCGCATCCTCTTCCTGGAAGGCTTCGCCAACCTGCAGGTTCTCGACCCGCTGCGCATCGGCCAGACCGTCAAGGAGATCCTGGAATGCGATCTCGCCGCGGAAGTGGAAGCCCGCGCGCTCTATCTTGAAGCCGCCAAGTATTGCGACAGCGTCAACGACCGTGTGTCGAAGATCCTGTTCGAGGAGCTGGCCGCCGACGAGGAGGGGCATATCGACTTCCTCGAAACGCAGCTGAACCTGGTCGAGCAGCTCGGCCTCCAGCTCTACGCGCAGAAGTTCATCGGCAAGCTCGATGACGGCGAGGGAGGCAGCCCCGGCGTCGGCGCCTGACCTGGAACGGCAGCGGGGCTTCCCCGTTGCCGGCCTGTTGACCCCCGGGCGACGGTTCGGCCTCTCCGTCCGTCGCCCGAGACCCGGGGCTTGAGGGCACATCCATGGCGAAGACAGCGAAAGCCGCGCCGAGCGCGCGCGGCTCCAACCTCCAGACCCCGACCGATCTCGACGAGCAGGCGGTGCGCGCGATCTCGGCGGCGATCAACGGCCTCGTGGCCGACAGCTTCGCGCTCTATGTGAAGACCAAGAACTTCCACTGGCACATGAGCGGGCCGCATTTTCGCGACTACCACCTCATGCTGGACGAACACGCAGAGGAGATCTTCGCCGCCATCGACCCCCTGGCGGAGCGGGTCCGCAAGATCAGCGGCAACACCCTTCGGTCGATTGGCCAGATCAACGGCATGTCCCGGGTCGCCGACAACGACGCCGAGTTCGTCCCCCCGCTCGACATGCTGCGGGAACTCATCTCGGACAACAAGGACATGACCAAGAACATGCGGGACGCGCACGACGTGTGCGACGAGCACGAGGACGTGGCGACCGCGAGCCTGCTGGAGGAGTTCATCGATCAGGCCGAGCGTCGGACCTGGTTCCTGTTCGAGGCCAGCCGCGGCGCCGACCAGACCGGCCATTGAGGCCAGCCGCCGGGCGGGTCAGGCCGCCTGGCGGTTCTCCCCGAGACGGGCGCTGGCCCGAACGAGGTTCGGATCGGCCGGATCCTGCGTGAGGTCGAAGCCGAGCTCTCGGGCAAACGCCATCATGCCGGCATTCTCCGACAGGATGAGCCCGACCACGCGCTCGACGCCGATCGTCGGCGCGCCGCGGCAGAGGCCCTCCATCAGCGCGCGGCCGATGCCGTGGCCCTTCATGTCGGTCCGGACCAGGACGGCGAACTCGCCCTCTCGGACCGGCCCGTCGAGCCGATGCAGGCGCGCCACGCCCCAGAGCGCCCCGTCGTCGGGACTGACCGCCGCGAGCGCCACGGCGGAGGCCGGATCGTAGCGGGTGAACCGCGAAATCTGGTGCGGGGTGAGCTCGGCCGCGCTGAAGAAGCGGAAGCGACGGTCCTCGGCCGACACGTGCGCCAGGAAATCCGGATACAGGCGTTCGTCCTCGGGCCGCAGCCGCCGGATGCGGGCCGCGGGGAGGCGGCCTGAGGCGAGGGACGGGAGCGGGGGTGTGGCGGGCATCTCCCACCCGATATGGGCAGCCACGCTTCCCGCCACCAGCGCCTGCGGCCTTTCGCTACTCGGCCGCCGCCGCCGTGCTTCCCGTTTGTCGGGCCGAGTCTTCGGTCCGGGCCGCCGGCAGGTGGATCGCCACAAGCGTGCCGCGTCCGCGGCCGCTCGTGATGGAGAAGACCCCGCCATTGGCTTCCACCAGGGCTTTGGACAGCGGCAGGCCGAGGCCCGTGCCGTCACCCCGCCGCGTCGCCGCAACCTGCCGAAAGGGTGTGAGCGCAGCTTCGATCTCGCCCTCCGTCATGCCGGGCCCGGTGTCCCGGACGCTGAGCTGGACGTCGTCCGGGCCGGCGGAGGTCGTGGACACGATCACCTGACCGCCTGCGCCGGTGAAGCGAATGGCGTTCGACAGCACGTTCAAGACGATTTGGCGCACGGATCGCTCGTCCGCCCAGACCGGCCGCAGGCCGGGATCGAAGGCCGTGCGCAGAATGGTCTTCTCGCGGCCCGCGAGCGGGCCGGCCAGAGCGACGCATTGCTGGACGATCTCGCTGAGGTCGAGCTCCCCCGGTTCGAGGCCGCTGTTGCTGGACCTGGCCTTGGCGAGATCGAGCAGGTCGTTGACCAGGCTCACCACGTGGCCGCTCGAGGCGTGGATGTCACGCAGATAGCCGCGGTAGCGCTCGTTGTCGAGCGGCCCGAAGCGCTCGTCCAGCATCAGCTCGGCGAAGCCCGCGATGGCGGTCAGGGGTGTGCGAATCTCGTGGCTCACCTGGGCCAGGAAGTCCGCCCTCTGCGTGCCGGCGCGCTCGGCCGCGCTGCGCGCCTCGCGCAGCTCCTCCTCGATCGCCTTCGAGGGCGACAGGTCGCGGAAGGCGAGAAGATAGATCGGCTCCCGCGTACCCGCAACGATTCCGGCCCGAATGGAGAAAGGCTGCGACGGGCCTCGCCGGGATCGGCCGCGCGCTTCACAATCCCGGGCCGTCCCGTGCCGCTCGCGGGCCACGGCCTCCAGACAGGCGAGCAATTCGCGGTGATCCTCCGGCACGATCAGGGCCGTCACGACCTCGCCGACGATCTCGTTTTCGGCGTAGCCGAACAGCGCTTCGGCCGAGCGGCTGACCGACAGGATCCGGCCCGAGAGGTCGAGCGTCAGCGTGCCGTCCGCCGCAAGGTCGAGCGAGGCCGCGAGTTCGGCGTTGCGGGCGCGGGTCGCCGCGAGGTCGTGTTCAATCGCCCGTCCGTCCGGCTGGTTCTCTCCGAGGCTGCGCAGGATCAGGAGAGTTGCCGGGGCGTCGGCCCAGACGATGTCCTCCTGCCGCACCTCGACGTCGTCGCCGGTCGGAAGTGTCCGGATCAGCGTGGCGCCGCCGCGCGCCGGCGTGAGGCCGAGGAGGCTCGCCGCGCCGCCGGCCGCGACCCAGCCCGGAAGCTCGTCCGCCCCAACGAGGTCGAGGAAGGTGCGATTGGCGAAGACCGGGTTCTCGTCCCGGAAGACGGCCAGCGGCAGGGGCAGCCGATCCAGGATGCGGGACGCTTCGGGCACGCGGGGCCGCGGCGGCAGGGGCACGATCTCGGCCGGGCCGCGACCGACCGAAAGGGGCCGCTCGCCCGGACCGACCGAGCCGAGCGCGCGCGCGATCTCCTGCAGGGCTCCGGTTTCGTCGGCCGAGAGCGCCGGCTGCGGATCGGGGAGGGCGGCTTCTGACTCCGGGGCCGCGACGCCGTCGCCTGCCGGGAAGCCGGGGGGCGGCGCCAGAAAGGCTCTCAGCATCCCGAACATGCCGTCGCGGGCCGTGCCCGTCATCGCGGCGGCTACGCTCATGGCCTGGTCGAGGCCCCCGTAGGGTTCGGCGGCGACCGGCGGCTGCATGGCCCCGGCCTCGACGCTCGCTTCTGCGGCCGCCGGCACCTCGAGGAAGAGATCGGGCGACACCTCGCGGGCCTCGTCGGGAAAGACGGTGCCGTAGCCGCGAAAGCCCTCGACCCCTCCGGTCGGGCCGAAGATCGGCGCGCCGCTGATCTCGCCCGGCACGGCCCGAACGCGGTCGCCATGCCGCAGCAGGAGCGGCACCCGGCTCCAGCCCTGTCCGGCCGCCATGCGGGCCATCACAGTGCCGCCCTCGTCTCGCAACGCCGACCCGGCGAGCTCGCTCCACTGGCGGCTCCGCAGGTGGCCGGAGGGCTGGCCGATGCTCGCGGCCAGGGCTGCCGAGACCTCCGCCATCCGGCCGGACGCGTCGGCCCTCCATGTGAATCGCACGCCCCGGCGCGCCAGTGGCGCCTCCGTGCCGGGCGCAGCCGCCACCGCGACGGGTGTCGCCGGCCCGGACGAGTCTGCCGCCGCTCGCGCCGCAAACCTCCTCGGCGCTCGCGCCCTGGACACCGCGATGGTGAGGAGCGCCTCGGCGCCCTCCGGGGACGTGATCACCCGGGACGCGACGGTCAGGGGAGCCTCGAGGGGGGTCTCACGCCACCTGTCGAACCTGAAGCCCTCGCGCGGCACGAGGCCTCCGGCTGCCAGGGTCCGCACGTGGCGGTGCCAGTTCGGATGCGCCCGGGCGGGCTCGGCGCCGCCGCCGGCATCGGCCGGCCAGAGACGGCGCTCGCCGTCCCGGCTCCAGACGAGAACGCACGCCCCCGCCTCGAGAATCCGGTTCACTCCGGCTTCCTCGATCAGCGGCGCGACGATGCACTCCCAGCCACCCCTTGTGGGGTCCATGACGACGTCTCGGTTAGGGCCTGAGAGAAAGCAAATCCGTCCCCGGAAAGCGAGGACCGGATTGCCGCGGACCCATTTACTTCTCCGTAACGTTAACGGCGTGCAGCGCGCTTGCCCTTTCAAGAGGCATTGCGTATGTTGCAGTGCAACATGAAGCAGGAGGGTGACGTGGCAGAGGCTCAGGGCATGAAGTACGAAGTTCCGGTCGAGATGAGGGACTTCGCCGAAAAGAGCGTGGATCAGGCCCGCAAGGCGTTCGACGGCTTTCTGGGTGCCGCGCACAAGGCCGTCGACACGTTCGAAGGCTCGCGCACCAGCATGCAGACCAGCGCGTCCGACGCCACCCGCAAGACGCTGTCCTATGCGGAGCAGAACATCTCTGCCGCCTTCGACCACGCCCAGCGCCTTGTTCGGGCGACGGACATCCAGGAAGCCATGAAGCTGCAGGCCGAATTCGCCCGCACGCAATTTGCTGCCATGCAGGTCCAGATGAAGGAACTCGGCGAGATCGCGCAGACCGCTGCCCGCTCGGCGACCGCGCAGGCTCAGGCCGCCGCCACCGACGCGGCCGCCGCGACGCGCTCGGCCGCCGACAAGGCCACGACGGCGTTTCGTCAGAACCAGGAATAGGCGCCGCGCACGCCGCGGGCCTCGGCCGGGCGCTTCGGCGACCCGGCCTTTTCTTTGTCCGGAATCCGGGCGGGTCAGAGCACCACGATGCCGGAATGCTTGGCCTTGTCTTCCGGTTCGACGTGGATCGTGACATGCGCCGCGCCGAGCTCGGCCTTGAGAGCCCGCTCAATGCCGTCGCAAATGTCGTGCGCGTCGGACACCGAGAGGTGGCCCGGCACCACCAGGTGGAAGTCCACGAAGCTGATCTGGCCGGCATGGCGGGTGCGCAGATCGTGGGCCTCCAGAGCGCCAGCCGCATGGAGCGAGATGATGTCGCGGATGCGGGCGAGGGTGGCCGCCGGAACCGCCTCGTCCATGAGCCCGCCGAGCGATTCCGTGATCACGCGCCAGCCCGACCAGAGAATGTTGAGGGCCACGAAGGCGGCGAGCGCCGGATCGAGCGCGGAAATTCCGGTGACAGCGGCGGCGGCCAGCCCGACGATGACCCCGACAGAGGTCACCACGTCGGCCAGGAGATGCCGGCCGTCGGCGATCAGCGCCTGCGATCTTAGCGCCCGGCCCCGCCGCAGCAGCAGGAAGGCCCACCCGGCGTTGAGCACGGTTGCGAGGGCGTTGACCGCGAGGCCGAGCGCGGGCTGCTCGAAGCTGCGCGGCGTCAGCCAGGCCAGATAGGCCTCGCGCAGGATCAGCAGGGCTGCGACGACGATCAGCACCCCTTCCAGCACGGCCGAGAAATACTCGGCCTTGGCGTGGCCGTAGGGATGGCCCTCGTCGGCCGGCAACAGGCTGACCTTGATCGCCCACAGCGCAACAAGCGCGGTGACGATGTTGATCAGGCTCTCGAGCGCGTCCGAATAGAGCGCGACGCTGCCGGTCAGCCAATAGGCGGCGTATTTCAGCCCCAGCACCGCCGCCGCGATGCCGATGCTGCCTGCGGCCAAGGCCAGTCGCTGGTCCATTCCGGGGCTCAGCTCTCGATCGCTGTTCAGGTGTCCCGGGATGAAGTCACACCGTCCAGGCTCAGTCGCGCGTCATAGCCGGTTGCCGGCCGGGGATGAACCCGGCCCGGCGCGAAGTTCTCGGGGGACGGACGAACAAAGCGCTTGACGTCGCCGAGCGGCGCCCCGTTAACTCGACCTCAGGTTGTGTGGCCCTGCGGGAGCGGAACATGACGACGCCGCGCAACATCGTCCTCTTCTCCGACGGGACGGGGAACGGGGCCGCGGCAACCACCAAGACCAACGTGTGGCGGCTCTACCGCGCTCTGGATCTGGGCTGTCCCGCTCCGGGCCAGTGCCGCCAGCTCGCCTTCTACATCGACGGCGTCGGCACCTCCGGCTTCCGCCCCTTCGCCCTTCTCGGCAGCGTGTTCGGCATCGGCGTCGCCCGCAACACCAAGGAGATGTACAAATTCCTATGCCGCAACTACCAGCCGGGAGATCGGATCTTCGCCTTCGGCTTCAGCCGAGGTGCGTTCACGGCCCGGGTGCTGTGCGGTCTGGTCGCCTCGCAGGGGCTGGTTCGCTACAGGGGCGAGGACGAGCTCGAACTCCTGGTTGCGGACGCATACCGGGCCTATCGGCGGCGCTATCGGCTGGAGCTGTTTTCTCCAAAGGACAGCAGCGCTTGCGGGCCAGAGCGCCAGCGCGTCAGCTTGGTCGAGAAAATTCGGGACGTGCGAGACCGGCTCATCGCGGGCTGGCGCTGGCTGCGCCGCATGGACGTTCCGTCTGGCGCCGCGCACAAACCCGAGATCGCGTTTCTGGGCGTGTGGGACACCGTGGCCGCCTACGGCCTGCCGATCGACGAGATGACGCGGGGCATCGACAGGTGGGTCTGGCCACTCTCGATGCCAGACTATCACCTGTCGCGGCAGGTGAGATGTGCCCGGCACGCGCTGGCCCTGGATGAGGAGCGCGACAGCTTCCAGCCGCTGCTCTGGGACGAGCGGCGGGAGGCCGCTCTCGCGGCGGAGCCCGGGCGGTCGCCCGGCCGCTTGCAGCAGGTCTGGTTCGCCGGCGTGCACAGCAATGTCGGCGGCGGCTATGCCGACGACGCGCTGTCCATCGTGCCGCTCGACTGGATGATGGGCGAGGCCGCCAAGGAGGGCCTTCGGTATGCCCCGCCGGACCGGCAGGAGCCGCGCCCGCCGGCGAACCCCTTCGGGCGGCGTTACGATTCCCGGAGCGGCATCGCCGCCTATTACCGCTACCAGCCCCGCAAGCTGAGCGCCCGCCTGGTGGTGCCCGATCGAACCACGCGGTTGCAGCAGAACCCGAACCGGAACGACAGAGGCTTTCTCACCCGCATCGTCGTCCACGAGAGCGTGCTCGAGCGGATCAGGGACGGCACCGACAGCTACGCGCCGATCGGTCTGCCGTCTGAATTCCATGTCCTCGACCGGCAGGGTGGCCTGACCCGGCACCGCACCCCGTTCCGGGCCGCCCGGCAGGAATGGGTCTGGAACGACGTCTGGCGCCGGCGGGTCAATTACTTCCTGGTCGTGATCCTGTCACTCATGCTGGCCGCGTTTCCGTGGTTCCAGAGCCAGTGGCCGCCCGGGCCGTGCCTCGGTCCGACCTGCGTTCTGAGCCCCTTCTTCTCCGGCCTCGGCATGGTGCTGCCTGGGCTCGCCCAGACCTGGCTCGACGCCTTTGCGGCGGCACCGGCCTCGGCTGCGGGCCTGATGCTGGTGATCATGGGCCTGCTCGGCCGGAGTTCGAGCCTGGAGCGGCGCATCCGGGACGGGTCGCGTGAGCTCTGGGCCCAGTCGCTCGGCCTCCCTCAGGTCACGGGCGAATCGCGCAGCGAGGCCGGCCGGAGGAGGTCGAGACCCCGGGGCGGGATCTACGCCATCCGAGCCTCCGCCTGCTACCAGCGCACCTTCCAGTATCTGAAGTGGTGGGCCCTTCCCGGCCTGTTCGGCCTGCTCCTGCTTGTCGGGGGGCTGGCTTTGGCGGCGCTCACCTTCGTGGTCCTGTGGGGGCGCTGGGACCTCGCCTCCCGGGAGCGGAGCGGAGCGGTTTGCGACCTGACCCCGCCGGGCATTGCCGGGCAGGCCGCGGGCCCGGTCACGTTCTCGACCCGGCAGGCGTGCTGGAACCTCGGGCAGCCGCTCGCGAAAGGGGACCGCTATCGGATCACCATTGCGGTGCCCCAGGCGTGGCGCGACCGGACCATCCCGACCGATCCGGGCGGGATCGACAACGCCCGGCTGCCGCTGAGCGAGCGGCTCGGCGCCAGCTTCGTCCGGCGCTCCGCCCGGGACCGCCCGTTTCAGCCCGTGCTCCGCATCACGCGCCCGGGCCGGGACGCGCAGCTCCAGTCGCTCACGTTCACCTGCGCGTGCGGTTCCGGACAGAGGCCGGACGGCGTCGCGACCTACACGGCGGAGTTCGTGGCCGTGGCCAACGGTCTGGCCGGCCTCTTCGTGAACGAGGGCATCGTGGCCGTGCCCTTCGTCACCACACCGGGGCTCGGGCTCACGGCCGACCGCTACGCCGACAACGAAGGCGAGGCCCGGGTCGAGATCACGCGGCTTCCGCCACCGGCGCGGCGCTGAAAGGCGGCCGGCCGGGGCGGGGGCCGACGCCGGTCGGCCTCAGGCCGTCCCGAACACCCGGCCGAAGATCGTGTCGACGTGTTTCAGGTGGTAGCCGAGGTCGAACAGCTCCGCGAGTTCCTCGCCTGAGAGGGCGGCCGAAACCTCCGGGTCAGCCCGCAGCAGGGTGAGGAAGTCGCCTTGGCCGCGCCAGACCGGCATCGCGTTGCGCTGCACCAGCCGGTAGGCGTCCTCGCGGCTGACCCCCTTCTGGGTCAGGGCGAGCAGCACGCGCTGAGAGTGGACCAGCCCGCCCAACCGGTCGAGGTTGCGCTGCATGTTCTCCGGGTACACGACCAGCCGGTCGACCACCCCGGCCAGACGGGCCAGCGCGAAATCGAGGGTGACGGTCGCGTCCGGCCCGATCATGCGCTCGACCGAGGAGTGGGAGATGTCCCGCTCGTGCCAGAGCGCCACGTTCTCCATGGCCGGCAGGGCATAGGCCCGGACCATGCGGGCGAGACCGGTGAGGTTCTCGGTCAGGACCGGGTTGCGCTTGTGCGGCATGGCCGAGGAGCCCTTCTGGCCCTCGGAGAAGAACTCCTCGGCCTCATAGACCTCCGAGCGCTGCAGGTGCCGGATCTCGATCGCCAGCCGTTCCACCGACGAGGCGATCACGCCCAGGGTGGCGAAGAACATGGCGTGGCGGTCGCGCGGGATGACCTGCGTCGAGACGGGCTCGACCGCGAGGCCCATCTGCTCGGCCACGTAGGCTTCGACCCGCGGGTCGATATTGGCGAAGGTGCCGACCGCGCCGGAGATGGCGCAGGTCGCGATCTCGGCCCGGGCCGCGACGAGGCGGGCGCGGGCGCGCTGGAACTCGGCGTGGTAGCCCGCGAGCTTGAGCCCGAAGGTGACCGGCTCGGCATGGATGCCGTGGGACCGGCCGATGGTCGGGGTCATGCGGTGTTCGAAGGCCCGCCGCTTCAGCGCCTCGAGCAGCCCGTCGAGATCGGCGAGCAGCAGGTCGGAGGCGCGGACGAGCTGGACCGACAGGCAGGTGTCGAGCACGTCCGACGAGGTCATGCCCTGATGGACGAAGCGGGCCTCCGGGCCGACGATCTCGGCCAGGTGGGTCAGGAAGGCGATGACGTCATGCTTGGTGACCCGCTCGATCTCGTCGATCCGGGCCACGTCGAACACGGCGTCGCGGCCGCGGCTCCAGACGGCCTCGGCCGCCTCCTTGGGAACGATGCCGAGCTCGGCCAGTGCGCTCGTCGCGTGCGCCTCGATCTCGAACCAGATCCGGAAACGCGTCTCGGGGGACCAGATCGCGGCCATCTCGGGGCGGCTGTAGCGAGGGATCATCGGGCAGCGCACTCCAAGGCTGTTGACGCAACTTGCGACTGAGATGTCGACGCCGGCCACCGTTGCGGCTGGCGGGTGCCGACGAGACGTTCCGACGGGCGGATGTCCTGGCCCGTGTCGCCCCGGGGGCGGCCGGCAGCCGACGGCCCGGTTCTGGCCATGGGCGTCGCCGATGCGGCGGGCGCCGTCAACCGGTGCCGCCGCGCCGTCCGGGGCGAACCAGATGCCCGACCTTGTTCTCTAGGCCCACTGACCCGAGGCGCGCTCGGCCGCGCCGCGGATCGCCTGGATCGCGGTGCCGTAGCGCTCGGGGCCGCCCCGGAACACGGCGGAGCCGGCCACCAGGACGTTGGCTCCGGCCGCCGCGGCGGCTGGTGCCGTCTCGGCCGTGATGCCGCCGTCCACCTCGAACAGGATGTCGCGGCCGGCCGCCATGGTGCGCAGGCGCCTGAGCTTCTCCATGGTCGACTCGATGAAGACCTGGCCCCCGAAGCCCGGATTGACCGTCATCACGAGCACGAGGTCCACCAGCTCGAGCACCGGCTCGACCGCCTCGGCCGGCGTGCCCGGATTGAGCGCCACCCCGGCCTTCTTGCCGAGGGCCCGAATGGCTTGCAGCGACCGGTGCAGGTGCGGGCCCGCCTCGGCGTGGACGGTGATGAGATCGGCGCCCGCCTCGGCGAAGGCGGCCAGGTAGGGATCGGCCGGCGCGATCATCAAGTGAACGTCGAGCGGCTTCGTCGTCGCGCGCCGGACGGCCCGCACCACATCGGGGCCGAAGCTGATGTTCGGGACGAAATGGCCGTCCATCACATCGAGATGGATCCAGTCCGCCCCGGCCGCATCGACGGCCTGCACCTCATCGGTGAAGCGCCCGAAATCGGCGGCCAGAAGCGAAGGAGCAACGAGAACGCGGGGAGGGGGGGACATCGCGCGCCGGTACCATGCGGGCGAGGGCCGGAGCAATGCGGCGCCCGTTGACAGGATGTTAACCAGCGCGGCCGAGAACCGGATCACGGCATCCGGTCGTCGTGCGATCACCGGATCACAGGACGGCCAGCCGAGAGGTCCGGGACGGCCGACCGGGGCGGGCGAGACCGGGCGCCGAGCCCGCGCGGTGCGGTGAGGGTCGGCGGCCGGGGTCCGACGGCCAGCGGAGGGCGGCGCGGCCCCGGGCGTTTCTTCCGGGCCCGGAACGCTCGGCCGGCGGGTGCATCACCCCTGGCGCGAAGGCCGGCCTACCCGGCCCGAGCCCCGGAGAGCGAGGGCGAGGGGCGCAGGAGAAACGGCCGCGGCGGTTTCGGGCCGTTGAGGGAGACGGGACGGAGAAAACCTTCCGGACCAAGTGACTGGCACAGGAAGCTCGCCGGGAACCTGAGCCTTTGCAGCCACCGCTAAAGGGCCCTCTCCCTTTGCGTTAAGTTGTCCCATAATCACCGGCGATATCAATGATTTGGCGTCCTGTCCTCACCTGACAGACGACGTTGGCTGGCTCCAAGTGATGCCTCAGCTTCCGGCTGCAAGGTCCTCACCAAAAATCTGTTTCCAGCCCGGTGGCTGCGTCGGGTTGAGCGCCGTGGCCTCGTACACGCCCCGGGCCACCGCGCGGGCCAGGCAATCCGCCGCTTCCGCTCCCAACTCGGTGAGGTCGGCCGGGCCCGGTCTCGTGCCGGTCGCGGCTGCAAAGACGGTGTCGCCGTCGAAGGGCGCGAAGGTGAGCCGCAGAGCCCGGGCGAGGCCCGCGGTGGCCATCACGGCCAGGCGCTTGGCCTCGGACGGGGTCAGGGCTGCGTCCGTCGCCACGGCCGCGATGGTGGTGCCGTTCACCCTGGCGCCCTTCCAGCTTGGCCGGAGATCGGATGGATCGAGGCGAGCCTTGCTGCCCAGGCCACCGAACTCGTCGCCCCTCTCCCAGGGCGCTGCCCAAAAATGCGGCCCGCCGCCGACCACGGCCGAGCCGATGGCGTTCACGACCGCCAGGGCGCCGACCGTGAAGCCTGACGCCGTCACAGCGCTGGCGGACCCCGTGCCGCCCTTCAGATTGACCGTGGTGGCCCCGTGGCCGGCCCCGACGCTGCCAAGAGCCACCTCCCTGCCGGCCCTGCCGGCCGCCTCGTAGGCGAGCTCCCTATAGGGCGGGTAGCGGCCCCAGTCCTTGTCGCCGCCGTTGAGGAGGTCGAAGCAGATGGCCTGCGGCACGATCGGCACCAGGGCCGACCCGACCCGCAGCCCGCGGCCGCGCTCGCGCAGCCAGGCCTGGACGCCCGAGGCGGCATCGAGGCCGTAGGCGGAGCCTCCGGACAGAACCAGGGCGTCCACGGCCGGCACGGTCATCTCCGGGTCCAGGAGGCGCGTGTCCCGGCTGCCGGGCGCCCCGCCCGGAACGGCCACCGAGGCCACGGCGGGCCGGTCGAACAGCAGCACCGTGACCCCGCTCGCGAGGCGCCGGTCCTCGGCTTGGCCGACCAGCAGGCCGGGCACATCGGTGATGAGGTTCAGGAGGCTCATGCGGCGGCCCTCGGGCGATCGGCTGGCAGCGCGAACCGTGACAGGATCGCAGGAAACCCGGATCCTCGGACGACCGGATGCCCGGATCACAGGATCCTTGGGCTGCCGCTCCGTCAGGCGACGGGCGCGGAGGCCCCGACGAGCTGGCGGGCCTGGGCCATCGTCATGGGTTCGCCGAAGACGAAGCCCTGCGCGTAGTCGCAGCCCATATGGTACAGCTCGATCGCCTCGGACTCGCTCTCGGCGCCCTCGGCCACCACGTCCATGCCGAGCTCCTGGGCCAGCTTGACGATGGAGCGCAGGATCACCGGCTTGCCGTGGGCGAGGTCGCGCACGAAGCTCTGGTCGATCTTGATCGTGTCGAACGGGAAGCGCTGCAGGTAGGACAGCGCGGAATAGCCCGTGCCGAAATCGTCCAGCGACAGGCCGGCCCCGAGGTCGCGGATGCGGTTCAGGATCTGGGCCGCGTATTCCGGGTTCTCCATCACCAGGCTCTCCGTCAGCTCCAGCTTGAGCGAACCCGGCGCGACGCCCGTGCGGGCGATCACCGTCTTGAGATCGTGCAGGAGGTCCTGCTTCAGCAACTGGCGGCTGGAGACGTTGACGGAGGCGAAGATCGGCGGGTCGACCTCGAGCGCCCTCTGCCAGGCCGCGAGCTCCTTGGCGGTGCGCTCCAGCGCGAACAGGCCGAGATCGACGATGAGGCCGGTCTCCTCGGCGATCGGGATGAAGGTCTGCGGCCCGATGGCCCCGAAGCGGGGGTGATCCCACCGCAACAGCGCCTCGAAGCCGGCGATGGTCCGGTCCTCCAGCCGCACGATGGGCTGGAAGGCGACCCGCAGTTCGTCGCGGTCGATGGCGCGGCGCAGGTCGGCCTCGAGCCCGAGGCGGTCGCTGTTTCGCGTCTGCCGCATGGAGGGGTCGAACCGCTCGACCTGGTCCCCACCCAGCCGCTTGGCATGGGCCACCGCGATTTCGGCCGTGCGGACGACGTCCTCGGCCTTGACCCGGGCCGCTGGGTCATGCCGGGCTATGCCGATCGAGGCCGTCAGGAACACCTCCCGCTCGGCGTAGGTGATCGGGGCCGAGACGGTCTGGCGGATCTGCTCGGCCAGGATGTCGATGCGCTCCTCCCGGCCCTCCGAGAGCAGCAGGATCGCGAACTCGTCGCCCGCCACTCTGGCCACCGTATCCTGCGGCCGCACGAGGCGGGACAGCCTGCGCGAGGCGGTGAGCAGGATGGAGTCGCCGGCCGCGTGACCGACCGAGTCGTTGACGTGTCGGAAGCGGTCGAGGTCGATGGCGATCACGGTCGGTCGGAACGTGTCGTCGCCGCTGGTCATGGCCAGCACCGCGTCGAGCCGGTCCACGAACAGGTGCCGGTTCGGCAGCCCCGTCAGGTTGTCGTGCACCGCATCGTGCAGGAGCCGCTCCTCCGCAGTCTTGCTCTGGGTGACGTCGGACAGCGTTCCGATGATGCGGATCACCTCGCCGCCGCTGCCCACCACCGGCCGGGCCTTGAGGCGGTACCAATGGTAGGTTCCGGCGGAGGCCCGCAGCCTGAAATCCTGGGCCAGGCGGCCGCGCCGATTCTCGATCACGCCGTCGAGCGCGGCTCTGTATTTCTCGCGGTCCTGATCATGGACATGGTCGAGCCAGTCGCTCGCGCCCCCGGCCAGGGTCCCCCGCTTGAGGCCCAGGCTTTGTTCCAGCTCGGCGGACACCCAGACCCGGTCGGCGGTCACGTCCCAGTCAAAGACGAGGTCGCCGGAGCCGGTCAGCGCGAGGGCGCGGCGCTCGGCGTCCCCGCCCAGCGAACCCGCGATGGTTCCGCCGGAAAAGGCATGCTGCATGACCGTAAAGCCGATCAGCATGACGATGAGGACGAGGCCCCCGATCAGGGCTGGTTGGACCAGGTCGTTGCGGAGTTGGCCCATCACCGTGAGCCCGGCCGCGCCGACCCACACGACCAGCAGCAGCCAGGTCGGAATCAGCATGATGGCACGGTCGAAGCCGTGAAAGGCGAGGTTGAGAACCAGGATCAGCCCGACCACCGCCAGCACCGCGATGGAGATGCGGGCGACCCCGGCCGCCACCTGGGGATCGACCACGGAGAGGCCGATCAGGGCAGCCAGGAAGACGAGCAGGAAGAGGCTGACCGTCGAGTAGCGCACGTGCCAGCGGTTGAGGTTGAGATAGGCGAACAGGAACACGAGCAGGGTCGCGGCCAGCACCGCCTCAGCGCCGGCCCGATAGATGCGCTCGGATTGTTCGGCGAGCGGAAACACCCGCTGGAAGAAGCCGAAATCGATACAGGCATAGGCCAGCACCGACCAGGCGAGCGCGGCCGCGGCCGGGAAGACCAGGGCGCCCTTGACCACGAACACGATGGTCAGGAACAGCGCCAGCAGCCCCGCGATGCCGATGATGATGCCCTTGTAGAGGGTCAGGCCGTTCAACTTCTGCTTGTAGGCCTCGGCCTCCCACAAGTAGACTTGGCCGACGTCGGCGGTGGCCAGCTCGGCCACGAAGGTGACCGTGGTGCCGGGGTCGAGCGTGATCTGAAACAGGTCTGCGTCGGGGGCCGGCTCCCGCTCCGGCCGGATGCCTTCGCTGGCCGTGATGGCGGCGATCCGGGTGGCGCCCAGATCGGGCCAGACGAGGCCGGAGCCGACCAGCCGGAAATGCGGCGCGACGAGCAGGCGCTCGATCTGCTCGTCCGAGGAATTGGTGAGTGCGAAGGCGATCCAGCCCGGGCTCGTGCCGGATTCGCGCGCCTTGACCGCGATGCGCCGGACGATGCCGTCACGCCCGGGGGCCGTGGAGATCTGAATGAGGTCGCCACTCGAATTGTAGCGCTCGATCATCGGCGTGAGATCGATCGCGACGTTCTGGGGCGTCACCCGCACGGCCTCCACGGCGGCAGCCGGCCGCGGCAGCAGGACCGTGCCGAGACATGCGACGAGAAGCGCGGCGAGGAGCGGGAGCGATCGCAACGTGTGGACGGGTCCGGGGCTGGTCCGGCTCCGGCCTCCGTAACGGCGGACCTCCCCGGCAGCAAGGCGAGCGCGGGGCAAATCGCCGAGCCGGAAACCGGACGGGGGAAAGTGGTTTGACTGGGTGCCGGGTCTTTGCGGCTGAAAGAGGGTCAGGCCCGGAAAGCCGAGGCGATCCGGGCGGCGGTCGGCAGGCTGCGAACGGGTCCGATCGCCGCGACGGTGACCGGGCCGTCGAGAACGCGCCGGCCGGCCTCACGCACGTCGTCGAGGGTGACGGCGTCCACGAGGGCGACGGTGTCCTCGGCCGGAATGATGCGGCCCCAGGCGAGAAGCTGCCGGGCCGCCCGCTCGATGCGGCCGCCCGGTGTTTCGAGAGCGGCCAGGAGGGAGACCTTGAGCTGGGCCTTGGCGCGGGTCAGTTCCTCGGCCTCGATAGCGGCCGCGAGCGCCCGTGAGGTCGCGGTCACGACATCCATCAGCTCCGGCAAATCCTCCCGGGAAGTCCCAGCCCCGATGCCGAACAGGCCGCTATCGCTGAAGGGCCAGTGGAAGGCGTCGATGGAATAGGCGAGGCCCCGGGTCTCGCGGACCTCGTGCCAGAGCCGCGAGGTCAGGCCGCCGCCGAGGGCCTGGGCGAACATGTGGGTGCTGAAATAGGTCGGGTCGCGGAACGACACGCCCGGTAGGCCGATCACCACGTTGGCCTGTTCGAGCTTGCGGCGGAGGCGCTTCTCGCCGCCCGTATAAGTGGCGACGGGGAGCTCGGGTGCCGTGCGGGGCTGGATGGCCCCGAAGGCCCGTTCGGCTTCCGCCAGAATCGCCTCGTGCTCCACCGCGCCCGCAGCGGCCACAACCATGCGGCCCGGCGTGTATTCGCGCGCCATGAAGGCCTGGATGGCGGCGGCATCGAAGCTGCCGATGGTTTCCGGCCGGCCCAGGATGGGCCGCCCGATCGCCTGCCCGGCAAAGGCCTGCTCCATGAAGGCGTCCATGACGACGTCGTCCGGCGTGTCCTCCACGGCCGCGTATTCCTGGAGGATGACGTTCACCTCCCGGGCGAGTTCGACCTTGTCGAACACCGACGCGGTCAGGATGTCCCCGAGCACGTCCAGAGCGAGCCCGGCATGCTCGCCGAGGACCCGGGCCGTGTAGCTGGTGAGCTCGGTGGAGGTCGCGGCGTTGATCTCGCCGCCGACGTTCTCGATGTCCTCCGCGATCCGGCGGGCGCTCCGCCGCTCGGTGCCCTTGAAGGCCATGTGCTCGATCAGGTGGGACAGGCCGTGCTCGTTCTCGCGCTCGTGGCGCGACCCGGCCGCGACCCAGATCCCCACGGTGGCGGTCTTCACACCGGGCAGAGCCTCGGTCACGACCGTGATGCCGTTCGCCAGCTGGGCCGTGCGGATGTCCGGCTCCGACGCTTCCGGGCGGCTCACGCGGCCGGGTCCCGGACGGCCCGCGCCTCACGCCGGATGAAGCTTTCCACGGCCGTGACGTCGTTCGGAAGGACGCTGAGGCGCTCCGGCCGGGTCAGGAGGTCGGCGAGATGCGGCGGCAAGGCTGGCCGCAGGCCGGTCGCTCGCTCGACCGCGTCCGGAAACTTGGCCGGGTGCGCGGTCGCGAGCGCGACCATTGGGACGCCCGGGTCGGCAGCCAGGCGGGCCCGGGCGGCCGAGACCGCGATGGCGGTGTGGGGATCGAGCAGGTAGCCGGCCTCGCGCCAGGTCCGGCGGATTTCCCCCTCGACATCCGCCTCGGACACCGCCCGGCCGTCGATGTCCTGGCGAATGGCCGCGAGAGGCTCGTGGCCCACGGTGAAGCTGCCCGACTGAGCGAGCCCGGACATGAGCCGCCGCACTGAGGCGGCATCCCGCCCATGCGCCTCGAATAGGAGCCGCTCGAAATTCGAGGAGATCTGGATGTCCATCGACGGGGACGTTGTCGGCACCACTCCGGCCACTTCGTAGCGGCCGCTCGCCAGGGTGCGGGGCAGGATGTCGTTGGCGTTGGTGGCGACCAGGAGCCGGTCGACCGGGAGGCCCATGCGCTTGGCCACCCAGCCGGCCAGGACGTCGCCGAAGTTTCCGGTTGGAACCGAGAACGAGACCGGCCGGTGCGGCGCCCCAAGCGCCACCGCGGCCGTCACGTAATAGACCGCCTGGGCGGCGATGCGGGCCCAGTTGATGGAGTTGACCCCCGAGAGCTGCATCTCGTCCCGGAAGGGAAGGCGGCCGAACAGCGCCTTCACGATCGCCTGGCAATCGTCAAACGACCCCTCGACCGCCAGCGCATGGACGTTGGGGGCCGCGACACTCGTCATCTGCCGCCGTTGCACCTCCGACACCCGCCCGTGCGGATACAGGATGAACACGTCCACCCGCTCTGAGCCCTCGAAGGCCGAGACCGCGGCGCTGCCGGTGTCGCCGGAGGTCGCCCCCACGATGGTGGCGCGCCGGCCGCGGGCGGCGAGGGCGCCGTCCATCATGCGGCCGAGAAGCTGCATGGCCACGTCCTTGAAGGCGAGCGTGGGACCGTGGAAGAGTTCCTGCACGAACAGGTTGTCGCCGATCTGGACGAGCGGGCAGACCGCGGGGTGGCGGAAGGTGGCATAGGCCGCTTCCACCATGGCCCGCAGGGTCGCGGGCTCGAACTCCCCGCCAGTGAGGCGGGAGAGCACGGCCTCGGCGACCTCCGCGTAGGGCCGTCCCGCGAAGGCCGCGATCTCGGCCTGGCCGAGCTGGGGCCAGCTCTCGGGGACGTACAGGCCGCCGTCGCGGGCGAGCCCGGCCAGCATGGCGTCGGTGAAGGAAAGCGCCGGCGCGTCGCCGCGCGTCGAGATATGTCGCATCGTGTCCTGCTGCGGGCGTTGGGGCGCGAGGTCAAGACGGGAGCGGCGCGGCCGGCTCCGCAAGGGCCGCCCGCCCACCGCTCGGATCAAATCGCCCGCGAAGGGGCAACCATTCGGGTCGCCGGTCGTTTGTCCTCGTTGCTCCACCGCCGGCCGAGGGCCCCGGCGGAGCACCATAGGAGAACCCTCATGCGATTGACCCTTTCAGCTCTGGTCATTTCTGTCGGACTTGCCGGTTTTGGCCTCTCGGCTCAGGCCGCCCCGATCCCCGCCAGCTCTCCGCTCGGCGCCAGCGTTCCGGCCGACATCGTCCCGGTGCAATATGGGTATCGCAGGGAGATGCGCCGCAGGGCCATTCGTCGCGAGGTCCGCCGCGACATGCGCGCCCATCGCCGCGCCCGCGCCGAGCGCCGCATCATCCGTCGGCTGACCCGCTAACCCCACGGGGTTTGCTGTCTGGGCATGCGCCCGGCGCCGGTGCCTGCTAGGGTGCCGGCGTCGTGAACTGGCTCATCCTCTTCGCCGCCGGCCTGCTGGAGATCGGCTGGGCCGTCGGCCTGAAATATTCGGACGGGCTCAGCCGGCCCGTCCCGGCGGCGTTGACGCTCGTCAGCATGGTGGCGAGCGTGGTTCTGCTCGGCGTGGCTCTCAAGGAGCTACCGCTCGGGACCGCCTATGCGGTCTGGACCGGCATCGGCACGGTCGGGGCGGCGGTCTGCGGCATGGTGCTGTTCGGTGATCCCGCCACAGCTTGGCGGCTCGCCTGCATCGGCCTGATCGTGGCCGGCATCCTGGGGCTCAAGCTCGCCGGCTGAGGCCGCGTCCGCATCCTGCAGCCGCCGCCAGACGAAAGCTCCGAAGACCCCGACCAGCGTCAGCGCGAGGCCGAACCAGGTCAGCGCATAGCCCAGGTGGTTGTTGCGCAACTTCAGCGGGGTCTGGCCTCCGCGCGGCCACCCGCTGGGCTCCGCGCCCGCATCCGCGTCGATATAGAACGGCGCCACGCGCGTGAGCCCCTTGGCCCGAACCATGTCACCGAGGCTGCGGACGAACCAGCGATCGCGCGCGGGATCGTTCTCGGGCACGAACAGGGTGCGGTCCTCCGGCGCCCGCACGAGCCCGGTGATCTGCACATCTCCGGCTGGGGCGGCGGTGCCCGTCTCGTTCCGCTTTTCGGTCGGCACGAAGCCCCGATTGACGACGACGATCGACCCGTCCGGGCGTCGGAGCGGGGTGAACAGGTACACGCCCTGCACCGCCTGGCCGGGCCGCTGTTCGGCGAGGCCGATCACCGGCACGGTGAGATCGGACAGAAAGGTGCCGCGGACTTGGACGCGGCGGAACTCGTCGTCGGCGGCGCGCCAGCCCGGCCATGCGGCTTCCGGCACGATCTCCCCCGCCGGCCCGTGGGCCCGGGCCGCGATCTGGCCGATCAGGGCCTCCTTCCAGCTCAACCGCTCGAGTTGCCAGAACCCGAGCGAGAGAAGCGTGGCCAGCGCCCCGCCGGCGAAGAGGGCAGGGAGCCACAGGGAGGCGATGCGGGCGCCGAGCGGGCGCCGGGCGGCCGGTGCCGTCACGAGCGGAGCCGGCCCTCCTCAGCCTTGCGGCCGAATTGCAGGGCGATGAGGAGCCCCTTTGCCGGCCGCACCAGGAGCAGGCTCAGCCCCAAGGTGGCCGGGAGCCACAGCAGGGCGTGCACCCAGAGCGGCGGCTGGTAGGAAAATTCCACCATCATCGCCAGCGCCACCACGACGATGCCGACCAGGCTCATCACAAAGAAGGCCGGGCCGTCGCCGGAATCGGCGAACGCGAAATCCAGCCCACAGGCTTCGCAGCGGGGCCGGACCGTGAGGAAACCCTGAAAGAGGTGGCCGCGTCCGCAACGAGGGCAGCGGCCGCGCAGGCCCGTCGAGGTGGCGGGCGGCGTTGAGCGATCGTAGACCAAAAACAACTCCGGGGCGGTGCCCTGCAACGAAAAGGGGCGGCCGAAGCCGCCCCGTATATATGGTGTCCGAAAGGCGTTTCGTCAGTGCGCTGCGACCGAGCCGCCCGATCCCCAGACGTAGATGGCGGCGAACAGGAACAGCCACACCACGTCGACGAAATGCCAGTACCAGGCCGCGAATTCGAAGCCGAGATGCTGGGTCGGCGTGAACTGGCCCCAATAAACCCGCAGCAGGCACACGGCCAGGAAGATGGTGCCGATCACCACGTGGAAGCCGTGGAACCCCGTCGCCATGAAGAAAGTGGCGCCGTAAATGTGGCCGGAGAAGCCGAACGCCGCGTGGCTGTACTCGAAAATCTGGCAGACCGTGAACAGCACGCCGAGCACAACGGTCAGCCACAGCGCCTGCTTCACGCCCTGCCGGTCGCCCTCGAGCAGGGCATGGTGAGCCCAGGTGACCGTGGTGCCCGACGTGAGCAGGATCAGCGTGTTGAGCAGCGGCAGGTGCCAGGGGTCGAAGGTTTCGATCCCCTTCGGCGGCCAGGCGCCGAGCTTCTCGGCGCGGAGATATTGCAGCGGATCGGCCGGATAGAGCGCGGCGTCGAAATAGGCCCAGAACCAGGCGACGAAGAACATCACCTCGGAGGCGATGAACATCATCATGCCGTAGCGGTGATGCAGCTGCACCACGCGGGTGTGGTGATGGCCGGGACCGGCCTCGTAGGCGACGTCGCTCCACCAGCTCATCATCACGTAGAGGACGCCGAGGAGGCCAGCCCCGAGCACGTAGGGCCCGAGCTTGAAGCTCTCCGGGCCGAGGCCCTTCATGGTCATCACGAGCCCGACCGCCATGACGAAGGCAGCGCCTGCGCCGATCAGCGGCCACGGGCTCGGGTCGACCAGGTGATAGTCGTGCTTCACATCGTGTGTGGCGTCCGCCATGGCCGCTAAAACCCTTCGCTCGCTCGGTAAACGTCTTAGTTCGCAGGACGTGGCGTTGTCACGTCACAGCTGCGGTTTGCTCGTGCTCGCCACGGGTGCGCCGTTGCGGGAGGCAAAATAGGTGTAGGACAGGGTGATGGTCGACAACTCGTCGAGATTCCGGTCCTTCGTGAGCGCCGGATCGATATAGAACACGACCGGGAAGTCCATCGTCTCGCCCGCAGCGAGCGCCTGCTCGTCGAAGCAGAAGCACTTCATCTTCACGAAGAAGGCCCCGGCCTGCCCGGGCTGCACGTTGTAGGTCGCGACCCCGCGGCTGAGTCTCGTGCCCTCGTTCTTCACCCGGAAGAAGACCGTCTGGGTCTCGCCGATGCGGACCTCAATCTCGCGCAGTTCCGGGCTGAAGCTCCAGCCGAGACCGGGCGCGACATTGCTGTCGAACCGCACCTTGACGGTGCGGGTCAACGTTTCGGACGCCTCTGTAGAGCGCGCCACCGGGGTCCCGTCGAAGCCGGTCACCCGGCAGAACAGGTCGTAGAGCGGCACGGCGGCGTAGGCCGCGCCCACCATGGCGAGCGCCAGGGAGCCGCACAGGACCAGGGTGAGCCGGCGGGCCCGCTGGTTGCCGACGGCGGTGGGGATGCGCACGGGCGCCGTCATATCGGCCTCACCAAAACCTGGGGTCCGAGCTTCACGATCGTCACCGCGTAGAAGATCAGGACCATCACGGCGAGCGAGACGGCGATCGCGATCGATCGCGAGCGCCGGCGCCGCATATCGGCGCGCGACAGGGGAGGGGAGGGCGGAGCTCCGTCGGACCCGCCCCGGCGTGTGGGATCGGCGCCGCTCACGCGAACACCCACGGGACGGCCCGGAACAGGCCGAACGCGTGCTCCGCCAGCAGGGTCGCGAACAGAAGCAGGAGATACAGGATGGAGAAGCCGAACAGCTCCATGGCGGCCCGGTTCCCGGCGTCGCCGGTGCGGCGCACGAACACCTTCACGGCGAGCGCCAGCATGCCGGCCCCGGAGATCGCGCCGACCACCAGATAGGCGAGGCCGCCGAAGCCGAGCCACACGGGGGAGAGCGCCAGCGGCACCAGCAGCAGCGTGTAGGCGAGGATCTGCCGGCGGGTCGAATCCGGTCCGGCCACGTTCGGCAGCATCGGGATTCCGGCGCGGCCGTACTCGCCGGATTTCACGAGCGCGAGCGCCCAGAAGTGCGGCGGTGTCCAGACGAAGATGATCAGGAAGAGGACGATCGTGTCGAGATGCACGGTGCCGGTCACGGCGGCCTGCCCGATCACCGGAGGCAGCGCGCCGGCGGCGCCGCCGATCACGATGTTCTGGGCGGTGAGCCGCTTCAGGCCCATCGAGTAGAGGACGACGTAGAACAGGATCGTGAAGGCGAGGAGCCCGGCGGCGAGCCAGTTCGCGATCAGGCCGAGCGCCAGCACCGAGCCGATCGACAGGGCGGTGCCGAAACTGAAGGCTTCGCCCCCGGTGATGCGGCCGGCCGGGATCGGCCGTGTCCGCGTGCGGGTCATCACCGCGTCGATATCGGCATCCCACCACATGTTCAGGCAGCCGGATGCGCCGGCCCCGATGGCGATCATCAGCAGCGAGGCCGCCGCGAGCACGGGGTGAACGCCGGACGGAGTGACCAGCATGCCGACAAGGGCCGTGAAGACCACGAGCGACATCACCCGCGGCTTCAGCAGGGCGAAGTAGTCTCGCACCTCGCCGGCGCCACCGAGGGCGGCAGGCGGCGGGGTGAGGGTGTCTGTGAGCGTGGTCATCGTTTCGATCCGGACGTCCGCGCTCTCAGGGGCGAGAGCGCGGCGGGGCGGCGAACGCGCCCGTCAATGATGCTCCGTGTCGGCGATGACCGGCAGCGTCTCGTACTGGTGGAACGGCGGCGGGGACGACAGCGTCCACTCGAGCGTCGTCGCGCCGGCGCCCCAGGGGCTGTTCGCCGCCTGCTCACGGGACGAGAAGGCGCGCCACAGACCGTACAGGAACACCAGGAGCCCCAGGGCGAACATGTAGGAGCCGAAGGACGCCACCCGGTTCCAGCCCACGAAGGCATCCGGATAATCCGCGTAGCGGCGCGGCATGCCGGCGAGGCCCAGGAAGTGCATCGGGAAGAACAGGATGTTCGCGCCGATGAACGAGATCCAGAAGTGCAGGATGCCGATCCTCTCGGGGATGATGCGGCCCGACATCTTCGGGAACCAGTAGTAGATGCCGCCGAAGATCATGAACTCGGCGCCGAGCGACTGCACGTAGTGGAAGTGCGCCTCCACGTAATAGGTGTCGTGCATGTAGCGGTCGATGCCGGCATTGGCGAGCACGACGCCCGTGACGCCGCCGACCGTGAACAGGAAGATGAAGCCGATCGCCCAGTGCATGGCGGCCGAGAAGCGGATGGAGCCGCCCCACATGGTCGCGATCCAGGAAAAGATCTTCACGCCCGTCGGCACCGCGATGACCATGGTGGCGAAGACGAAATAGGCCTGCGTCTGCAGCGACAGGCCGACCGTGTACATGTGGTGCGCCCACACGACGAAGCCGACGACCCCGATCGCGACCATCGCGTAGGCCATGCCGAGATAGCCGAAGATCGGCTTCTTGGAGAAGGTCGACACGATGTGGGACACGATGCCGAAGGCCGGCAGGATCATGATGTACACTTCGGGGTGACCGAAGAACCAGAACAGGTGCTGGTACAGGATCGGGTCACCGCCGCCGGCCGGGTCGAAGAAGGTTGTCCCGAAGTTGCGGTCGGTCAGCAGCATGGTGATCGCGCCGGCGAGGACCGGCAGCGACAGCAGCAGCAGGAAGGCGGTCACCAGGATCGACCAGGCGAACAGCGGCATCTTGTGCAGCGTCATGCCCGGGGCGCGCATGTTCAGGATCGTGGTGATGAAGTTGATCGCGCCCAGGATCGAGGCCGCGCCGGCAAGGTGCAGCGACAGGATGCCGAAATCGAGCGCCGGCCCGGGATGCCCCGTGGTCGACAGGGGCGGGTACACCGTCCAGCCGCCGCCGAAGCCGAGCGAGCCGGGGGCGCCCTCGAAGAACAGCGACAGGATGAGCAGGGCGAAGCCCGACACCGTCAGCCAGAACGAGATGTTGTTCATGCGCGGGAACGCCATGTCGGGCGCCCCGATCATCAGCGGCACGAACCAGTTGCCGAAGCCGCCGATCAGCGCCGGCATGACCAGAAAGAACACCATGATCAGGCCGTGGCCCGTCACGAACACGTTGTAGGTCTGCGGGTTGGAGAAGATCTGCAGCCCGGGTTCCTGCAGCTCGAGACGCATGCCGATCGACAGCGCCGCGCCGACCAGGCCGGCGCAGAACGAGAAGATCAGGTAGAGGGTCCCGATGTCCTTGTGATTGGTCGAGTACATCCAGCGCCGCCAGCCGGTCGGCGTGTGGTGCTCGTGTGCGTGAGCGTGGTCGGCGTGAGCAGCGTGTGCCATCTGGAGACCCTTCGGTCCTCGTTCTCTGTCTGAATCAGTTCCGGGCGGCGTCGGCGAGCTTGCGCGCCGGCCCGGTCGGGACGGGGTCGGTCGAGGCGAACTTGGTGCGGGCCTCGGCCACCCACTTGTCGTACTCGGCCTCGCTCACGGCCCGGACCGTGATCGGCATGTAGGCGTGGCGCTGGCCGCAGAGCTCCCGGCACTGGCCGTGGAAGACGCCCTCGCGGTCGATCTTGAACCAGATCTCGTTCAGCCGGCCGGGGACGGCGTCCATGGTGAAGCCCAGCGAGGGCACGCCCCATGAATGGAGCACATCGGCCGACGTGGTCTGGAGGCGGACCACCTTGTTGATCGGAACCACGACGTCGTTGTCGGTGGAGAGCAGGCGCACCTGCCCGGGCTTCAGGTCCTTCTCTTCGACGAGGTTCGCGTCGAACTTGAAGCCACCCTTGCCCTCCTTGTCGCCCTGGTACTCGTAGCCCCAGAACCAGGAATTGCCGACGGCCTTGATGGTGATGTCGGCGGGCGGGATGATCAACTGGCCGCGCAGCAGCCGGAAGGACGGGATCGCGATCAGGACCAAGATCAGCACCGGCACAACCGTCCAGGCGATCTCGATCGCCGTGTTGTGCGCGGTCTTGGAGGGGGTCGGGTTCGCCTTTTCGTTGAACCGAAACATGCAATAGCCGATCAGCCCGGCCACAAAGACCGTGATCAGCGTGATCAGCCACATCAGAAGGGTGTGGAAGGAATGGGCCTCAGCCGCCAGCGGGGTCACCGGGGTCTGCATCGCGATCTGCCAGGGCTCCGGCTGCCCCGTTCCAGCCGCCATGGCCGTGCCGGCCGCCGCAAGCGCGAGACCGCCGATCCCGGCCCCGAAGATTGATGACCACACTCTCACGATCTCAGACCCTCTCGAGACCTGCGGGTTCGGCTCGACGCTGCAATCTGGAGCCCGGCGGGCCCAAGGCGCGCCGGAGCGCCAGCACGCGCCGCGGCGCCGTACTTTCGACCCGTTTAAGATCACAACGGGGAAGCGGACGCAATCACGCCGGCGCGGACCCGTTCTGCGTCACAAGGCCCGGGCCTCGGGTCCGCGATGCTTGACAGCCTACCCCCGCCATGGTCGTGAACTCGCCTTGAAGCCAGGCCGTCGAGGGGGCGGGAAGGGAACCGTATGCTGGGGAGTCGGGCGTCGCAAGGATGCGCCGGAAGGTGGGTCGGCTGGGTCATGGCAGGAATCGCGGCGTGTCTCGCCTCGCCGCCGCCTGCCGCAGCCCAGGGCGTGGTGCGCAACTCCTTCAACGACTGGCAGCTCCGATGTGAAACGCCGGCCGGGGCCCAGGCCGAGCAATGCGCGCTTGTGCAGAACGTGGCGGCCGAGGACCGGCCGAACATCACGCTCCTGGTGATCGTGCTCAAGACCGCCGACAACAAGAGCCGCCTCCTGCGCGTGGTGGCACCGCTCGGCGTGCTGCTTCCGGCCGGGCTCGGATTGAAGATCGACAACGTCGACGTGGGCCGGGCGGGGTTCGTGCGCTGCCTCACCACGGGCTGCGTCGCCGAGGTGGTCATGGAGGACACCCTCCTGAACCAGCTCAAGGGCGGCAAGCAGGCCACTTTCATCGTCTTCCAGACGCCGGAGGAAGGCGTGGGCATCCCCGTCTCGCTCGAGGGGTTTGGGCCCGGTTACGACGCCTTGCCGTGAGAATTGCAGCCATGCGCCTCCTGTCGCCGAGCACTGCCGCCAGGGCGGCTCTCCTCGCCTCCTGCGCTGCCCTTACGGGCTGCTCCTCGGTGCCGGGCGTGGCGGAGGGCGGGTCGACGCTGGCGAACATGTTCGCCTACGGCAGCACGACCGAGCCGCCGTTGGCCCGCACCACCGTCATGGAGGCGCGGGACTGCCCGGGCGTGACCGTCGCGGATGGCGGGGCCGCGTTGCGGCGGGGCTCGAGCCAAATCTCCATCGCCAACGTCGCGCGTGAATGCATCGAGCGGGACGGCGGGGCCATCGCCGTCAAGGTCGGGGTCGAAGGCCGGGCTCTGCTCGGCGCCGGCGGCGCCGGCGGCGGCCGGTTCGACGTTCCGGTGTCCTTTGCGATCAAGCGGGGCGATCAGGTTCTGGCCAGCCGCGTGCGTCGCGTGTCCGTGGTGATCCCGAGCAACGACACCCAGGCCGCCTTTATGGCGGTCGAAAGCGACCTCATCGTCCCGCCCGGCACGGGCGAATTCGAGATCGAGGTCGGGCTCGGCGGCGCGGCGGTGGCCAGCCCGCGCCGACGCCGCGGCTGAGCTCTAGCAGCTGATCAGGCCGCAGCGCCGCGCCGAGGCCACGATGCCGGCAAGCGTCTTCGGTCCCGGATAGCCCAGCACCGTGGCGCCGCCGATCACGTAGGACGGCGTGGCCGCGATGCCGAGCGAGGCGGCGAGCGACATCTGCTGCTGCAGGGTCGCCTGGATCTCGGCCGAACCCGACAGGGTCTCGACGGCGGCCCGGTCGAAGCCGAGCGCAGCCGCCGCCTCCAGCGCCTGGTCGCGCCCGATCGGCCCCGGTCGCTCAAACAGCCGCCGATGCAGCCGGTAGGACGCACCCGCGCCGGCGAGCTTCAACACCGCGAGGTCGACCCGGGCCGCGTCGGCGGAGCGGGGCGAGAGAATCGGGTTGTTGACCAATCCGATTCTGAGGTCCGATTCCGTGGACCGCAGGCCGTCGCGGGCCGCGGAGGCCGCCCGGCACCAGGGGCAGTTGTAGTCGTAGAACTCGACCAGTTTCACCGCCGCCGTGGGCGGGCCGGACCAGATCGCGCCGCGCAGGTCTTCGATCTCTTCCACGAGTTCGATCGGCGCGCGCCCGTTCGGCACCGGGTGGCCCTCGTCCCCCTGCAGAGGGAACCATTGGTTGGCGGCCGATTGGCCGTGGGCCTGGCGCAAGGTGAGGGCGGCCGTCAGGGCGAGAAGGGCTGAGCGTCTGGGAATCATTCCCCCAGCTTACCCCACCGTAAGGCCGAAGCGCGGCAGCCTCGCATTGACCGGGTCATGGTGCTTTCCTAAGGTGCCGGGGTCGATGATCCCCGCGGGAGAGTTCGGCCGTGGCCTCACGCCACGGACGACGCCGAAGGCGCAACCGCCCCGGAAACGCTCAGGCCCACGGACCGCGCGGGAGATGACACTCTGGAAAGCGGCGGCGCGCCACGGCGCCGCCCACCGAAGGGGGTAACCTGGGCCGTACGGCGCGGGGAAATCTCTCAGGTCCCGGGACAGAGGGGGCGCACTTCAGGCAGTCGCGACGCTCCGTCGCTCTGCAGGAGGGCAGCGCAGCCGTGTCCGGGGTCAAAGATGGTCGATTCACAGAGTTCGGAGACTCGGGCCCCTCAGGCGGAGGCGCCCCTGGCGGAGACGGCGCTCGCCGCCGCGCACCGCGCGGCCGGCGCCCGCATGGTGCCCTTCGCCGGCTACCTGATGCCGGTGCAGTACCCGTCCGGGATCCTCGCTGAGCATGTCTGGACGCGCACGAGCGCGGGCCTGTTCGACGTCTCGCATATGGGTCAGGCCCGCCTGGTCGGACCTGATTTCGAGACCGCCGCGCGCGCTCTCGAGACCCTGGTGGCGGCCGACATCCTGGGCCTGCGGCCGGGCCAGCAACGCTACACGCAGATCCTGAACGAGGAAGGCGGCATCGTGGACGACCTGATGGTCGCCCGTCCGGCCGCCCCGGACCGTCCGGGCGAGATCCTGCTGGTCGTCAACGCCGGCACCAAGGATGCCGATTTCCGGCTCATGAACGCCCATCTGCCGGCGGACGTAGTGCTGGAGCAGATGCCCGAGCGCGGGCTCCTCGCCCTGCAGGGGCCCCGGGCCGCCGAGGTGGTGGCCGAGCTCGCGCCGGAGACGGCCGCCATGGCCTTCATGCAGACCGGGACGGCGGTGCTGGCCGGCATCCCGGTCGCGCTCAGCCGGTCCGGCTATACGGGCGAGGACGGCTTCGAGATCTCCGTCGCGGCCGAGGATGCCGTCGCGCTCTGGACCCGGCTTCTCGGCGACGAGCGCGTGCGGCCGATCGGCCTCGGCGCCCGCGATTCGCTGCGCCTCGAGGCGGGGCTGCCGCTGTACGGGCACGACATCAATCAGGAGACCTCGCCGGTGGAGGCCGGGCTCACTTGGTCCATCGCCAAGCGGCGCCGGCAGGAGGGCGGGTTCCCGGGTCAGATTCGCATCGGCCAGGAGATCGCGGGCGGGCCCGTCCGCCGGCGGGTCGGCATCCTGCTGGAAGGCCGCACGCCGGCCCGCGAACACGCCGACATCCTCGACGCGGCCGGGGAACTGATCGGGCAGGTCACGTCCGGCGGCTTCGCCCCCACGGTCGGCGCGCCGATCGCCATGGGCTACGTCGTGCCCGAATTCGCCGCCCCCGGCACCGCGCTCGGCCTGGTCGTGCGCGGCCGCACTCTCCAGGGCCGGGTCGTCCCGATGCCCTTCGTCCCCCACCGCTACAAACGCTGAGGATTACATGAGCGTTCGCTACACCAAGGACCACGAATACGTTCGTGTGGAGGGTGACGTCGGCACGGTCGGCATCACCGATTACGCCCAGTCGCAGCTCGGCGATGTCGTCCATGTGGAGCTGCCCGAACTTGGCCGCGTGCTGGCGCGCGGCGACGAAGCCGCGGTGGTCGAGAGCGTGAAGGCCGCGAGCGAGGTGTTTGCCCCGGTCTCGGGCACCGTCACGGCGGTGAATGGCGAGCTCGAGGCCGCGCCGAACGCCGTCAACGACGACCCGGCGGGCAGCGGCTGGTTTCTCAAGCTGCAGCTGTCCGACCCGGCCGAGCTCGACGGGCTGATGTCGGAACAGGACTACGCGGCCTTCGTGGCCTCGATCAGCTAGCGGCCGTGTCTGACCGCCATCGGGCCGCCCTGCAGGACCGGCGAAGCGCTGAACGCTTCGCCGGCGGCAGCGGCCCGTGGCGGAGCCTCTGTTCGGCCATCCCGGGAAGGCGCCGCCCGCGCTCGGCCCGCCCCGGGGGCCCCGCCCGCGCCGGGCGCAGCCCCTCCATCCCGCTCACCCCGGCGCAAGCCGGAACCCGCAGCCACGCCCAGGCCCAGGCTTCCGCCCGGCCGGGCGGCTGACGTCGAGGTCCCCTACGATGCGTTACCTGCCTCTCACCGGCCAGGACAGGGAGCTGATGCTCGCTCGGATCGGCGTTTCCTCCGTGGATGCCCTGTTCGCGGACGTGCCGGCCGACGCCCTTATGCCTGCAGCGCCCGACCTTCCACGCCACCGGGGCGAGATGGAGGTCGAGCGTATTCTCGGCCGCATGGCCGCGCGTAACGTCCCGGCCGGCTCGGTCCCGTTCTTTGTCGGCGCCGGAGCCTACAAGCACCACGTGCCGGCAAGCGTGGATCACCTGATCCAGCGCTCCGAGTTTCTCACCAGCTACACGCCCTACCAGCCCGAGATCGCGCAGGGCACGCTGCAATACCTGTTCGAGTTCCAGACGCAGGTCGCGGCGCTGACCGGCATGGAGGTGGCCAACGCCTCCATGTACGACGGCTCCACGGGCACGGCTGAGGCGGTGCTGATGGCCCACCGGGTCACCAAGCGTCGCCGCGCGGTGCTGTCCGGTGGCCTGCACGCCCATTACGCCGAGACGGTCCGGACCATGTCCGAGATGTCGGGCGACGAGGTCGTGTCGCTGCCGCCCGATGTTCGGGCGGTGGAGGACCTCGCCGCCGCGATCGACGGACGCACCTCCTGCGTCGTGGTTCAGACGCCCGATGTGTTCGGCAATTTGCGCGACCTGCGCCCGTTGGCCGAGGCGGCGCACCGGAATGGGGCGCTGCTGATCGCCGTCGTCACCGAGGCGATCTCCTTCGGTCTGCTCGAATCGCCCGGCGCGATGGGGGCCGACATCGTGGTGGCCGAGGGGCAGTCCATCGGCAACGCCCTCTCCTTCGGCGGGCCCTATGTCGGGCTGTTCGCCACCCGCGCCAAATACGTGCGGCAGATGCCCGGGCGGCTGTGCGGCGAGACCGTGGACGGCGACGGCCGCCGCGGCTTCGTGCTGACCCTGTCGACGCGCGAGCAGCATATCCGCCGCGACAAGGCGACCTCCAACATCTGCACCAATTCCGGCCTCTGCTGCCTGGCCTTCACGATCCACATGACGCTGCTCGGCGAGAAGGGCCTCGGCCGGCTCGCCCGGGTGAATCATGCGGCGGCGGTGCAGCTCGCGGACCTGCTGGCCGGCGTGCCCGGCGTCGAGGTCCTCAACACGACCTTCTTCAACGAGTTCACGATCCGGCTGCCGCGGCCCGCCGCCGCGGTGGTCGAGACGCTGGCCGACGGCGGTATCCTGGCCGGCGTGCCGGTCTCGCGTCTGCTGCCGGGCCAGGGCCTCGACGACCTCCTACTGGTCGCTTCCACCGAGGTGAACACCGACGCCGACCGGGCCGCCCTGGCCGACGGGCTGAGGGACGTGCTGTCCCGATGAGCCCAAGGCCGGCCCCATCCAGCCTCGGCCGGACCGCCGGGTTCCCCGGCGCGTCCCGGATGGCCGCCGCCATGTCCCGCATCTCCGCCGCGGGGCGCAGCAGCGCCCCGGCCTCGAGTCTCGACGCCTCCACCGCCCTCGGACCGCACTGCCGTTCGGCAACGCCGTCCCGAGTTGCGTATCCCGACACGGAATCTCGCCCATGCTGAACCGCCAAGGTCGTCCGACCACCCCTCAGCCTGTTGCCGACCAGCCGGCCCCCTCCGGAACCCCGGACGGGGAGCGCCCGGCCGCCCGGGCCGGCGCGCCCACGCGGGCCCCGCACGCGACCTTCACGGGCAACCGCGCGCTCGCCCAGGAAGAGCCGCTCCTGTTCGAGATCGGCCGGCTCGACTCGACCGGCGTCGACCTCGACGAACCGGCGCCCCACGAGCCCCGGCTCGGCGGCCTGAAGCGTCAGGCCCCGATCGGCCTTCCGGGCCTGTCGGAGCCGGAAACGATGCGGCACTTCGTGCGGCTCAGTCAGCAGAATTACGGCATCGATACGGGCCTGTTCCCGCTCGGCTCCTGCACCATGAAGCACAATGCCCGGCTGAACGAGCGCATGGCCCGCCTGCCGGGCTTCGGCGACATCCACCCGCTGCAGCCGGTCTCAACCGTGCGGGGTGCGCTCGAGCTGATGAACGAACTCGCCCGGTACCTGACCACACTGACCGGCATGCCGGCCGTGGCGCTCCAGCCCAAGGCCGGCGCCCATGGCGAACTGCTCGGCATGATGGCCATCAAGGCGGCGATTGCCGCGCGTGGCGAGGCCGAGACCCGCAATGTCGTGCTGGTCCCCGATTCCGCGCACGGCACCAACCCGGCGACCGCGGCGCTGATCGGCTTCAAGGTGAAGCCCGTGCCGGCCCGCGAGGATGGTTGGGTCCACATTGCCGATGTGCTGCCGCTGCTCGGGCCGGACATCGCGGCCATCATGCTGACCAACCCGAACACCTGCGGGCTGTTCGAGCCGCGCGCCAAGCTGATCGCCGACGCGCTGCACGAATGCGGCGGCTACTTCTATTGCGACGGCGCCAATTTCAACGCCATCGTGGGCAAGGTGCGGCCCGGCGACCTCGGCGTCGACGCCATGCACATCAACCTGCACAAGACCTTCTCGACCCCGCATGGGGGAGGCGGGCCCGGGGCCGGTCCGGTGGTGCTGTCGGAGCGGCTGGCCGCCTACGCGCCCGTGCCCTTCATCCGCCAGGGCGAGGGCGGCCTCGAGCTGGTGGAGGATGCCGACCAGGCCGGAGATGCCGCTCCCTTCGGCCGCATGACCGCGTTCCACGGCCAGATGGGCATGTTCGTGCGGGCGCTCGCCTACATGTTGTCGCATGGCGGCGACGGCATGCGGCAGGCCTCCGAAGACGCGGTGCTCAACGCCAATTACGTGCGGGCCTGCCTGTCGGACCTGATGAGCCTCCCGTTCGGCGACAAGCCCTGCATGCACGAGGTGCTGTTCGACGATCGCTGGCTCCACGGCACCGAGGTCACGACGCTCGTCGTGGCCAAGGCGATGATCGATGAGGGCTACCACCCGATTACGGTGTATTTCCCTCTGGTGGTGCACGGCGCGATGCTGATCGAGCCGACTGAGTCGGAGTCCAAGGCCTCGCTCGACCTCTTCATCGCCGCCCTCCGGGACATCGCCATGGCGGTGAAGGGCGG
>NZ_JAQGKF010000219.1 GCF_028290205.1 Enterovirga sp. | reverse complement strand
CGCGTCGTCCAGGCCCACGATCGCGACAGCGGCCCCGGCGACGAGCCGTTCCTTGATGGCGGCGTAGTTCTCCATCGTGCCGTGGCGATCGAGATGGTCGGGCGTGATGTTGAGGAGCACACCGACGGTCGGATTCAGCGACGGCGTGAGGTCGATCTGAAAGGACGACATCTCGATCACGTGCACGCGGTCGCGCGACGGCGGATCGAGGGACAGGATGGCGGTGCCGATGTTGCCGCCCATCTGCACGTCGGCTCCCGCCTCGCGCAGGAGGTGCGAAAGCAGCGCCGTGGTGGTGGATTTGCCGTTGGTGCCCGTGATGGCCACGAACGGCGCCTCCGGCGCGAGCCGCGCGCGCTCGCGGGCGAAAAGCTCGACGTCGCCGATCACCTCGATCCCGGCCTGCGCGGCCCGTTGCACGGCCCAGTGCGGCGCCGGATGGGTCAGCGGCACGCCGGGCGCGAGCACCAGCGCGGCAAAGCCGGACCAGTCGAGGCTGCGGAGGTCGCCCGTCTGAACGCCGGCCGCCTCGGCCCGTGCCAGGCTCGCGGCCGCGTCGTCGCAGGCCACGACCTCGGCTCCCCCGGCCTTCAGGGCCAGGGCCGTGACGAGGCCCGACCCGCCGAGGCCGAACAGGGCGACCCGCCGCCCGGCGAAGCAGGTGACGGGGGTCACCGGAGCTTCAGCGTGGAGAGCCCGACCAGGGCCAGAAGCGCGGCAATGATCCAGAAGCGGATCACGACCTGCGGCTCCGTCCAGCCGAGCTGCTCGAAATGGTGGTGCAGCGGCGCCATTCGGAAGAAACGCTTGCCGGTCATCTTGAAGTAGCCGACCTGCAGGATCACCGAGAGCGCCTCGGCCACGAACAGCCCGCCCACGATGGCGAGCACGAGTTCGTGCTTGGTCGCGACCGCGACGGTGCCGAGGAGACCGCCGAGCGCGAGGGAGCCGGTGTCGCCCATGAAGACCTGGGCCGGCGGTGCGTTGAACCAAAGGAAGCCGAGCCCCGCCCCCAGCAGGCCGCCGCAGAGCACGGCGAGCTCGCCCGTCCCGGGCACGAACCGGATCTGCAGGTAATTCGCGAAGATGGCGTTGCCGGCCAGGTAGGCGACAAAGCCGAAGGTCGCGCCGGCGATCATCACCGGCACGATGGCGAGGCCGTCCAGCCCGTCGGTCAGGTTCACGGCATTGCCGGAGCCCACGATCACCAGCGCCCCGAAGGCGATGTAGAACCAGCCGAAATCGAACAGCACGTCCTTGAAGAACGGCAGGGACAGCTTGTTCGACAAGCCGGGCGTCGCGATGAAGGCGATGGCCGTGCAGGCCACAAGCCCGATCAGGATCTCGAGCGCGAGCCGCTTTCGGCCGGAGAAGCCGGCATGCGACTGGCGCGAGACCTTGAGGAAGTCGTCGTAGAAGCCGATCGCCCCGTAGCCGAGCATCACCAGCACGACCACCCAGACATAGAGATTGCGGGGATCGGCCCAGAGCACGGTTGCGACCAGCAGCCCGGCCAAGATCATGAGCCCGCCCATGGTCGGCGTGCCGCGCTTGGTGAGCAGGTGCGATTGCGGCCCGTCCGCCCGGATGGGCTGGCCCTTGCCCTGCCGGATGCGGAGCGAGGAGATCGCCGCCGGGCCGAGCCAGAACACGAACAGGAGCGCGGTCGCGACCGCGCCGGCCGTCCGGAAGGTGATGTAGCGAAACACGTTCAGCGGCGAGAAATACGCGCTGAGGTCAGCCAGGAAAATCAGCATGTCAGGTCCTGGCCGCTGCAGTGGAGAGCGGCTCGGCCGCGGGAGCGAAGCGGGATGCGAGCGTGGCGGCGATTTTGGAGACAAGGGTCGATTTGGACCCTTTCACCATGACGGCGTCGCCGCCCCGCACGGCGTCGAGAACGGCCGGCTGAAGCGCGGCGGCGCTCTCGGCATAGGCGCCCCGCAGGCCGGGCGGCAGAGCCTCCCAGAGGTCGCGGATCAGCGGCCCGGCGGCAAACACGACATCGACGTTCGCTGCCGCGACGGCCTCGGCCAGCTCGCGATGTGCGGCCGGCCCGGCCTCGCCGAGCTCGCCCATATCGGCCAGCACCGCCACGCGCCGGCCGCCGGCCGGCAGCTCAACCAGCGCCAGGGCCGCGAGGGCCGCCCGCATGGAGGCCGGATTGGCGTTGAAGCTCTCGTCGATCAGGAGGAACTCGCCGGAGGGGGCCCGCAGACGGATGCGTTCGCCCCGTCCGGCCGGCGGCACCAGCCCGGCATAGGCGGAGGCCGCCTGCCCGATGTCGAGCCCGAGCACGTGGGCCACGGCCAGGACGGCGAGCGAATTCAGCGCCACATGCCGGCCGGCCATGCCGATCCGGTACGCGACCCGGCGGCCGAGAACGTCCGCCTCGACAAAGGAGTGGTCGGGCCCGGCCGCGATGCGCAGCGCCCGCACGTCCGCCCCGGCGCCCTCGCCGAAGCCGACGACCCGGCCGGCCCGCGACGCCCCGGCATGGGCGAGCAGCCGCCCGTGATGCGGGTTGTCCGACGGGATCACGGCCACGCCCCCGGGCTCGAGGCCGGAGAAGATCTCGCCCTTGGCATCGGCGATGCCGGAGACGGAGCGGAAATGAGCAATGTGAACCGGCTCAACCGCCGTCACCACGGCCACATGCGGCCGGACCATGGCGGTCAGCGGCACGATCTCGCCGGGGTGGTTCATGCCGACCTCGAACACGCCAAAGGCGGTTTCGCGCGGCATCCGGGCCAGCGTGACGGGCACGCCCCAATGGTTGTTGAAGGAGGCGGTGGCGGCATGGGTCGGGCCGAAGCCCGACAGGACAAGCCGCAGCGCGTCCTTGGTGCCGGTCTTGCCGACCGATCCCGTGACCCCGACCACGCCGGCCGCGGTGCGGGCCCGCGCCGCACGGCCGAGCGCCCGGAGCGCCTCCAGCACGTCGGGAACGACCACAAGAGGGCCGGCATTGGCGAAGTCGGCGGCCCGCTCCTCGGCCACGACGGCCGCCGCAGCACCGGCCGCGAGGGCGGTCCGGACGTGGTCGTGGCCATCGCTGGCCACGCCCCGGATGGCGAAGAACAGGTCACCCGGCGCGAGGGTGCGGGTGTCGATCGAGATCCCGGTCGCGGGCGCGCGCGCGCCCAGGAGCCGGGCGCCCGGAACGGCCGCGATCTCGGCGGGGGTCCAGAGCGGAGGGGTGGTCACGCCGAAAACTCCGCGATGGCGGCCCCAACCGCCTGGTGATCCGAGAACGGCAGAATGCGCTCGCCGACGATCTGGCCGGTTTCGTGGCCCTTGCCGGCGACCACCAGCACGTCGCCCGTGCGGAGGCCCCGGACGGCGTCGCGGATCGCCTCGGCCCGGTCG
>NZ_JAQGKF010000217.1 GCF_028290205.1 Enterovirga sp. | reverse complement strand
TGCCCTTGGGGCTGGCGTCCTTCGCGGGCGCGTCCGGGCTTCTTCCGGCCGGGGCTGCCTTCACGCTCTTCGCCGTGGCGGCGGCAGCTGCGGCCGTGGATTCCGCCTTCGGGGAAGCCGCCTTGGTCTTTGCCGTGCTGGACTTTTCAGCCTTGCCGGTCCCACCGAGCTCGGCGGCTGCCTTGGCCCAGTGCTCGTCGGCCTTGCCTTCCTCGCGCCCGCTTTCTTCCCAGATCTCGTAAGCCCGCTGCCGGATCTTACGCTCCCTTTCGGACTCCATGGTGCACCCCGCTCGGCCCGCTGGGGCGATCGGGCCCAGCTTGGCGGTTAAAGACAAGCGACTCGTGTTAGTGATCAAGCCCGGCTACGTCATGCTCGCCCAGCATAAAAGTACGCTCCCGAACGGCAAAACGGGCGAACACCAAGAATGATCCGTATCGACGACCCTGCCGATCCTCGGATCGAGCATTACCGGAGCGTCAAAGACCGGGACCTTTCGGGGCGAGGCGGGCGGTTCATGGCGGAGGGCGAGGTCGTTCTGCGCAACCTGCTCAGCCCCGGCTGTCGCTTCTCGGCTGAATCGATTCTGCTGTCGGAGGCCCGGGCCCGGAGCTCGGGCGACCTCCTGGCCGCGCTGCCGGCCGACCTCCCGGTCTATGTCGCGCCGCAGGTCGTGATGGACGCCATCGTCGGCTTCCACATCCACCGCGGCGTGCTGGCCGTCGCATTTCGGGGCGAACGGCCCACGGCGGACGAAGTCCTGGCGGGGCTGCCGCAGCGCGCCCTCGTGCTCGGCCTCGTCGGCCTCGCCAACCACGACAATGTCGGGGCGGCGTTTCGCAATGCGGCCGCGTTCGGGGCCGGCGCGGTTCTCCTGGATCAGACCTCCTGCGACCCGCTCTACCGCAAGGCTCTGCGCGTTTCGGTCGGCGCGCCTCTGCTGCTGCCGCATGGCTGGAGCGACAATGCGGACGAGATGGTCCGCTCGCTCGAGAGCGCCGGCTTCAGCGTCGTCGCGCTCAGCCCGCAGGGAACGCGCCCCTTGGAGACATGCGCCTGGCCGGAGCGCACCGCGCTGCTCGTGGGCGCGGAAGGACCCGGCCTTCCGGCCTCGCTTCTGGCGCGCGTCGGGACGGTCAGGATCACGATGGCGGGCGGGTTCGATTCGCTCAACGTGGCCACCGCGGCCGGGATTGCCCTGCACGCCGTGCGTACCGGCCAGGCGGCCCGGGCTGGCGATTGACGACCGCGGGGTCAGGATCCACCTTCAGGTAACGCCCCCGTCGAAGGGGTGGTCGGAGGTGGTTCCGATGGCCGTTTGCCTGGCAGGCAGGTCCCTCGGCAGCGGCCATGCGCGGTTCACCCGCATTGGCCGCCCCGGCGAGGTGGGTCGCGCGCAGGCGGAGCTTTGCCGCGGCCGGGCCGGCGAATCGGGTCCCGGCCGGCCCGCTGGTCACAGCGGAGTTAACGTCGTATACGGCCCCGCGCCGCGGGTTGACCGGACGGGTCCGCCCACTGCACGACCACCCAGGCGGCGCTGGCCGAAGGTTTGCTTCGCAGAACGCGGGCCGGTCTCTCCGAACCCCACCCGAGTCATCGACCAATGCCTTTGCTCGACTTCCTGAGCCCCGAGGCTATCGTGCCTGCGCTGAAGGCCAATTCGAAGAAGCAAGCGTTGCAGGACATCGCCGCCAATGCGGCTCGCCTGAGCGGCCGGGACGAACGGGAGATCTTCGACACGCTGCTCCAGCGCGAGCGCCTCGGCTCCACGGGCATCGGCGAAGGCATCGCGATCCCGCACGGCAAGATGCCGAAGCTGGGCCAGCTGTTCGGGCTGTTCGCCAGGCTGGAGAAGCCGATCGATTTCGAAGCGCTCGACGGCGAGCCCGTCGACATGCTGTTTCTGCTGCTCGCCCCGGAGGGTGCGGGCGCGGATCACCTCAAGGCTTTGGCGCGGGTCGCCCGGGTGCTGCGGGAGCCTGGCATCCACGACCGCGTCCGGGCAGCCCGGGACGCGAGCGCGCTCTACGCGGTGCTGACGCACGAGCCCACGCCGCACGCCGCCTAGGCGGGTGCGCGCGGCCGCCGGTCAGGCGGTCGGCTGCGGCAGCGGGGCGGACAAGGGCGGCGCGTCGGCCGGCCTGCGGACATTCATCAGCATCTGCGCGAAACCCGCGATCAGGCCGATCAGCACCGCCGCCTTCCAGGCGACGTCGTAGCTGCCGAGCGCGTCGTAGATGACCCCGCCGGCCCAGGCGCCCAGGAACGATCCGATCTGGTGGCTGAAGAACGCGATGCCGACGAGCGTCGTCATGTAGCGCAGCCCGAAGAGCTCCACCACGAGACCGTTCACGAGCGGCACGACGCCGAGCCACAGCGCCCCCATGGCGGCCCCGAACACGATGGTGGAAGCCGGCGTGGGCGGCGTGAGGAAATACGCCGCGACGAACAGCGAGCGCAGAACATACACGCTGCCGAGCAGGTACTGCTTCGGGTAGCGGCCGCCCAGCCAGCCGAACAGATACGAGCCGATCACGTTGAACAGGCCGATCGCCGCGAGTGCTGCAGCCCCGACCGACGGGTCCATCCCGCAATCGGCCAGGTAGGTCGGCAGGTGCGTCGTGATGAAGACGAGCTGCAGGCCGCAGACGAAGAAGGCCGACGCCATCACGAGATAGCCCGAATGGCCGAAGGCGGACCGCACCACGGCTCGCAGCGATTGTTCGAGCTGCTGGCTGGGCGGCGCTTTTACGCGGTCCACCGCGCCGGCCCCGAGGGCCGCCGGCACCATGACGCAGACGAGGCCGAGAAAGCCGACCATCGCGACCCGCCATCCCGACGTCGTGATCAGCGTCTGCGCCATCGGCGAGGCGACCACGAGGCCCAGCGAACCGAGCGCGGACACGATGCCCATGGTGACGCTGCGCTTCGCCGGGGTGACGGCCCGGGACGCGATGCTCATGGCGACGCTGGACGCCGTGCATGACAGGGCCAGCCCGATGCAGAGCCCGGAGCCCAGCATGAGCTCCAGGGCCGAGGTCGCGTTCATCATCAGGCCGAGGCCGACCGCGTAGACGGCGACGCCGGCGAGCGTGACCCAGCGCAGGCCGAGCCGGTCCGCCACCGCCCCGACGAAGGGCTGCGTGACGCCCCAGACGAGGTTCTGGATGGCCATGGCGAGCGAGAAATCGGCCGTGGTCACGCCGATGTCGCGCACCATGTGCGGCTGGAAGAGCCCAAAGCTCTGCCGCATCCCCATGGCGAGGCTGAGCATAACCGCCGCGCCTCCGAGGATGGACCAGCGCTGGACGGAGTTCAGGCTCGCGGGCGTCATGCTTCCTCCGATTTCGGGCCGTTATGGCACGAATTCCCAGGTCCGGTCTCGCGCATGCGTCGGCCGCTCCCTGCAGCCAGCGCAGACCTTCAGTTCGGCGGCACGGACGGGTAAGGAGCGCGCCGACACTTTGTTTGGAGGGTACAGGAATGGATCGGCGGGCTTTGTTGAAGAGCGGCGGCTTGGCTGCCGCCGGGGCCGCGCTGGCGAGTCCGGCGATCGCCCAGGCCAATCCGGAGGTGCGGTGGCGGATGGCGTCGAGCTATCCCAAGAGCCTCGACACGCTGTTCGGGGCGGGCGCACAGATCGCCAAGCGGGTCGCGGCCGCGACCGACAACAAGTTCCAGATCCAGGCCTTCGCGGCCGGCGAGATCGTGGGCGGGCTGCAGGTTCTCGATTCGGTTCAGAACGCCACCGTGGAATGCGGCTACACCCTGTCGAGCTTCTACATCGGCAAGGACCCGACCTTCATGTTCGAGGCCTCCGTGCCGCTCGGCATGAACACACGCCACCACAACGCCTGGATGCTGCATGGCGGCGGGCTGCCGCTCGTGCGCGACTTCCTGGCCGACTACAACATCGTCAACTTCCCGGCCGGCAACACGGGCGCCCAGATGGGCGGCTGGTTCCGGAAGGAGATCAACACGGTCGAGGACCTGAAGGGCCTGAAGTTCCGCATCGCCGGCATGGGCGGCCAGATCCTGGCGCGGCTCGGAGCCGTGCCGCAGGTGCTCGCGGGCGGGGAGATCTATCCGGCGCTCGAGCGCGGCACGCTGGACGCGGTCGAATGGGCCGGCCCCTACGACGACGAGAAACTCGGCTTCGTGAAGGTCGCCCGGTACTATTACTACCCGGGGTTCTGGGAGGGCACGGCGCAGACGTCGCTGTACGTGAACAAGGACCGGTTCGCCGCGTTGCCGGAGGCCTACAAGAACATTCTTGAGGCCGCCTGTGCGGAGGCCAACATCTGGTGCGTGTCGAAATACGATGCGGAAAACCCCGACGCGCTTCGCCGCGTCATCTCGCAAGGCGCGCAGATGCGGGCCTTCCCGCGCGACGTGCTCGAGGCCGGCTACAAGCAGGCGTTCCAGCTCTATGGCGAGATCGCCGCGCAGAACCCCAAGTTCAAGAAGATCTACGACCACTGGCTGGCCTTCCGCGAGAAGGAGCTGACGTGGTTCCGGATCGGGGAATTCCCGTTCGACTACTTCGTGTATTCGCAGCGGGGCTGAGCGGGCCGCCCGCACGGGACTGGAACGGGATGGTGGCGGAGCGCGCCAGATGGAGCTGAACCGCCACCAGGGCTGGCGCGCCCTCGCCCGCAACATCCCGGGCCGCCTCCGCCTCGACGAGGCCGCCCCGCTGGTCACGCTGGCGCTGGTCGGCCTGTTCGGCTGGGGCTTTATCGAACTGGCGGGCGAGGTCACGGAAGGGAGCACGCTCGCCTTCGACCGGCGCCTGCTTCTGCTGCTGCGCAACCCGGCGAATCTCGCCGATCCGCTCGGGCCCGGCTGGCTGCAGGAAAGCGCGCGCGACATCACGGGCCTCGGCGGGCACGTGATCCTCGGGCTGATCACGCTTGCGACGATCGCCTACCTGCTGATGACGCGGCGGCGCGGGGCGGCGCTGCTCGTGTCGGCCTCGGTCGGCGGCGGCATGATCGTCAGCACGCTGCTCAAGTTCGGCTTCGAGCGGCCGCGGCCCGACCTCGTGCCGCACGCGACCCAGGTCTACACGGCGAGCTTCCCGTCCGGGCACGCCATGCTGTCCGCCGTGGTGTTTCTGACGCTCGGGGCTCTCCTCGCCCGGGTGCACGAGCCGCGGCGGGTGAAGCTGTTCTTTCTGTCGCTGGCCGTGGTCCTGACCATGCTGGTCGGCTGCTCCCGCGTGTATCTCGGGGTGCACTGGCCGTCGGACGTGCTCGCGGGCTGGTGCGTCGGGGCCGGCTGGGCCAGCCTGTGCTGGTACGCGGCGCTGCTGCTGCAGCGAAAGGGCAAGGTGGAGACGGAGGCGCCTGCGACTTCGCCCGCCGCCTCCGCCGGCCCCTCGGGTGTGCCGATTCGCTGAGGCGGTCGGCTTTGCCGTCGACAAATGGCGCCGGACAGCCCAAGTGAGCGGCACCACCAATTCCGGAGAATGGCGATGTCGGTCAGGAAAGCACGGGCGGTCTGGCAGGGTACCGGCAAGGACGGCACGGGCCAGCTCTCGAGCGATTCCGGTGTCCTCGGCGGGACTCCGTATTCGTTCAAGACCCGGTTCGAGAACGAAAAGGGCACCAATCCCGAGGAGCTGATCGCGGCCGCGCATGCGGGCTGCTTCTCGATGGCGCTCGCCTTCCAGCTCCAGGGTGCCGGCTTCGAGCCGACCGAGCTCGCGACGGAAGCCGCCGTCACGCTCGAGAAGGACGGCGCGGGCTTCAAGATCGGCAAGTCGGCCCTGACCCTTCGGGCGCAGGTTCCCGGCATCGACAAGGCCAAGTTCGACGAGCTGGCGAAGGCTGCCAAGGAAGGCTGCCCCGTTTCCAAGCTCTTCAACGCAGAAATCACGCTCGACGCGACCCTCGTCTGAGCTCACCACCAAGCGGGGGGCGGGACGCCCGCCCCTCCCTGCCGGGCGTGAATGGCCCGTCGCACGCCCCCTGGAAGTCACATGATCCGCTCACCCTTGATGACCGTCATGACCGAAGCCGTGATGAAGGCGGCTCGGTCGCTCAAGCGCGACTTCGGCGAGGTCGAGAACCTGCAGGTGTCCCGGAAAGGCCCGGGCAACTTCGTGTCGGCCGCCGACCACCGGGCGGAGGAGATCCTGCGCGCGGCACTGGAGAAGGCGCGTCCGGGCTACGGGTTCGTGCTGGAGGAGACGGGCACGATCGAAGGGTCGGACACGACGCATCGCTGGCATGTCGATCCCCTCGACGGCACGACCAACTTCCTCCACGGCATCCCGCATTTCTGCATCTCGGTCGGGCTCGAGCGCGAGGCCCAGATGGTGGCCGGCGTCATCTACGATCCGGTCAAGGACGAGATGTTCATGGCCGAGCGCGGCAAGGGCGCCTTTCTCAACAACCGCCGCCTGCGGGTCGCTGCGCGGCGCGAGATGACGGAGGCGGTCGCCTATTGCGGCCTGCCGCATCTTGGCCGCCCGGCCCACCCGCACTTCCTGGCCGAGATGGCGACCGTGATGTCGCGGGTCGCGGGGCTGCGCCGGATGGGGGCCGCGGCGCTCGACATGGCCTATGTGGCGGCCGGCCGGGCCGACATCTACTGGGAGCGCGACCTCAAGACCTGGGACATGGCGGCCGGAATCGCCATCATCCGGGAAGCCGGCGGCTTCGTGTCGGATTGCGATGGCGGCGCGGAGCCGATGCAGACCCTGTCGATCTGCTGCGGCAACGAGAACCTCCACCGCGACTTCCTGGCCCTGCTCAAGACGGCCCGCCGGCCCGCTCCGGCGGCCCGCGCCGCGCCGGCGGCGCCGGCTTGATCCGGGGCCCGGGCGGGACCACACTGGCACCGCGATGCTGACCTCCTCGCACCACCGTGACGTGCGGACGCTGTCCTCGCCGCGCATCTACCTCGTCCGCATGGCCGTCTTCCTGATCCTGTGCGGGTTCCTGGTTCTCGTTCTCTACCGGCCGCTGCTGACGGCCTTCTTCGGCAATCCGGGGCTCAACGCGCTGATCCTGGCCGTGCTGGCCGTGGGCATTCTGCTGGCCGTGCGGCAGGTGGTGCGGCTGTTCCGCGAGATCCGCTGGGTCAATTACGTCAGCGGCGCCCAGGGCCGGGTGCTGGCCCGCCCGCCGCGCCTGCTGGCGCCGGTGGCGGCGCTTCTGGGCGAGCCGGGCAGCCCGGCCACGCTCTCCGTCTCGACCATGCGGTCCATGCTCGATTCGATCTCGGCCCGGCTGGACGAGAACCGCGAGCTGGTCCGCTACCTGGCCGGCCTGCTCGTCTTTCTCGGCCTGCTCGGCACGTTCTGGGGATTGATCGAGACCGTGAACTCGGTGGGCCGCATCATTGGCTCGCTGCGGACGGGGGCGGAGGCCTCCATTCTGTTCGACGAGCTGAAGACGGCGCTGGCCGCCCCGCTCGCCGGGATGGGCATCTCCTTCTCGGCCTCGCTGTTCGGCCTCGCCGGCTCGCTCGTGCTCGGCTTCCTCGACCTCCAGGCCGGGCAGGCGCAGAACCGCTTCTACACCGAGCTCGAGGATTGGCTGGCCGCCTCCACGGCGGCGCAGGGCGAAGGCTCCGGCGGCTCGCCGGAGGTGGCGGCCGCGCTCGACCGGCTGGCCGCGGCTCTCGGCCAGGGCAGCGGCGGCACCAACTCCGCCGAGGCCATCGCGAGCCTCGCGGAGGGCATGCAGGCGGCCGTGCGGGAGATGCGGTCGGAACAGCAGCTCATCCGCAAGCTCGTCGAGGCGCAGCTCGACCGGGACCGTGAGTTCCGGGCGCTGGTGGATCGGCTGGCGCGCGAGCCGGCCGGCTGATGGCCGGCGCGTTTCGGCACGGGCGGCGGTCGCAGCTCAATTACTGGCCGGGCTTCGTCGACGCGCTGTCGACGCTGGTGCTGGCCATCGTCTTCCTGCTGTCCATCTTCATGCTCGGCCAGTTCTTCCTGGCCCGGGAGATCAGCGGCCGCGACACGGTGCTGGAACGGCTGAACCGGCAGTTGTCGGAGCTGACCGATCTCCTGGCCCTGGAGCGGTCGAGCCGCCGCCAGTTGCAGGTACAGGTGGATGGGCTCCGCTCCACCATTCAGACCGGCGAGGCGGAGCGGGGGCGGCTCCAGGCCGAGCTCGACGGCGCGGCGGCCGCCGAGCGGCGGGCGGCCACGGCCGGCACGGCGCTGGACACGGAGCGGGCCGCAACGGCCCGGGCCAACGCCACGGTCGACCTTCTGACGCAGCAGATCGCCGCCATGCGCCGGCAACTCGCGGCCCTGGAGGAGGCACTTGCCGCCTCGGAGGGACGCGACCGGGAATCGCAGGCCCGCATCGCCGATCTCGGCAGCCGCCTCAACGTGGCCCTGGCGCAGCGCGTGCAGGAATTGTCGCGCTACCGCTCCGACTTCTTCGGGCGGCTGCGGCAGATCCTCGGCAACCGCAACGACGTCCGCATCGTCGGCGACCGCTTCGTGCTGCAATCGGAGGTGCTGTTCCAGGCCGGCCGGGCCGAACTCCGGCCGGAGGCGGCGGGCGAGCTCGACCGCATCGCCGCCGTGATCCTCGACGTGGCCAAGGACATCCCGCCGGACATCCCCTGGATCCTGCGCGTTGACGGCCACACGGACGCACGGCCGATCCAGTCCGCCACCTTCCCGTCCAACTGGTCGCTCTCGGCTGCCCGCGCCATTTCCGTGGTGCAGTACATGGTCAGCAAGGGGCTGCCGCCGCAGCGCCTCGGCGCGACCGGGTTCGGCGAGTTCCAGCCGCTGGAATTCGGGACCACGGACGAGGCGCATAGCCGCAACCGCCGCATCGAGCTCAAACTGACCGAGCGTTGAGGCGAGGGGGGCGGGCTCTCCCGGGCCCGTGCCCACGGCGCCATCCCGAGCCTGACGAAGCTGAGGAGCCATGAGGACGTGTTCGAGGTGAGGGGCCGGTTCCAAGACCCGGCAGCCGGGAGCGCTGCGGCCCGGGCCGGCGCCGTCGCCGACGCGCCTGCCCGCAACCCGGTCGACCGGTTCGCGCCGGAAGCCTGGCGACCCTGGCTCCGGCTTGCCCGCTACGACCGCCCGATCGGGGCCTGGCTCCTGATGTGGCCGTGCCAATGGTCGGCGGCGCTGGCCGCCATCGCGGCTGGATCCACCCGGCTCCTCGCCGCGCATCTCGCCCTGTTTCTGGCCGGCGCCTTTGTGATGCGGGGCGCGGGCTCCACCTGGAACGACCTGCTCGACCGCGACATCGACGCGGCCGTCGAGCGCACCCGCAGCCGGCCGATCGCCTCCGGCCAGATCCGGCCTCGCCACGCCCTGGCCTTCGCCGTGGCGCAATCGCTGCTCGGGTTTCTGGTTCTCGTTCAGTTCAATCTCTTCGCGATCTGGCTCGGCATCGCCTCGCTCGGCATCGTGGCGGTGTATCCGCTGATGAAGCGCATCATGGGCTGGCCGCAGCTCGTGCTCGGTTTCTGCTTCGCCTGGGGCGCGCTGATGGGCTGGGCGGCCCTGTTCGGCGGCCTCG
>NZ_JAQGKF010000193.1 GCF_028290205.1 Enterovirga sp. | reverse complement strand
CGCCGGGCCGATGAGGCGCTGGACCGCCTCAGCACGGACGCGCTGGCCGCTGCCGGCGGGGCACTGGCCCCGGCCGTGGGGCGCGGGACGGCTCTCGACCTGCGCGCCCTGGCCGCCCACCCCCAAGAGATCGTGCTCCGCGCCCTCGCCTCCGCGCTGGGTCCGGACGCGCCCATTCGGCTCGACCGGCTGGAAGCCTGCGCGGACGCGCTCGTGGCTGCCTCCCGGGCCGGCCGGCCGCTTCGGCGGACGCTCGCGGGACGCCTGCTCGCCCTCGACGGAGCGGGAATGCTGGCGATCCGGCCCGAGCCGGCGCGCTCGCGCGGGCGGCGGACCGCGCCGGTAACCCTGCCCGCCGCCGGACCGCCGCATTCCCTTGGCAATGAGGGGCCGGGTACCTAAGTTAACAGGACCCGGAAGGCCCTGATCAGAGGGGCATTCGCTCCGGCCGGGATCGACAGATCGAGATGAATCCGAATTTCCGCAACTTCGCCCTCTGGGTGATCATCTTCCTGCTCGTCCTGGCGCTGGTGACGCTGTTCCAGAACCCCAGCCAGAGGGGCAGCGGGTCCGACATCGCCTACAGCCAGCTCCTCAGCGACGCCGAGACCGGCCGCATCACCACCGTGGTGATCTCGGGCCAGGAGATCTCCGGCACCTATTCGGACGGCCGCACCTTCACGACCTACGCGCCGTTCGACCCGCAGCTGATTTCCAAGCTCGCCGCCAAGGGCGTGCAGATCAACGCGCGGCCGCCCTCCGATTCGACGCCCTGGTTCATCGCGCTGCTGGTGAACTGGCTGCCCATCATCGTCTTCATCGGGGCCTGGATCTTCCTCAGCCGGCAGATGCAGTCTGGGGCGGGGCGAGCCATGGGCTTCGGCAAGTCCAAGGCGAAGCTCCTCACCGAGGCGCATGGCCGCGTGACCTTCGAGGACGTGGCTGGCGTCGACGAGGCCAAGGACGACCTCACCGAGATCGTGGAATTCCTCCGCGACCCGCAGAAATTCCAGCGCCTCGGCGGCCGCATTCCGCGCGGCTGCCTGCTGGTCGGCCCGCCCGGCACCGGCAAGACGCTGATCGCCCGCGCCGTCGCCGGCGAGGCGAACGTGCCCTTCTTCACCATCTCGGGGTCGGACTTCGTGGAGATGTTCGTCGGCGTCGGCGCGAGCCGCGTCCGCGACATGTTCGAGCAGGCCAAGAAGAATGCGCCCTGCATCATCTTCATCGACGAGATCGACGCGGTCGGACGCCATCGTGGCGCGGGTCTCGGCGGCGGCAACGACGAGCGCGAGCAGACCCTCAACCAGCTCCTTGTGGAGATGGACGGGTTCGAGGCCAACGAGGGCGTGATCATCATCGCGGCCACCAACCGGCCGGACGTGCTCGACCCCGCGCTGCTGCGGCCGGGCCGCTTCGACCGCCAGATTGTCGTCCCCAACCCGGACGTGGTCGGCCGCGAGAAGATCCTGCGCGTCCATGTCCGCAAGGTGCCGCTGGCCCCCGATGTCGACCTCCGCACGGTGGCGCGCGGCACTCCGGGCTTCTCGGGCGCCGACCTCATGAACCTCGTGAACGAGGCGGCGCTGCTTGCGGCGCGGCGCGGCAAGCGCATCGTCACGCATCACGAGTTCGAGGACGCCAAGGACAAGGTCATGATGGGCGCCGAGCGCCGCACCCTCGTCATGACGGACGACGAGAAGCGGCTCACGGCCTACCATGAGGCCGGCCACGCGCTGGTCGCCCTGAACGTGCCGGCGACGGACCCGGTCCACAAGGCGACCATCATTCCGCGCGGCCGCGCCCTCGGCATGGTCATGCAGCTGCCGGAGCGCGACAAGCTGTCCATGAGCTTCGAGCAGATGACCTCGCGCCTCGCCATCATGATGGGCGGCCGCATCGCCGAGGAAATGACGTTCGGGCCCGAGAAGGTGACCTCGGGCGCGCAGTCGGACATCGACCAGGCCACCCGCCTCGCCCGTATGATGGTGACCCGCTGGGGCTTCTCGCCCGAGCTCGGCACCGTCGCCTACGGTGAGAACAACGACGAGGTGTTCCTCGGCATGCAGGTGAGCCGGCACCAGAACGTGTCGGAAGCGACGGCGCAGACGATCGACTCGGAAGTGCGCCGCCTTGTCGAGGCCGGGCTCTCGGATGCCCGCAAGATCCTCGAGGAGAAGCGGGCCGATCTGGAGGCGATCGCCGAAGGGCTGCTCGAATACGAGACGCTGACCGGCGCCGAGATCCGCGACCTCATCGAGGGCCGCCCCCCGGTGCGCGATTCCAACGAGCCACCGACGCCCCGCCCCTCGCCGGTTCCCTCCGCGGGCCGGGGCCCCCGCCCCCGCGGCGAGCCGCCCGGAGGCCTGGAGCCGCAACCGCAGGCCTGACCGGCGGACACACTGATCGAAGCCCGCCCTCCGGCGGGCTTCTTTGCGTTCAGGGGCCGCATGGCGGAGTGCGGCAAGGCCCGGGCGGATCGGACCTTTCGCCGCCGTTCAGAGTTGATCGCCGCACCCGGAGGCGTGGCGGGATGGCAGGCGAGATTTGGATCGTGGGCGGAGTGGCGGCGGCCGGGGCGCTCGCCTCGCCGATCGGCGGGGTCCTCGCCCTCTGGCGTCAGCCGACCTCCCTGTTCATGTCCCTCGCGCTGGGCTTCGCGGCAGGCGTGCTGCTGGCCACCATCGGCCTTGAAATGATGCCGAAGGCGCTGGAGCTCGGCTCCGTGCCGATCGCGGCGGGCGGCTTCGCGGCCGGCATGGGCGCCGTTTACGGCCTCGACCTGTGGACGCATCGGGGCCGCATGGCAGGGCCCAAGGCGGACCAGTGCGGCGACGTCCGGCGCTTCCATTCCGGCCACCCGTCGCGCGCGTCGGACGCCGCGGTGCTGGCCGGCGGCACCAGCGCCGAGGAGCTGATCGAGGGGCTCAGCATCGGCATCGGCGCGGCGATCGACTCCCGGATCGGCATCATGATTGCCCTCGCCATCGTCATCGACAACGTCGCCGAAGCGCTCAGCATCGGCACGCTGATGCGGAGCGAGGAGTCGGATGCGACGAAGCACCGTCGGCGCATCCTCGGCTGGACGGGCCTGATCGGCCTGTCCCTGCTCGTTTCCACCCTGGCCGGCTGGTTCCTGCTGCGGGACATGCCGAAGCCGGCGCTCGGCTTCCTGTTCGCGGCCGGTGCGGGCGGCATGTTCTACCTGACAGTCAGCCAGCTCGTGCCGGATGCCGAGGAGCGGCATTACCAGCAATCCGCCGCGCTCGCGGCCGCGGCCGGCTTCGTGCTGATCTTCGTCCTGTCGAACCTGGTGGGGGGCGAATAGGCCCGCGGCTCAGGCGGGCCGCACCGGCAGGTCCACGTGGCAGCGGCCGAGATCCAGCGTCAGACGTGGCGGGCGGCCATGCGGCACCTGCCCGCAATGGTCGGCATCGGCCCCGGAGATCGACAGCCTGATGCGGCTTCCCGCCGCGAAGCGCCACGCCACGGGGAGGCATGGGATCCGGATCCGCTCCCGCCGACCGGGCACGAGCGGTTGCGCGTCGCCGCGGGCAAAGGTGCGAAACGGCCACGCCGTCCGGTAGCTGTCCGGGCACGGCGCCTCGGCCCGGTGCAAGGCCCGCAGCAGCCCCTCGGTGACATAGCGGACCTGCCCGTCCGCCTCGACCTCCGAGAGGTAGCAGAACAGGGCCGCGTCCGGCTCGCTCGCGGCGAGCGTCAGGTCCACCAGGGCGTGGCCGGTGAGTTCGAGGCTCTCCGGCAGCGGCTCCGAGGTCCAGCTCGCCAGGCGGGCGGCCCTGTCGGCCCAATCCGGATAGTAATCTCGCGAGTCGATGCCGGCGATGCGCTCGTAGCGGGTGCCGGTGCCGCTGCCCCAGGAGAAGTCGACCTGGATCTGCTCGCTCGGCCCGTCCGGGGCCGGCGCGGACCGGGCTTCGTCGTCCCGGAGCTGTCCGCCGGCCGCAAGGGACAGCCTGCGGCCGCCCTCGGCCGGCGGCCAGGTCTGCGCCGCGCGCCAGCGCTCCGCATGCAGCGCGAAGAGGTGGATCGGCGCCTCGCGGTTGAGACCGGTCGGCCGCCCCAGGAGGTAGTGGTCGAAGAAGCGCAGGATCTCGCCCAGCAGGGGAAAGCGCGGCTCCACCGCCTGTCGCCAAGGCGACACGTCGATGCGGGCGCCGTGATCCCAGGGGCCGAGCAGGAGGTGGCGCGGGTTGTTGGCGAGCGTCAGGTGCCGGGCGATGGCGCCATTGGCGTAGCCGGCGCCGTCGCGCCAGCCCGAGACCGAGTAGACGGCGACCTCGGGCCGGATGCCGGCCGCGACCGAATAGGGACTGAAACTCGCCGAGGTGAAATCCGGATCGTAGGGCAGCGCGTCGTCCCGGAACCGGAACTCGGCCATGAAGTCGGTCTGGCGGAAATTGCCGCGATGCTCGGCCACGGCCTCCCGGACGAGCACGCCCTCCGGGTCGTCGTCCACGGGCTGCGGCCCCTCGAAATCGGGGTTGGCGAAGTAGGAGAAGGATTTCAGGAGGTCGCGACGGTCGTGGTCCAGCGCCACCATCAGCTCGTCGTACACCCGCGTCAGCCCGGTCAGCAGGATGCCGCCAGGATAGTAATTGTCCGCATAGGTGTCCCAGACGGAGAAGAGCGGCGCGATCGCCTTCACGGCCGGGTGGCCCGTCGCAGCCAGGAAGTCCGCCCCGGCCCCGAGATACGACACCCCGGTCGCCCCGATGCGGCCGTCCGACCAGGGCTGGCTGACGATCCAATCCGCGACTTCGCGCGAGTCTTCGCGCTCGCGCGGGGACCGGAAGGAATCGCGGGTGCCGAAACTCGCACCCGTGCCGCGGGTATCGACGACAACCAGGGCATAGCCGCGCGGCACGAACGCGTCGCGATACTTGCCGGCGTTGGGCGAGGGCTCGCCCTCCGCCCCGTCGCGCATCCGAAAGCGGCGGTAATAGGGGGTCAGGATCAGAATGGCCGGGAGGCGTTCGGCCGGTTTCGGGCCGCCCTCGTCCCGCTGCGCCGGCAGGTACACGTCCACTGCCAGGCGGCAGCCGTCCCGCATGACGAGGTAGCGGGAGCGCGGCGCCGGAATCGCGAACTCGGCCGGGCGCGAGGCCAAGTAGGCGCCCGGCGTCACCAGCCAGGCATCCTCGCCCTCGTGCTCTGTCATGGTCGTCCCTCCGGCCCGTTCAAGCCGGGCCCCGCCCGATCTCACGGCAGGGAGGTCCGGGTCGAGACGTCGGCCGCACCTCGATGGTTCGGAGCCGGGTGCCGGCCGGCTTCTACTCGGCCGCGGCGGCCATGGCGCCCGCATTGCCGCCCAGGAAATCCATCGCGGCCGACACGCCGCCCGAGCGGTGCGGGATGCCGCGGGCCCGCAAGCCCATCTCCACGCCGGTCAGCACGCCCGTGACCATGAGGTCATGGAAATCGCCCAGGTGCCCGATGCGGAACACCCGGTCGGCGAGCGGACCGAGCCCGTTGCCCAACGACATGTTGGAGCGCTCCAGGATCTCGGCCCGCAGCGCGTCCGCCGAGTGGCCCTCCGGCAGCCGCACCGCGGTCAGCACGGAGGAATACTCGGCCGGGTCCGCGCATTGGATGTCGAAGCCCCAATGCCGCACGCAGCGCCGCGTCGCCTCCGCGGCGCGGTCGTGCCGGGCGAAGACGTTGTCGAGCCCCTCCTCGTGCAGCATGTCGATCGCGACCTTGAGGCCCTGCAGCAGGTTGGTCGAGGGCGTGTAGGGAAAGAAGCCCTTGTCGTTGATGGCCAGCATCTCCTCCCAGTCGAAGAAGGAGCGGGGCAGCCTGGCGGTCCTGGCGGCGGCCCGGGCCTTGTCGGACACGGCGTTGAAGGACAGGCCCGGGGGCAGCATCAGGCCCTTCTGCGAGCCCCCCACGGTGACGTCCACGCCCCATTCGTCGTGCCGGTAGTCGATCGAGGCGAGCGAGGAGATCGTGTCCACGATCAGCAGCGCCGGATGCCCGGCCTGGTCGATCGCACGGCGCACCGCCGGGATCCTGGAAGCGACGCCCGTCGAGGTCTCGTTGTGGACCACGCACACGGCCTTGATGGTGCGGCCCTTGTCCTCGGCGAGCCGGGCGCCGATCGCCTCCGCGTCGACGCCGTGCCGCCAGTCACCCGGGATCACCTCCGCCTCGATGCCGAGTTTCTTGGCCATGCGGCTCCACAGGGTCGAGAACCAGCCGGTCTCGAACATGATCACCCGGTCGCCCGGCGAGAGCGTGTTGAGCAGCGCGGCTTCCCAGGCGCCGGTGCCGGAGGCCGGGTAGATCACCACGGGCTTCTCGGTCTTGAAGATGGTCCTGATGCCGGCGAGCACCTCGCGGCCGAGCTTCCCGAATTCCGGCCCGCGATGGTCGATGGTGGGCTTGGCGATGGCGGCCAGGACCGGCAGGGGCGTGTTGGACGGGCCAGGGATCTGCAGGAAGTGGCGGCCGGCTTGATAGCTCACGGGCGTGCTCCTCAGGCCGTTCGGCCGCTCGCGTTTCGCTACACGCTGTGATCGGGTATCGCGGCATCATGGTCAATCTCGGGGTTCATGAACCAAGTCCCCCGACCCGTGGTCCGGGCGGTGGCACGTCACGTCCCGCCTCGCCCCGACAGGGAGGCTCCCGCGCGTGACCCTATCCCGCGACATGGCGCTGGAGCGGCGCCTCGTCCGCGACCTCGAGGGCGAGGTGCGCTTCGACGCCTTCACCCGCGGCCGCTACGCGACCGACGCGTCGATCTACCAGATCATGCCGGCCGGCGTGGTCTTCCCGAAGACAATTGGAGATGTGGAGGCGACGCTCGGGATCGCCCGGGACGCCGGCATCTCCGTGGTGGCCCGAGGGGGCGGCACCTCGCAGAACGGGCAGACGGTCGGGCCGGGGCTGGTGATCGACTTCTCCCGCCACCTGAACGCGATCAGCCACCTCGATGCGGAGAACCTGACGGCCACGGTGCAGCCGGGCCTCGTGCTGGAACGGCTCAACGGCCGGCTCCGGCGGGACGGATTGTTCTTCCCCGTCGAGCCCTCGACCGCGAGCCGCTGCACCATCGGCGGCATGACGGCCAACAATTCCTGCGGCGCGCGCTCCATCCGCTACGGCAAGATGGTCGACAACGTGCTCGGCATTGAGGCGCTGCTGCCCGGTGGCGAGACCGTCCGGCTCGGCCTCCGGGGGGGCAATGATCCCGGGATCACAGGATCACGGGATGCCGGGATCCTGGCCGACCGCATGGTGGCGCTGGCCCAGCGTGAACGGCTCGAGATCGAGCGGCGCTTCCCCAAGGTGCAGCGCCGGGTCGGCGGCTACAACCTCGACGCGCTGCTGCCGGAGCAGCCGAACCTCGCCCACCTCCTGGTCGGCTCCGAAGGCACGCTCGCCCTTTCGACGGCCGTCACGCTGAAACTGACGCCGCTGCCGACCCATCGCGTCATGGGCGTGTGCCACTTCCCGTCCTTCCGGTCGGCCATGGAGACCACGCGCCACCTCGTCGCGCTCGGGCCGGTGGCCGTGGAGCTCGTGGACGAGAACGTGCTGGTCCTCGGCGCCGACATCCCGATGTTCCGCCGCACGCTGGCGGACATCACGCGGGGGCGGCCGAACTGCCTCCTGCTGGTCGAGTTCGCCGGGGACGACCTCGCCGGGCTCCGGGCCGACCTGCGCCGGCTCGACGCCGCCATGGGCGATCACGGCTTCCCGGACGCGGTCGTGGAGGTGGTCGAGCCGCCGCGGCAGCGCTCAGTCTGGGACGTCCGGGAGGCCTGCCTCAACATCATGATGTCGATGAAGGGCGACGGAAAGCCGATCTCCTTTATCGAGGATTGCGCGGTGCCGCTGGAGCACCTGGCCGCGTATACGAGCGCCATCACCGAGCTGTTCAGCCGGCACGGCACGCGGGGCACCTGGTATGCTCACGCCTCCGTCGGCTGCCTCCATGTCCGTCCGATCCTGAACATGAAGGACGAGGCGGGCGCCAGCACCATGCGGGCCATCGCCGAGGAGGCCTGCGAGCTGGTGCGGCGCTTCGAGGGGTCGCATTCCGGCGAGCACGGTGACGGCATCTCGCGCTCGGAATTCCACGAGCGCATGTTCGGCCGGCAGCTGGTCGCCGCGTTCGAGGAGGTGAAGGACGGGTTCGATCCGGCCGGCCTGCTCAACCCCGGCAAGATCGTCCGCCCTCTCCGCATGGACGACCGCAGCCTGATGCGGTTTGCGCCCGGCTATGCGGCCGCGGCACCGAGGCAGCCGGCGCTCGACTGGTCGGAATGGGGCGGGTTCGGCCAGGCGGTCGAGATGTGCAACAACAACGGCACGTGCCGGAAGAGCTCCGGCGTGATGTGCCCGTCATACATGGTGACGGGCGACGAGCAGCACGTCACCAGAGGCCGGGCCAACTCCCTCCGGCTCGCCATCTCGGGCCAGCTCGGGCCGGACGCCTTCACGTCCGACGACATGAAGGCCACGCTCGACCTCTGCGTCTCCTGCAAGGGCTGCCGCCGGGAATGCCCGACCGGCGTCGACATGGCCAAGATGAAGGT
>NZ_JAQGKF010000185.1 GCF_028290205.1 Enterovirga sp. | reverse complement strand
GCGGCGAGCGCGCGCCCGCCTAGCCCGCGTCTTCGCGGGCGGGCTGCAGCCGGGCCAGGATCTCGGCCGCCGCGGCCGGCACCTCGCCACGGCGCGCCGCGAGGCGATACACCTCCTCGCCCTGGGCCACGAAGCCCAGGCCGAAGCGTTCCGCCGCCACCCTGACGCCCATTCCGGCATCGGCCATGCCGGCCGCCACCATGGCGGCGACGGCGGCGTGGGTGAATTCCTCGTTGCCGTAACCGCGCACCGATGCCGGGTCGACACCTGCTTCCGCGAGCAGGTGGTCCGTCCAGCCGCGGGTTCCCGAGCCCCTTTGCCGGTTCACGAAGCGCAGCCCCGGGCGGCCCAGATCGCGCACCGAGCCGATGCCGAGCGGGTTCCCGGGCGCGACCAGAAGCCCTTGTTGCCGCCGGAACAGCGCGACAATGTGGAGCGCGGGATCACGCAGCACGGCCTCATCGCGGTTCCGCCCACCGGCACCCGGACCGAGATGGAACCCGGCCAGATCGGCGTCCCCGGCGCGCAGGCGGCGGAGCGCCTCCTCGCTTCCCACCACGGCCGCCTCCACATCCGGCATGCCGGCCAGCAGGTCGACCAGCACCGGGTCGTGGCTCAGCGCCATGCGGCAGGTCGGCGGCCGCTGCGCCGTGACGAGAGCGGCGACGCGCAGGCGCAGCCGCTCCCCGTCCTCGGCCAGGGACTTGCCGAGCCGGCTCTGGGCCTCGTCGAGCGCGGCCCGCAGGGCCTCCCCGGCCGCGTTCAACGACGTGCCGTGGCCTTTGGTCTTGACCACCAGGGGGCGACCGAAGGCCGCTTCGAGCCGGGCGAGGCGATCCCAGGCCGACCGGTAGGAGATGCCGATCCGGTCGGCTGCCGCCCGCAGCGAGGGCTCCTGCGCGAGGGCCTCCAGGAACAGGCCGGTCTGCCGCACGGACAGCCGGTCGCGGCCGAGTTCCAGATTCCCGTCCAGCCACAGCGCAGAATCCGTCATATGCAGATCATTTCATATTGAAGTTGCAACCGGAAGTGCCTCACTTGGCTCCATGTGGGACGCCCTCAGCGCCGCCTTGCGGCTGGTCCTCCGTCTGGACGGTGACGTCCTGGCCATTGCAGGGCTGTCGCTTCGGGTCAGCCTGCTGGCCGTGGCCTGCGGCACCCTGGTCGGCGTGCCGCTCGGGGCGCTGCTCGCCATCTCCCGCATGCCCGGCCGCGGCGTCCTGGTGGCCGTCCTGAACGGGCTGATGGGCCTGCCGGCCGTTGTGGTGGGACTGGTCGTGTACCTGCTGCTGTCGCGGTCCGGGCCGCTTGGCGCCGCCGGCCTTCTGTTCACGCCGACCGCCATGGTGATCGCCCAGACCATCCTCGTGACACCGCTGATCGCGGCCCTGACCCGACAGGTGGTCGAGGATGCCGACCGGGAACTCGGCGAGCAGCTTCGCTCCATGCGGCTCGGCCGGTGGCGGCGCGCCCGCGCGCTCGCATTCGATGCCCGCTTCTCCCTCGCCGTGGTGCTGCTGGCCGCCTTCGGCCGGGCCGTGTCGGAGGTCGGGGCCGTTCTCGTCGTGGGCGGCAACGTGGCCGGCCATACCCGCACCATGACCACGGCGATCTCGCTCGAAACGCAAAAGGGCGATCTGCCCCTGGCCCTGGCGCTCGGCCTCGTCCTGATCGGCATCGTGCTCGCCGTGAATGCGGCCGCGTCCCTGCTGCGCCACCACGCCATGCGGGTCTACGGGTGAGCCCGGCCCTGCCGATCCGGATCGAGGGCGTTTCCCTGCGGGCGGACGGCCGCGCCGTCCTGGATGGACTCTCGGCCAGCATCGGATCAGCGGGCATCACGGCCGTGATCGGGCCGAACGGCGCCGGCAAGAGCGTGACCCTGCGGGTGATCGACGGCCTGCTCGTGCCGGATTCGGGCCGAGTGCGCTTCGGCTCGCGGCCCGGCGCGGAAATCCGGCGCGCCTTCGTGTTTCAGAAGCCGGGCCTGATCCGGTCCAGCGTCGCGGATAACGTGGCGCTGGCGCTCGCCGGCGCGCGGCTCGGCCGGGCCGAGATGCGGGACAGGGTGGCCGAGGCGCTGCGCCGGGTCGGGCTCCTTAGCCGCGCCAGGGACGCCGCCCGCAAGCTCTCGGGCGGGGAGCAGCAGCGCCTGGCGCTCGCCCGCGCCGCCGTCACCGAGCCCGATCTGCTGCTCTTGGACGAACCCACGGCGCATCTCGATCCGGCCGCCACGGAGGAGATCGAAGCCCTCGTCCTGGACCTGTCGCGCGGCGGGGCCAAGGTCATCCTGGTCTCCCACAATCTCGGTCAGGTCGGGCGTTTGGCGGAGGACGTCCTCGTCCTCGCGGCGGGGCGTGCCGTCGAGCACGGCCCTGCCGCCCGCATCCTCGCCCAACCCCGCTCGCCCGAGGCCCGGGCCTACCTTGCCGGAGAGCTGCCGTGGATGTCCTGCGCCGCCGCGTCCTGATCCTGGCCGCCTGCGCGGCCGCCCTCCTCGCCGCGCCGGCCGCGGCGGAGGGCGACCGCAGCATCACGGTCGCGTCCACCACCTCGACCGAGCAATCCGGGCTGTTCGGGCACCTGTTGCCGCGGTTCACGGCCCGGACCGGAATCGCCGTGAAGGTGGTGGCCCTCGGCACCGGTCAGGCGCTGGATGTCGGCCGCCGGGGCGATGCCGACGTGGTCTTCGTGCACGACCGGGCGGCCGAGGAAAGCTTTGTCCGGGAGGGCTTCGCCACCGGCCGGCAGGACGTGATGTACAACGACTTCGTGGTGATCGGGCCGCGCGACGACCCGGCCCGGGCGCGCGGCGCGGACGTGCTGGAGGCCCTGCGGCGGATCGCGGCTGCCCGGGCGCCCTTCGTGTCCCGTGGCGACCGGTCCGGCACGCATGGGGCGGAGTTGCGCTCCTGGGCCGAGGCGGGCCTCGATCTCGCGGCGATCCGGGGCGAGTGGTACCGCGAGATCGGCCAGGGGATGGGCCCGGCCCTCAACACGGCCTCGGCCACCAACGCCTACCTGTTGGCGGACCGGGGCACCTGGCTGTCCTTCAAGAACCGGGGCGAGCTCGCGATCCTGGTCGAAGGCGATCGGCGCCTGTTCAATCCCTATGGCGTGATGCTGGTGAATCCGGCCAGGCACCCGCATGTGAAAGCCCGGGACGGCCAGGCCTTTGTCGACTGGCTCGTCTCGCCCGAGGGGCAGGGGGCCGTCTCCGAATACCGGATCGGCGGCGAGCAGCTCTTCTTTCCGAGCGCCGGCGCGGCCGGGAGGTCCTGACCGGGCGCCCGCGCCACGGCGCAGGGGCCGATCCGGCGCGGCGGTCTTGACTGTGGCCGAGCCCTCACGAACCATGCCCCGCTTCCAACGGGACAGCGTGGGCCGATATGGCAAGCAGCCCGAGACCCACCATTGCCCTCGCGATCGGCGATCCGGCCGGGATCGGGCCGGAGCTCGCCGCCAGGATGGTGGCGGACCCGGAGGTGAGGGCGGCGGCGTCCCTCCTGGTTGTCGGGGACGCACGGGTCCTGGCCCGGGCCGCGCAGCAGGCTGGCATCGAACTCGACATGGCCGTGACCGGCCCGGACGCGCCCGCCCCGGCGGGCGAGCGGCCGCTGTTGCGCGATCTCGGCCATCTTGACCCGGCTGACATCCGGCCTGGAGTGGCCAGCGCGGCCGGTGGGCGCTTTGCCCTCGAGAACTACCGGACGTGCCTGGAACTGGCCAAGAGCGGCCGCGCGGACGCGGTGTGCTTCACGCCGTTCAACAAGGCCGCCATGAAGCTCGCCCATCAGGCCTATGACGACGAGATCGGCTACACGGCCGGCATTCTCGGCGTGGCCGGGCCGGCCAGCGAGTTCAACATTCTCGACGGGCTGTGGAACGCCCGGGTGACGTCGCACGTGCCGCTCTCGGCGGTG
>NZ_JAQGKF010000167.1 GCF_028290205.1 Enterovirga sp. | reverse complement strand
CGCAGCAGCCGAACCGGCGACATGCCGGCGGCGCTCATGACGATCAGCTCCGAATCCCCGTTCAGCCGGTTCAGCCCATAGGCGACGGCCACGAACAGAGCCACGGGCGAGATCACTGCGATCAGGGTCGGCAGGGTCAGCGTTGTGACGGTGAGGAAAACCAGAATGGTCTGGCCCTGGGCCGTGATGACGTCGAGCTGGCGCAGGGCGGAGGTCAGCCAGATCACGCCCGTCAGCGCCGCGAGGCAGCCCAGGAAGGCGCCCGCGATGATGCGGAAGATGTAGCGCTCGACCAGGGACATCGCAGGACCGGACTTTAGCTCTTGACTATGACGCGCGGCGACCCGCCCGCCAATGGCACGAGGGCCACACCTCTGGCCGGGAAGTCTGGCCGGATCGAGGCCGGGGGTTGCGACCCTGGCGCACGCCCGGCGATCCTGTATGGCACGGCGGAAGCCGGCGAGCCGCAAGGGCCCGGCAAGGGAGTTGCGCGTGAGCACGATCAGGATCGACCACCAGCCTCTTGCCCGACCGCAGCCCGGCGACCTCGTCGTCCTGGTCCGCGAGGACGTTGCGCCCGGCGCGGAGACCGCGAAGCTGCTGCCCGGGCTCGGTGCGCTGATCCAGCGGGCCGCGGCCGCCGAGACGTTCAAGGGCAAGGCCGGATCGGCCATGACGATCACAGCTCCCGCGGAGCTCGATGGGGTCGGCCGCCTGCACGTGATCGGGCTCGGTCCGGCGGCAGAGGCTGGCAAGCAGGATTGGCGCGCGGTCGGCGGGGCCGTTGCGGCCCGGGTCTCGGGCCGGCAAGCCACCGTGTTCGCGGAGCTTCCCGGACTGTCCGACCCCGGCGAGGCGCTCGCCGCCATGGCGCTGGGGGCGCGGCTCCGTGCCTACAGCTTCGACCGCTACAAGACCAAGAAGAAGGACGATGCGGAGCCGGACGCCAAGGCGACCCGCATCAGCTTCATGTCGCTGAACCCGGAGGCCGCGCGGCTGGCCGATGCACCTTGGGCGGCGGTGGCCGAGGGCGTGACGGTGACGCGCGATCTCGTCAACGAGCCGCCCAACGTGCTCTTTCCGGCGGAGTTCGCCCGGCGCGCCGAGGCCCTCCGGCAGCACGGGGTCGAGGTCGAGATCCTGGGGGAGGCTCAGCTGCGCGAGATCGGCATGCGGGCGCTCGTCGCGGTCGGCGACGGCTCGGTGCACGACAGCTGCGTGGCCCTGATGCGCTGGAACGGCGGCGCACCGGATGCCGCGCCGGTCGCGGTGATCGGAAAGGGCGTCTGTTTCGATTCGGGCGGTATCTCGATCAAGCCCGCCGGCGGCATGGAGGACATGAAGGGCGACATGGCGGGCGCCGCGACCGTGGTCGGGCTGATGCATGCGCTCGCGCGCCGCAACGCCAAGGTCAACGTCATCGGCGCAATCGGCCTGACGGAGAACATGCCGGACGGCAAGGCACAGCGGCCGGGCGACATCATCACTACCCTGTCGGGGCAGACGGTCGAGATGGTGAATTCCGATGCCGAGGGCCGGCTCGTCCTCGGTGACGTGCTTTGGTACGTCCAGGATCGCTATAAGCCGCAGCTGATGATCGACCTCGCGACCCTGACAGGGGCGGTGCTCGTGGCTCTCGGCCAGGAACATGCGGGCCTGTTTTCGAATTCCGACGAGCTGGCGGACAGGCTGATTTCGGCCGGCCGGGTGTCGGGCGAGAAGGTCTGGCGCCTCCCGCTCGCCCCCGAATACGACAAGCTGATCGATTCCAAGTTCGCTGACATGAAGAACACCGGCGGACGGCACGGGGGCTCGATCACGGCAGCGCAGTTCCTGCAGCGATTCGTCCGCGACGACCTGCCCTGGGCGCATCTCGACATCGCCGGCACCGGCATGAACGCACCCAAGACCGAGCTCAACACGAGCTGGAGTTCCGGCTGGGGCGTGCGCCTGCTCGATCAGCTGATCCGCGACCATTACGAAGGGTGACGCGGCGGGCTTGACCTCGCCGCCTCGCGCGCGCATTTCCCGTCCATCCCCCGCGCCCGGCGCTGGGGCCTCCACGAAAGCCGCCAACCCCATGCCCAGCGACAGTCACAGTCGACGGACCGTGTCATCCGAGGCCGCCCCGGGCTGCTGCTGATCACCTGATCGGCTCACCCCGACCGGCCTGGACGGCCCGGTCGTCAGGAGGTGAGCCATGTTACCCAATCCACGCGACCGCGTCCGGCGCGGCGGCTCGACGGCCGCCGTGCTGTGGCTGATGATCCTTCTCGTCTTCCTGCCGATCGCGGCCGGCCACCTTCTGGCGCGCCAAGTCTATGGCGACGGGCCTCGGGCCGAGCAGCGGAGTACGGGGATCGGGTGACCGAGATCCACTTCTACCATCTTCAGCGGCAAGAGCTGGAGGAGGTTCTGCCGACCCTGCTGGCCCGCTCGCGCGAGCGGGGCTGGCGCGCACTCGTGAAGCTGGCCAGCCCGGAGCGGCTCGCCGCCCTGGACGACCGGCTGTGGAGCCATCCGGAGGACAGCTTTCTGCCGCATGGAGCCGAGGGCGCCGGGGACGAGGCCGACCAGCCGGTTCTCTTGACGGTGTCGGACGGCAACCCGAACGGGGCCGCGATCCTGTTTCTGCTGGAAGGCGCGGCCTGGCCGGCCGACGTGGCCGGGTTTGAGCGCGTGGCGCTCTTGCTGGACGGGCGCGACGAGGAGGCGGTGGCAGCCGCCCGCGCCGATTGGCGGCGCTGCAAGGCGGCCGGTCATCCCGTCACCTACTGGGCCCAGGACGACGGCGGACGCTGGCGGAACCGGGCGTAACGCCGCGTCGCGTCTCCGGCCTGTCTCGCCTATCCTGGCCGGATGAGCTTGCACGCATCCGCCCGATGGTTCGGCCTTCTGCTCTGCGGGCTCCTCGCCGCAGGCCCCGCTCAGGCCCAGCCGGCGCCCGCGCAACAGCGGGTCGCGGCGCCCGAAGGTCGGCGGCTCCCAGCCGATTCGACAACCAAGCACCGCCTCGACCTGCCGGGCCGCAGCCTGGACTTCGTGGCCGTAGCCGGCAGCCTGCCGCTGACCGATCAGGCCGGTGCCGTGCAGGCGGAGGTGGCGGTGACGAGCTACCGGCTGGCCGGCGCCGATCCGGCGACGCGCCCGGTCACCTTCGCGGTGAATGGCGGGCCGGGCGCCTCCTCGGCCTACCTGCACCTCCTGGTGGCCGGGCCCTGGCGGCTGCCCGTGGACGGGGCCTCGATCAGCCCGTCCGCGCCGCCCGCCCTGGTGCCCAATGCGGAGACCTGGCTCGATTTCACCGACCTCGTCTTCATCGATCCAGTCGGCACCGGTTACAGCCGGGCGAACGGCCCGGACGAGCAGACGCGCGACCGCTACTTCTCGGTGGAGGGCGACATCTCGGCATTGGCCGCCGTGGTGGCGCGGTGGCTGCGCGAGAACGAGCGGCTCGGCTCGCCCAAGTTCTTTCTCGGCGAAAGCTATGGCGGGTTCCGGGGCCCCCTCCTGGCGCAAAAGCTGCAGGAGGATACGGGGATCGGGCTCTCGGGCCTGGTTCTGGTCTCGCCCGTGTTCGATTTCGGCTGGCTCTCCGAGCCGCGTTGGAAGCCGATGGAATTCGTGACCCGGTTGCCCTCGCTGGTGGCCGCCGCGCGTGAGCGCCGGGGACCGCTCGCCCGCGCTGACCTCGCCGAGGCGGAGAGCTACGCCTCGGGCGAGTATCTGCTCGACCTCCTGCGCGGTCCGGGCGATGCGGTCGCCCGGGACCGCATGGTGGCTCGCGTTGCGGGCCTCACCGGCCTCGATCCGGCGCTGGTCAGCAGCCGGGGTGGCCGGCTCGACCTGGCGAGCGTGCAGCGCGAGCTGGGCCGGCCCGAGGGCCGCGTCGCCTCCGCCTACGATGCCGGGGTCTCGACCTTCGACCCCGATCCGAGCGCGGCCACGAGCCAGGCCGAGGATGCGGGGCTCGCCCCGCTGAGGGCGGTCTTGAGTAGCGCGGCGGTGGACCACTCCTCGCGCCGCCTCCGCTGGCCCGTGCCGAACGCTCGCTACGAACTCCTGAACGGATCGGTGAACGGGCAGTGGCGGTTCGGGCGCGGCCGGCGGCCGGCCGAATCCTTCTCCGAGCTGCGGGGCGCGCTGGCGCTGGACGGCAACATGCGCGTGCTGGTCGCGCACGGGCTGACCGACCTCGTCACGCCCTATTTCGGCAGCGAGCTGATCCTGCGGCAGCTGCCCGCCTTCGCGGCCTCGCGCAGCAGCCTGGCCACCTATCCCGGCGGGCACATGTTCTACACCCGCGACACCTCGCGGGCCGCCTTCAGGGAGGATGCCCGCTCGCTCTACGAGGCCGCGCTGGCCGCGCGGGCCGGGGCGCGGCGTGGGGGCTGAGCGGCAGCCGACAGCCGGTGTCGGCCGCTAGCCGGCGCTCTCCACGAAGCTGTCCAGCACTGTCTTGCGGCCGGCCTTGTCGAAATCGACCGTGAGCTTGTTGCCGTCCACGGCGGCGACCGTGCCGGGGCCGAACTTTAGATGCAGCACCCGGGCACCGAGCTCGTGCGCGGAGGCGGCGGCGGTGGAGCGGGCCAGGATCTCGCCCTCGATCAGCTGCGGGCCGGCCCGCCGTCCGGGCTGGTTGCGGCGGGGCGGGAAGCCGCCGCGCTGGCCGAACGGGGAACCCGGCTCCGCGAAACCGCCGCGCCAGTCCTCCGGGTCAGCGGCCTGCTCGGCGGCCCGGGTCTGGGCGCGCTGCCAGCCGGGCGTGCTGTAGCTCGAGCCGAACGGCGTCATCCCCTCGAAGCGCGACGCCGTGCGGCCGGAATAGGCCGCCGGCGCCTCGCGCACCTCGACATGCTCCTCTGGCAATTCGTCCACGAAGCGCGACGGCAGGGTCGAGTTCCACATCCCGTGGATGCGCCGGTTCGCCGCAAAGGAGACGAGGGCGCGGCGGCGGGCCCGGGTCAGGCCGACATGGGCGAGGCGGCGCTCCTCCTCGAGCCCGGCCCGTCCGTTCTCGTCCAGCGCGCGCTGCGACGGAAACAGGCCCTCTTCCCAGCCGGGCAGGAACACGGTGCCGAATTCCAGCCCCTTGGCGGCGTGCAGCGTCATCACGGACACGCGGTCCTGGCCCTCGCCCTCGTTGGCATCCATCACCAGCGCGATGTGCTCCAGGAAGCCCGCCAGGTCGGGAAATTCCTCCATGGAGCGGACCAACTCCTTGAGGTTCTCGAGCCGGCCGGCCGCATCGGCGGATTTGTCCTTGGCCCACATGTCCGTGTAGCCGGATTCCTCCAGGACGGTCTGGGCCAGCTCGTGATGCGGGCTGCGCTCGGACACCGCGCGCCAGCGGTCGAAGGAGGCCAGGAGGTCACGGAGCGAGCGGCGCGGAGCGGGTTTCAGCTCGTCGGTTTCGACAAGGTAGCGGGCCGCCTGGACCAGCGGCACGCGGGCGCTCCGGGCATGGGCGTGCAGGACGTTGAGCGTGGCGTCGCCGAGCCCTCGCTTGGGCACGTTCAGGATGCGCTCGAAAGCCAGATCGTCGGCCGGCTGAGCGGTCACCCGCAGATAGGCGAGGGCGTCCCGGATCTCGGCCCGCTCATAGAAGCGCGGGCCGCCGATCACCCGGTAGGGCAGGCCCAGTGTGACGAAGCGGTCCTCGATCTCGCGCATCTGCGCCGAGATGCGGACCAGGACCGCGACGTCGGACAGCCGCTCCTTGCGGCTGTGCATGGCTTCGATCTCCGCGCCGATCTGGCGCGCCTCCTCCTCGGAATCCCAGGCGCCTGACACGACGACCTTTTCGCCGGCCTCGTCCTCCGTCCGCAGCGTCTTGCCGAGGCGGTCGCGGTTGTTGGCGATGATGCCGGAGGCCGCTCCCAGGATGTGGCCGGTGGAGCGGTAATTGCGCTCGAGCCGGATCACCGTCGCGCCCGGGAAATCGTGCTCGAAGCGCAGGATGTTGTCGACCTCGGCCCCGCGCCAGCCATAGATCGATTGGTCGTCGTCGCCGACGCAGCAGAGGTTCTTGCGGGCCTGCGCCAGCAGCCGGAGCCAGAGATACTGGGCGACGTTGGTGTCCTGGTACTCGTCGACCAGCATGTAGCGGAAGCGCTCGTGATAGAGCGCGAGCACGTCCGCATTGTCGCGCCAGAGCCGCAGGCACTCGAGCAGGAGGTCGCCGAAATCGACGGCGTTCAGGGTCTTCAGCCGAGCCTGGTAGGCGGCATAGAGCGCTTGGCCGCGGCCGTTGGCGAAGGCCGCCGCCTCGCCGGCCGGCACTTCGGCTGGCTGCAGGCCGCGGTTCTTCCAGCCGTCGATGAAGGAGGCGAGGCCCCGGGCCGGCCAGCGCTTCTCGTCGATCCCGTCGGCCGAGATCACCTGTTTCAGCAGCCGGAGCTGGTCGTCCGTGCCCAGGATGGTGAAGTCGGATCTGAGGCCGACCAGTTCCGCATGGCGGCGCAGCACCTTGGTGCCGATGGCGTGGAAGGTGCCGAGCCAGGGCATGCCCTCGCCGGCCGCGCCGACGAGGTGCGACACCCGCTCCTTCATCTCGCGGGCCGCCTTGTTCGTGAAGGTGACGGCCAGGATGCCGGAGGGCCACGCCTTTCCGGTCGCGATCAGGTGGGCGATGCGGGTCGTCAGCACGCGAGTCTTGCCGGTTCCGGCCCCGGCCAGAACCAGGACCGGCCCGTCCGTGGCCTCCACGGCCTGGCGCTGTTCGGGATTGAGCCCGGCCAAGTAATCGGCCGCCTGCGGCGCCGCGGCGGCACGCGCCCGCTCCGAAATGGAGAGGGCCCGTCCGGCCGGCGGCTCGTCCGCTTCGGCTGCCGGCGACAGCGGGAGGGCTCGCGCGCGATTCATGAGGCTTCCTGGATCATAACCCGCCCCCCGTCGAGGCGACCGGGAGCCACGTCCCTCGCCCTCGGCGTGGGCGGTGGGCGCGGATCGGGCCCCGAACCAGGCTGCGGTTCACGGGTTGTCACCCCATATCATGCAGGCTTGGCCCTGGGAGAAGAGCGATGCGTGCGGTGCTGAGAGCGTGTATGGCCGCCGCCGGCCTCGTGGCCGCCCTCCCGGCCGCCGCGCAGGGCCTCGCGGTCCCGCCCGCCAACAGGGCGGAATCGCAGGTGAACGCGATCAATCGCGCGATCACCGCCGACCAGCAGAACCGGGCGGCCGCCCAGCAGAACCAGTTCGAGGTCAACGCGCTCCGCAACCAGCTCTCGCGCCCGCCCGCGCCCCCGCTGTTTCCCTCCTACGGCGTCGCGCCCGGTCTCGGTCGCTGAGGCCGGGGACGGAGGAGCCCCGCATGGGGCGGCGGCGTTGGCGTGAGATGTGGACCGGCATAGGCTGGGCCGATGACCCTCTCCGCAGACCCCGTTGCCCTCGCCCAGCGTCTGGTGCGCATCCCGTCGGTCAATCCGCCCGGCGATGAAGCACCCTGCGCAGACGCGGTGGCACAGGTTCTCGCCGAGTTCGGATGCGTCGTGGAGAGGTATGAATTCGCGCCCGGGCGGCCGTCACTCGTGGCGCGATTGAGGGGAACCACCGACCAGAAGCCGCTCTGCTTCACGGGGCATGTCGACGTGGTGCCGGCCGGCACGGCGCCGTGGCGTTACGGGCCCTTCGACGGCGTGATCGCCGACGGCATGCTGCATGGCCGTGGAAGCTGCGACATGAAATCCGGCATCGCGGCCTTTCTCACCGCGGCTGCGGACCTGGCCGGGCGGGCACCGCTTCGCCGCGGGCTGACCTTCGTGATCACCTCCGGGGAGGAAACAGGCTGTCAGGGGGCCTTCGACCTGGCCCGCCGCGGCGTTCTCGGCCCAGCCGCCTTGCTGGTGGTGGCCGAGCCGACCTCGAACCAGCCGGTGCTGGCGCATAAGGGTTCTCTCCGGGTGGCCGTCACGGCGCGAGGGCGCACGGCCCATTCGGCGATGCCGGAAGAGGGCGAGAACGCCATCAGCAAGGCCGTGGACTGGATCGGCCGGGTGCAGAAGCTCCGCTTCGAGGCCAGCCATCCGCTTCTCGGGCGGGCCACGGCCGCGGTGACGACCGTGACGGGCGGGCACGCCGCCAATGCGGTGCCGGACCTCGCGCGCTTCACCGTCGATTTCCGCACCCTGCCGGAGGACGACCACCCGAGCCGCCTGCGCGAGCTGCGGGCGCTGCTCGGCGACGAGGCCGAGATCGAGATCCTCACGGATTTCGGCGGCTTCGCCACCCCGCCGGATTCGCCCGCGATCCGGCCGTTGCTCGACCTTCTCACGGGCCGGCTCGGCCGCCCCCCGGCGCTTCTCGGCGCCGCCTATTTCACCGATGCCTCGGCACTGGTTCCAGGCTTCGGCGACGTCCCAACCGTGGTGATCGGGCCCGGAGCTTCGGCCCAGTGCCACAAGACGGACGAGCAGTGTGCGGTGGCGGAAATCCAGGCCGCCAAGGAGATCTACGGCGAGCTGATCAGGCGGGTCTGTCTGTAGGCGGGCGCTGCCGCTCCGGCGTGGGCGGCCGCTCCTAGTGCCGGGTGCGGCTCGTTGCCGGGGCGGCACGCCCGGCCCCCTTGCGCCGGGGCTTGATGCCGATCGAGCGGCCGAGCCGGTCCGGGCGTGGCAGGCCAGCATGGGCCGCCTTCATGGCCGCAAGGTTGAGAAGGATGTCGTCCGGGAAGGCCGTCACCTTCCGTTCCTCCATGGCGACATGGAGAAACATCTTCTCGCAGCTTGCCGCGATCCAGCCGTCGCGATGGTGCCGGATTTCCAGGTAGGCGTGGATGCGCTTCTCGTCGTGATCCACCAGCTGCAGCGTCACCCGGACCTCCTCGTCCACCGCGAGTTCCCGCAGGTAGACGGTGTGGATCTCGGCCGTGAAGTAGGAACAGCCGCGCTCGGCGACATAGCGCTCGCCAAGGCCGACCAGCGCCAGCGCCTCGTCCACCGCCCGGTCGAACAGGACCAGGTAATAGGCCATGTTCATGTGGCCGTTGTAGTCGATCCAGGCAGACTCGACGCGCATCGTTGACGAGACGAACGGCGTGAAGACGAGAATCGGCGGCCCCGCGTCTTCCTTCATAAGCGCCTCCCTGGCCTGCCGGCCCGCACGCCGCGACGCAGCGGGACAGTGTTGCCCTCTGGCCACGTCTGCTACTCTGCCCGATGCTAGAACCCAAGCTCAATCACGTCTCATGCGGGCCGCCCGATGACCGTCATCCACGCCAAGAGCTCGCCAGCGCCCGGGCGCCCGGATGCCGCGACGATTGAGCGGCTCTCGCTGGCGCTGACGCGGCGTTTCGGCAACCGCGTGATCTCAAGCCTGGCTGTGCGCGAGCAGCACGGCCACACAACGACCTGGATCCCCAATCAGCCCCCGGACCTCGTGGTCTTGCCTGAAACCACGGCGGAAGTGGCCGAGATCGTGCGGCTCTGCGCGGCCGAGCGCGTGCCGGTCATTCCGTTCGGAACCGGGACCTCGCTCGAAGGCCACCTCAACGCACCGCTGGGCGGGGTCTCCGTCGACACGAGCCTGATGAAGCGCATCGTGGCGATCCACCCGGAGGACCTCGATTGCGTGGTCGAGCCCGGCGTGACCCGCAAGGAGCTCAACGAGCACCTGCGCGACACCGGCCTGTTCTTCCCGATCGACCCCGGTGCGGACGCCTCCATTGGCGGCATGACGGCGACCCGGGCCAGCGGCACGAATGCCGTCCGGTACGGCACCATGAAGGACAACGTGCTCGCCCTGACGGTTGTGACGCCGTCGGGTGAGATCGTCCGCACGGGCACCCGGGCCCGCAAGAGCTCGGCCGGCTACGACCTGACACGGCTCTTCGTCGGCTCCGAGGGCACCCTCGGCATCGTGACCGAGATCACGCTGAAGCTGCACGGCATTCCGGAGGCGATCTCGGCCGGGATCTGCTCGTTCCCCAGCGTCAAGAACGCCTGCGATGCCGTCATCGCGACCATCCAGTCCGGGCTGCCGGTGGCCCGGATCGAGTTCCTGGACGAGGTGCAGATTCGGGCGTGCAACGCCTATTCCAAGCTGACCCTGCCCGAGACGCCGCTGCTCCTGTTCGAGTTCCACGGCACCGATGCCGGCGTGCGCGAACAGGCCGAGCGCTTCGGCGACATCGCGGCCGAATACGGCGGCAGCGGCTTCGACTGGACCACCCGGGCCGAGGACCGGAGCCGCCTGTGGCAGGCCCGCCACGATGCCTATTGGGCCTCGCTTGGACTGCGGCCGGGCAGCCGTGGGGTGGCGAGCGACGTGTGCGTGCCGATCTCGCGCCTGGCCGAATGCCTCGCGGAAACCAAGGCGGACATCGAGGCAACGGGCCTCGTCGCGCCCATCGCGGGCCATGTCGGGGACGGCAATTTCCATGTCATGCCGCTGGTCGCCATGGAGGATCCGGCCGAGGTCGAGCGTGCGGAGGGCTTCATGCACCGCCTGGTGGAACGCGCCATGCGGATGGACGGGACCTGCACGGGCGAACACGGCGTCGGCCAGGGCAAGATGAAGTACCTGGCGGCTGAGCACGGCGAGCCGGCGCTGGCCCTGATGCGGATGCTCAAGAGCGCCATCGATCCCAACAACATCATGAACCCCGGCAAGATCGTGGCCGCCTGACCGGCGACACTGACCGGGAGCCGAGAGCCGCCCCTTGCGCGACCTTCTGACCGCTGTCGCGGGCCTCCTCATCCTGGTTCTGGCCGCGCTTCTCGCGGTTCCTCCATTCATCGACTGGCCGGCCCATCGCGGGCTCGTCGAGGCCGCCATCGCCCGGGCGCTCGGCCAAGAGGTGCGCACCGCCGGGCCGCTCGACATCAGGCTGCTGCCCTCGCCGCGCATCCGCATGCAGCGGCTGCGGATCGGCTCGGACGACCCGGCCGAGGCCTCGCTGGACGCGCGGTATGTGCGAGCCGAGATCGCCCTCACGCCGCTGCTGGGCGGCGAGGTGCGCTTCCTGGATACCCGCATCGGCCGCGCCGAGTTCAAGCTTCCGACCGGCGCGGGGGGCGAATGGCGCGTGCCGCGCCGGCTCTTTGCCGGGGTCGAGCAGCGGCGCGCCTGGGCCTTCGAGGACCTCGAAGTCCAGCAGTTCCTGCTCACCACCACCGATCCGGCGACGGGTCGCACGGACCAGGCCTATGCCGAGAACGTGCGCGTGCAGGCTCCCTCCTTTGCCGGCCCCTGGCGGCTGGACGGCCGGGCCGGGACGCTGCCGTTCGAGCTCTCGCTCGGCGAGTTCGCGCCCGATCTGTCCGCCTCGCTGAAGCTCCGGGGGGGCGGCGGCACGGCAGGGCCGCGTTTCGACCTCGACGGGCGGCTCGACTTCGCCGCGGGAAACGGGGAGGCGGCTGCGCTGATCCCCCGTTTCGCGGGGACCGGCCGGCTGGTCGCGTCCCCGCCGGCAGCGCCGGCTCCGGGGGAAAGCCGGCTCGGCTTCCAGGCCCAGGCGTCCCTGAAGGCGGCCGGCCGCAGCGTCGAGCTCGATGGCGTCTCGGTCGAGATCGGGGAAGGCACCGGGGCTGTGCGGCTCGCCGGATCCGGCAGCTACCAGGTCGACGATCCGCGCCTCGTCCTGACGTTGGCGGGGCGCCGGGCCGACGCCGCGGCCTTTGCGGCCGCGTACGGGGCGGATCTCCCGGCCGGCCTGGCGGCGCTGCGGCAGGCGCTCGCTGGGCTGCCCGCCGAGCTCTCGCTCCGCCTCGACAGCCTGGCGGTCGGGGGCGACGAGGAGATCCAGAACCTCGCCCTCCGGGCTGGGCTCGAGGCGGACCGGATCCGGATCGACGGGCTCGAACTCGCCGGACCGGGGCGCTCCGCGCTGCGCTTCGAGGGTGAGTTCGTGGATGCCGGCGACGCTGCGGGCGGAAGCGGCCGGCTCGACCTGCAGGCTCAGGACAGCGACCGGTTCGGCCGGTTCGTCAGGAGCCTGCCTGGGCCGCCGGGGTTCGCGGCCGCGTCCGGCCTGCTCGACGGACCCCCGTTCCGGCTCTCCTTCGACCTGACGTTGAGCGACCCCGTCCTGTCCCTCCGCAACCTCAGGGCCGCCCTCGGCGACGCTGCCGCGACCGGCACCGTCCGGTACACCCGGGCCGAACGCGGTGCCCGGGCCCGCCTCGACGGCCAGCTCGCATTGTCGGGGCTGGACGTCGCGCGGCTGCCGGACGGCGGGGCCGTGATGGCGGCGGCACGCGATCTCGATCTCGGCCTCACTCTCGACGCCCGTGACGTCGCCTATCGCTCGGAACGCGGCGGCCGCATCGCCGGTCGGCTCATGACGGACGGGCCGGCCGTGGTGGTCGAGGGGCTCGAGGTGAGCGGCCTCGCCGGTTCGCAGGCCAGCCTGTCGGGCCGCATCGCGCCCGACGGCGGCGGCCGCATCGAGGGCCGGCTCACGGCCCGGCAGGCCGCGCCCCTGGTGGAGCTGTTCGGCCGCGCCTGGCTGGGTGGCCTCGCCCGCCTTCTGCCGGACGTCGTGCGGCAGCAGCCACTGGACCTGGGCGTCACGGCGGAGCGGGTCGGCGGCACGGCAGAGCCAACACTCCGCACCCGGATCGAGGGCGAACTCGCCGGCGGTCCGGTTCGGGCCGAAACCCTGTCCTCCGGAGGGCTGGTGCGGGAGTTCACGGCCCGGCTCTCGACGGGCCGCGACACACTCTGGCTCGGGGGCGCCGAGCCGCGCGGGGCGGCTGCCCCGGCCGAACTCGACCTGTCCGGCCGGCGTAGCGAGGACGGCCGCCTTCGGCTCGAGGCGCGTGGCGAACTCGGCGGAATGCGGGCCGAAACCGTCGAGCCGCTTCGGCTCGGCGCGGCCGACGACCGTGTGGAAAGCGGCGCGGCCGATCTTCGCGCCGACGACGCCTCGCGGCTGCTCGCGGCCTTGGGCATCGCGGCTCCGGGACCTGTGCCTCTGAGGCTTCGGGCCAGCGCGGCCTCGGCGGATCGGCTCGCCGTACGGCTGTCCGGCCGGATCGCGGACCAGGAGGTCGAGGCCGACCTGTCCGGGCGCTCGGTCGGGGAGATCGAGGGGCGTGTGAAGCTGGAGCGGGTCTCCTTGCCCTGGCTCGCCTCCGCCCTCGCCCTGAACCTGCCGCCGCCCGGGGCCGGCGCGGAATGGTCAAGCGCCCGCTTCGGCTCGCCGGTGCAGCTTCCGGTGGCGGGCTCCGTGTCGGTCGAGGCGGCGCTGCTGGAAGGGCCGGGCGGGCTCAAGGGCCGCGACGCCCGGTTCGGGCTCGCCACCCGGCCGGACGGGTTCGCCCTGTCCGGCCTCGAGGTGGCGTTCGGCGAGGGCCGGCTGCGGGGCGGCTTCACGCTCGGCCGGCAGGGCGGCCTCGCGGCCCTCACCGGCGAAGTGGCCGCGGAAGACGTCGCCCTGTCGGGTCTCATCGGGCTGCCCTTCGGACCGGGGCGCCTCTCCGGCTCGCTCCGGTTCGGCGCCTCTGGGGAGAGCGCGGCCGGGCTGGTCGGCGCTCTCGGCGGGGCGGGCGAGATCGGGCTCGACGGCTTTGCCGTGGCGGGGGCCGATCCGGTCGCGATCGGGCGCGTCGCCACCCGCGTGCTGGCGACCGACGATCCGCTGGCCTCGGCGCGCTGGCAGGCGCTGCTGGCGGAGGAACTGGGCCGAGGACCGTTTGCACCCGACGGCGCACGGGCCAGCGTTTCGCTGGTGGCGGGGGCGGTCCGGATCACGCCGCTGCGGCTCAGGGGTCAGGCGGGCTCCTGGCAGGGATCGGCCGTGCTCGACCTCCGCACCCGGACCCTCGAGGCGCGCGGCCTGCTGGAAACCGCCGCGCTGCCCCGCGCCTGGATCGGCGAGGCGCCCATGATCGGGCTGGGCTGGTCCGGACCCTTCGCGCGGCCCGTGCGGATCATCGACCCTGCGCCCCTCGTGAACGGGCTCGCGGCCGTGGTGTTGTCGCGCGAGCTCGACCGGGTCGAGACCTTCGAACGCGACGCGGCCGAGCGGCAGCGCCACCAGGCTCGCCAGGAGATGGACCGTCAGCGGCGCCTCGCCGCAGAAGAAACGGCCCGACAGGCGCGGCTGCGGCAGGAGGCGGAGGAGCGGGTCCGCCAGGAAGCCGAGCGCGAGCGCCAGGAGGCGGAGCGCCGGCACGAGCTTGAGCGTCGGGACCTTGAGCGGCGGCGGCAGCAGGAACTCGACCGCCGCGCGCCCGCGCCGGTGGACATCCGGCCGCCGGTCCAGGGCGGCGGCTGAGGGCGGCTCCTAGGCGGCGGCTGGCAGGGCGCCGCCCGGTCTCGCGCTCTCGTGCCGTGCCCTAATCGCCGCAAACAAGTAGATCAGAAACAGCATGGAAAGCTGGTTCGACGAGACCAGGAGGTCGGATTCCAGGAGGTTGTGCAAAAGAACGAAGGTGAAGAGCGTGGCCGTGAACCAGCCCAGCCGCGCGTTGACGTCGATCAGCCGCCCGAGTTCCAGGAGCGCGAACGCCACAAAGGCCAGGTAGATGGCGAGCCCGACGGCGCCGAGCTGAACGAGAGCGTCGACATAGCCGTTATGGGCGGTCGGCATGACCCGCACGAAGCCCACCGCGTTGCGGGTCACGACGCCGTCCGCGCCGAGGTTCCAGACCGCTTCGTAGCCCCAGCCGAGCCAGGGCCGCTGCCCGGACAGGAGGGCCGCAACGTCCCAGATTTCCGTGCGGCCCGTCAGCGTGGCGCTTCCGAGTAGGCGCTGGTTGAGGGAGGCGAAATCCCAAACCCCGGCATCCCGGCCGAGCCAGAAGATCAGCACCAGCCCGACCGCCGCCAGCACGAAGACCACGAGCGGGGACAGGCCCATCCTGCGTCGCAGGCCGCACAGAACCAGCCCCGCGACCGGGGCAAGCCCGGCGAGGCCGGCCGACGTCTTGGATTCTGCGGCCGCCAGAAAGACCGGTGCGCAGAGCAGCATCGGGATGGCGGCGAGGCGGTGACGCCGCTCCCCGAAGACGACGCCGTGCAGGCCAAAGTACAGGATCAGCGCCGACACGTAGCCGAACACGTTCTTGTGCGGATAGATGCCCGTATAGCCGATCTCGCTCGGGGGCCTCACGAACACGGCAGCGATGTTGAGAGCGGTGACGGCGAAAAAGGTCCAGAACAGACCTGCGGCGACCGTGGTGTAGTCGCGTGCGCCGAACATCGCGCAGAGGAGGGTCGCGGCGATCGCGCCGCACAGGACGGCCCGGCTCAGCGTCAGCGAGGGGAACTCGCTCCAGGCTCCCGACAGGGCGGCGAAGCCGACGAACAGGGCGAGAACCCAGAAGGCGGGGGCTGACCAGGGCACGTTGCGGTAGGCCGCCGTGGCCAGGAAGCAGATTGCGGCGAGGCCGAAGAAGGTCGGGTACGCGACGAGCTTCAGCACCGACTCGTCCTTGGGGGGCGGCTGGGCCAGCCAGCCGAGCGCCGCCTCCGACAGAGACACCTCCGAATCCCCGAACAACAGCGGCCAGACAATGAGGGCGTAGGCCATCACGGCGGCCGGCAGGTGGGTCGCGACGGCGGTGCAGGCGCGGGCGAGCCGGGCCCAGGTGTCACCGGCGGCAAGACGCCCTGCCGGCGTGGCCGCGATGTCGGCGCTTGCCGTCACGGCTGCGCCTCCTTGGCCCCGGGAGCCCGCACCAGAATGGCGCAGAAGCCCAGCAGCATCACGGCCTGGACTGCGATCAGCACGCCAAGGGCCGTCCCGAGGGGAACGGGCAGCACGAGGGCGACGAGGCCGAGCGCGGTCAGCCCGGCGCTCACCCCGCCGGCCAGCGCCACCGTCCGGAAGCGACGCTGGGCGTTGAGAAGGGCGATCAGCATCCAGTTCGCGAGGAGAAGGACCGTGTAGACCAGCCAGCCGACCGCGAAGGGCCGGATGTCGGCGAAGGACGAGAACAGGGCGGTGCTGAGCGGTGCCCACAGGCTCAGGAGCGCGGCCGCATAGAGAGCCGCCGCGACTCCGAGCGCGCCGACGCTGCCGAGCGTCAGATGCAGCGCGGCGCGGGTCTCGCCTCTCGCAACGAGGGCGGCGAGTCTCGGCTGGGCGACCTTCTGCCAGGTCTGGTACAGCACAACGAGCGGCGCCCAGAGCACGCGCCCCGCCTCCAGCAAACCCACCTGGTCGACGCCGCGCCACGCCGTCAGGGCGAAGACATGGGACCGCGTCTGCGCCTCGTTGGAGGCGGATTGGGCAAGCCGCCAGCCGAGGCCTGGAAAGGCGCGTCGATACGCGGCCGCGAGCTGCCGCACCCCGGGGGCCCGGTCGCGCCGCGCGGCGCCCGGGACACGGATGACGGCGAGGGCCGTGAAGATGCCGGCCGCCGCCGCGGCGAACGGGGCGGCCAGCGGAAAGCCGGCCCAGATGCCGCCGGCAAACACCGGGGCGAAGACCGCGAACGTGACGGCGCTCAGGGCCGCCGCGCGATCGCCCGCTCCACTCGCGAAGAGGATGTTGCGGGCTGTCTCGCGGCTGAGATGGGCGAGGCAGAACAGGCCGGCCGCCAGGATCGCCACCGGGTCGGCCGTGACCGCCGTCGCGGCCGCCGCGACCAGCAATGCCGCGGCCGCCCGGCAGCGGCGGTCGGCGGCCAGCACGGTCGCAAGCCCGGCGCGCCGGGCCTCTCCGGACCAAGCCGCCACATGCACCAGAAGCGGGATCCCGGTCAGCGCGTTCTGGAAGCTCGCGACGATCATCACGAGCGTGAACACGAACACGAACTGCCCGAACACCGCCGGGCCGGTCAGCTTGATCAGCGCGACCGCCATGCTGAACGACTGCAGGCTGGTCAGGCCCTGGTCGACCAGCGACGGCACCAGGCTGCGGCCGAAGCCGCCGCCGGCGAGCCCAGGCAGGGGCGGGGACGTCGCCAGGGCGGCCGGCGCGGACGAACTGGCCGGCATCTCAGCCCCCACGCCCCGGCTGCTGGCTCTGGCCGGCGGTCTTCAGCAGGAAATAGGCATCGAGGGCCCGGTCCTTCAGCCGTCCCGGGATCAGCCCGCGCAAGAGAAACAGCGCCAGTTCCCCGGGCGGCACGGCTCGGCTCCGCAGCGCCTGGGCGAAATAGCCCAGGCATTCGCCGGCCCGGCGCGGAAACAGGTGCTGGCCGACGCAGCGGGCCCGGAACGCGGCCTTGGCCCGGGCGGTGACACCGATCTGCGGCCCCTCGATCCAGCGCAGGCGGGCATCGTGGTTGTCGGCCCGGGACAGCCGGCCCTCAGCCCGCTCGTCCGACCAGTCGTACAGCGCCTCGGGCAGCATCACGACCAGGAGACCACGCGCCCGCGCCTCGAGGAGGAGGCCCGGATCCTCGTAGGGCGGGGAATGGAAGCGCAGCGTCGCGCGATGGCGGCGGCTCATCACGATGGCTGAGGCGCTCAGCGTGTTGCCGCGGCAGAAGAAGAACTCCGACAGGTCCTCGCCGCCGTCCCAGAGATCGGCCGGGAACGGCCAGCGCACGTCGCCGCCGCGCTGGCGCATGCCACGGGAAAAGGCGACGTCGAAGCCCGACCGGCGCTGCAGGGCGACAAAGGCCGCGAGCTTGTCTGAGTGGAAGCGATCGTCCGCATCGAGGAAGAAGACGAGTTCGCCCCGGGCTTCGTCGAGGCCGGCATTGCGGGCCGCCGCCACGTCGGCACTGGGAAGGCGGATCGCCCGATAGCGAGGGTCGGAGGCGAGGGTCGTGGCGGCGGCCCAGCTCTCATCGGAGACGCCGTTCGCGGCGACCACGATTTCGAAATCGGCCAGGCTCTGGGCCAGCACGCTGTCCACCGCGCGGCGCAGATCCGCGAGACCGCGGTGCCACGGGATCACGACGGAGCAGGCCGGAGCAGCGCTCATCACACGTAGCGCTCGCTCGCGTTGGGCGGCAGGTCCTCGTCAGGCCGGAACCGGGCCGGCGCCAGCCATTGCCGGGCGACGTTCCAGCAGAACAACGGGTTCAGGAGCAGATAGCGGCGCCACAGCCGCCGCGGCTCGTGCAGCAGCCGGAAGAGCCATTCGAGTCCTCTGTCGCCCATCCAGGTCGGAGCCTGGGGAACGGTGCCGGCCACGAAATCGAAGGCCGCGCCGACCGCCAGCACGGCGCAGGACAGCGCGCGCGCATTCTCGAACAGGAACACCTCCTGGCGCGGGCAGCCGAGGCCGACCAGGACGATGCCGGCGCCTGCCTCGCGGATGCTTCGCATGATCTCCTCGTTCTCGGCCTCGGCGGCTCGCCCGAACTGCGACGGCGCGCAGCCCGAGATGCGGAGCGTCGGGAACAGGCGGGCGAGATTGGCCTCGAGCTTGCCGAGGGTCTCGGGCGTGCTCCCGTAGAGGTGGACCGGGATCCCGGCTTCGGCCGCCGCCTCGCAGACCAGTAGCGTCAGCTTCGGCCCGTAGACCCGCTCCCGGAGTTTCTCTCCGTGCAGGAGCCGGAGCGCCCAGCGCACCGGCTGCCCGTCCGGAACCACGAGATCGAGGCGGTTGAGGCGGTAGCGGTGCGCGGTGTCGGCGAGGCCGGTCATGACGCCATGCACGGCGAGCGCCGAGACCGTGAAGGAGCGGCGCTCGCGGGCGGCGGCCAGAACTTTGGCGACGGCCGCCTCGTAATCCACGACGTCGATGCCGACGCCGAGGACCGATCGCTTGCCCCGGTCGATCATCAGACCGCCTCGAGCAACCGGAAGCGGTTATTCTCGTGCATCTCCTCGATGATGGACGGGATGTCGTAGGTGAGGCGGTAATCTGGATAGTCGCTCTGGAAGCGCGACATGTCGCTGATCCACCAGATATGGTCGCCCGTCCGGTTCTGGTCCGAATAGGACCACGCGAGGCGGCGGCCCGACACGCGTTCGCACAGCCCGATGGCCTCCAGCATGGAGCAGTTCGAGGAGCGCGTGCCGCCGATGTTGTAGACGGCGCCGCGCCGAGGTTTCTGAAAGAAGTGCCAGATCGCGTTCACAAGATCGTAGGAGTGGATGTTGTCCCGGACCTGCTTGCCCTTGTAGCCGTAGACCGTATAGGGCCGCCCGATCACAGTGCACTTCATCAGATAGGCCAGGAAGCCGTGCAATTCCGAGCCGGAATGTCCGGATCCGGTGAGGCATCCACCGCGGAAACAGGCCGTGTTGAGGCCGAAATACCGCCCGTATTCCTGGACCATGACGTCCGCCGCCACCTTGGATGCGCCGAAGACGGAGTGCGTCGACGCATCGATGCGCAGGCTCTCGTCGATGCCGCATGCCGCATAGGGGTGGTCCGGGGCGATCTCCCAGCGCGTCGCGGTCTCGACCAGCGGCAGCTCGTTCGGCGCGTCGCCATAGACCTTGTTGGTCGACAGAAAGGCGAAGGCCGCCTCGGGCGCGTGCATCCGCACGGCTTCGAGCAGGATCAGGGTCCCGAGCGCGTTGACGCCGAAATCCGTCAGCGGCTCGGTGGCAGCCCAATCGTGTGACGGCTGCGCCGCGGCATGCAGCACGTATTTCAGGTCCGGCCCGAGCTGTGCCACCAACCCGGCGACCGCCTCGCGATCGCGGATGTCGATGTGGTGGTGGTGGTAGTTCTTGAGGCCTGCGCTGATCTGCTGCACGCGCCAAGCCGTCGAGGCCTCGTGGCCGAAAAAGTAGCGCCGCATGTCGTTGTCGATGCCATGCACCTCCAGCCCCAAGTCATGAAAGAACCGCGCCGCCTCCGAGCCGATCAGGCCGCCCGAACCGGTGATGAGGATGCAAGCCATGGTTCACGCTCGATCGTGGGCCCAAGATGCGGACCAGTCAGCAATCGACATGCCGCCTCTGGCTGATCCGAAATGGCTCAATCCTGCGCGTGTCGTCTTCGCACGTGCCGGTGGGCCCCCGGGATGACGCCGGATGTGCCTGACGACACCGAGCCGATTGGCACCGCAGTTGCGCGAAAGCCGGCGTGATGGGGCGGAAGGCGCTGGAACAGCACCGTTTCGTCTCGGAACGACACAGAGGTCGGCATGCGTAACCTCGAACAACCGGCTTTCGGGGCGGAGCTGTACCAGTCGGATGGGCCCCCGCCCCGGGCGGCTGCCGCCTCCGCTTTCCCCGGCGACGCCAAGAGCCTGTGGACTGCCCTCGTGACCCGGAAGGGGACCATCCTCGCCGTGTTCGGCGCGGCGATGCTCCTCGCCCTCGCCTATATCTGGATGACGCCGCCGCTCTACACCGCGACCGCCGAGATCATCATCGATCCGCGCAAGCGCGACATGGTCGACAAGGAGATCGTGCAGAGCGGGCTCGGCACCTCGTCGCTCGGTCCGGACACCTTTCTGCTCGACAGCCAGGTTCAGGTCATGCTGTCGCAGAACGTGCTGCGCGGCCTGATCGAGCAGACCGACCTGGTCTCCGATCCGGAATTCGTCGGCACCAGCCGGTCGGCCTTCGCCAACAGGGCAATCGATCTCCTCAAGCTCCTCGTCAGGGGCCCACAGGCGGACAGCATCGCCCGGACCAGCGACTACGAGCGGGCGCTCGCCAACCTGCTTCAGCGGCTCGACATCAAGCGCAAGGGCAACACCTACGTGTTCGCCGTGAGCGTTCGCTCGGAAAGCGCCGCCAGGGCGGCCGAGATCGCGAACGGGCTGGTGGCGCTCTACACCGAGGAGGTGAACCGTTCGGCACGCGCCCGGGTGGAAGGCGCGAGCCGGCTGCTCGACGCCCGGCTGGATGAACTGCGCCAGAAGGTTTCCGAGAGCCGGGACAAGGTCGAAACCTACCGCAACGCGCACGGTCTCATCTCGACCGAGCGGCTGACCGTGATCGAGCAGCAGCTGCGCGACCTGAACCTTCAGCTCGCGCGCGTCTCGACGGCCGCCAACGCGGCGCGCTCGCGCTGGCAGGAGGCCGCCAGGCTGCAGAAGATGACGGCCGAGCAGGCGCTCGCCTCCGGGCTCGTCGAATCCGCGGTTCTCACCGCTCTGCGCGAGCGCGCCGCGGCCATCACCGTCGAGGAGGGATCGCTCTCCATGACGCTGATGCAGAACCATCCGGCGCTGGTGGCGGTGCGGGAGTCCCGCGCGGCTCTGCAGCGGTCCATCCAGGCCGAGATCCGGCGCGTCATTGCCCGCATCAAGCACGAACACGACGTATCGACCTCCGAGGAATCGTCGCTGCGGACCCGCATCGCCGGGCTCGAAAAGGCCATCGCGACCACCAACCGGGCCAGCGTGACGCTGCAGGAACTGCTGCGCGAGGCGGATGCGAATGCCGCGCTCTACGAGCAGTTCCTCGGCCGGGCCAAGAGCGCCCGGGAACAGATCAACATCCCGTCCGAGACGGTCAGCCTGATCTCGAAAGCTTTCCCGCCCACGCGCCCGTCCTGGCCGGCTGAGCCGCTGATCCTGGGGTTTGCGGCCCTCCTCGGCCTTGCCCTGGGCGGGCTCGCGGCCGTGTGGCTGGGGCTGCGGCCGAGGCGGACGACGAAGGGGCACGGGGTCCGCCCCCTGCGACAGCCGATCAGCGCGGCGGCCTGACGATGGCCGGTGTGCCAGGGTCCAGTGCGCGGGTGTTCCCGGCTCCCTTGAGCGCCGTCTCGGCGGGTGGAGGCTGCGGCTTTGCGCCCTGGCTTCTCATCGTGGCGGCGGTCGGAGCCTGTGGACTTCTGCTTTCTCTTCCCCTGAATTTGCCGGCGGGGGCGTTCTATTGGGACCTCTACGTCTATGTCGACGGCGCACACCGCGTGCTGCGCGGCCAGATGCCATCTGTTGATTTCTTCGCACCGGTGGGGCCGATCAGCTACTGGCTGTTTGCCGCATCCATGAAGGTCTTTCCCGGCGCGCAGCCGCTTCTCGGCGTTAACTGGTGCATGCTCGTGGTGAGCGCTCCGGCCATGGCGGCCGTGCTGATCCATGTCGACCGGCGCTCAAGGCCTCTCGCGTTCGGTCTGTGCATTCCCTTTCTGATCTTTCAGCTTCTGCCGGTGAACGTCGAGCAATTCACGTTCTACCTGGGGTTCGACAGCTTCGGGGCCTATAACCGGCATACGTCCGGCCTGCTCTACGTGCTCGTGGCCATGCTCCTGTTCGTGCGCGAGCAGCGGCTGCTGGCATTCGGGCTCGCCTGGCTGTTGATCGGCCTGTTTCTGCTGAAGATCACCGGTTTCGTCCTTGGCGTCGGCCTATGCCTGTACGCCCTGGCGGCGGGCCGGGTCTCGTGGCGCGCCGCCTTGGGCTCGGCCGCCATCTTTCTCGGCGCGATGACGGCACTCGACCTCGCGACCGGGGTGGTGTCGGCCTACCTGACCGATATCCTGACCCTCCTGAGGATGAACAGCGACACGCTTTTGTCCCGGATCGTGCGGGCCGGCTCGCTGCATGCGGAAGCGGTGGTCGCGACGTTTCTCCTTCTGCTCGCTCTCGGCTGGCAGAAGCGAGCGGCGCCCTGGCGGGCCGGAACGGCCGGGAGCGGCCGCCTCCTCGGCCGTTCGGGCCTCTTCGACGGCGATCTGGCCTGGGTGGCGGCGGTTGCCGGCGCAGCCCTCCTGTTCGAGACCCAGAACACGGGCGGGCACGCCTTCCTGCTCCTCTGGCCGGTTCTGCTACGGGTGCTGGCGGGCTCCATGGCCCGGGGCAGGGAGGTGCTCATCCCCGTTCTGGTCGCGGCCATCGCGGCGCCGCCGGCTCTGGCGCTCCTCGGCCGCACGGCTCGGAACATCGCCACTCACGCCCAATATCAGCGGCTTGACCTACCCATCCTGAAGGGCCTCGGACGCGTCACGCAGAGGCCGGACACCCTTCAGAACGCCACCGTGCGCCAACGCGTCGATGCCGCGACCCTGGATGCCCAGACGCTCTACTTCGAGAGCGGCGGCAAGGACGATGTCGAGACCTTCGCCTCCCCGAAATTTCAGATCCTCTGGCTCCGGGCGGCGGCCGAGGCAGCCGAGGCGGTCCGGCGTGTCGAGCGGGAGACCGGAACCGTCTTCCGGTCGGTGCTGAATCTCGGCTTCGTCAACCCGTTCCCCTACATCCTGGACCGGGATGCGCCGCGGCTCGTCGCCATCGGGGCCGACCCGAACCGCACCACCCCTCGGCCCGACGCCGCGACCCTGGCCAGCATCGCCGAGACCGACCTGCTCCTCGCTTCCCACTGCCCGCTGACGGCCATGGACCGGGATGTCCAGCGGCTCTACAGCCCGGCGATCGCAGGCCGGGTGGCGATGAAGCTCTCGCCGTGCTGGACGGCCTACCCGCGTTCGGCGCCGCGGCTCCCGTTCCCGGGCGCCCCGTAGGGAAGACGTCGCCCCGGCGGGACAGAGCCGGCGCGTGCTGTCTCGGAACAGTACAACCTCCGGCGGCACACGCATTGCGCAGCTCGCGCGCAGACGAACGCGAGCAATGCACCATGAAACGAGCGGCACCCGTCCGAGTTTTGTCGGTCTTCGGCACCAGGCCCGAGGCGATCAAGATGGCGCCCGTGGTCGAGCGCCTGCGGGAACTGCCGGGCGTGGAGTCCCGCATCTGCCTGACCGGCCAGCATCGCGAGATGCTCGACGACGTCCTCAAGGCCTTCTCGCTGGTCGGCGATTACGACCTCGATGTGATGCGGCCGGGCCAGCAGGTGGCCGACGTGTTCGGCCGCATGATGAGCGCCCTTGTGCCCGTGATGGCCGAGTTCAAGCCGGACCACGTCCTGGTCCAGGGCGACACCGCCACCAGCACGGCGGCCGCCCTGACCGCTTTCTTCCAGGGGTCCAAGATCGGCCATATCGAGGCTGGCCTGCGGACCGGCAACCTCGGCAGCCCCTGGCCGGAGGAGGCGAACCGCCGGCTGACCGCGGTCGTGGCGACCCGCCATTACGCCCCGACCACGCGCGCCCGCGACGCGCTCCTCGCCGAGGGCCACCCTGCAAATCACATCGTGGTCACGGGCAACACCGTCATCGACGCCCTGCTGCGGGTGGCCGAGGCGGTGTCCCGGCCCGGCCCGGTGCGGAGCGGGCTCGAGCGCGATTTCGCCTGGCTGGACCCGAGACGGCGCCTGGTTCTCGTGACCGGACACCGGCGCGAAAGCTTCGGCGACGCCTTTGTGCGGATCTGCGAAGCCCTGCGGCTCCTCGCGGCGCGCCCGGATGTGGAGATCGTCTACCCGGTGCATCTAAACCCGAACGTGCGGGAGCCTGTGGCGCGCCTGCTCTCGGGAGTGGAGCGGGTCCACCTGATCGAGCCCCAAGGTTACCAGCGCTTCGTCTACCTGCTGCAACGCGCCAGCATCGTGCTCACGGATTCGGGCGGCGTCCAGGAAGAAGCGCCGGCGCTGCGCAAGCCCGTGCTGGTGATGCGCGACACGAGCGAGCGCATGGAGGCCGTGGATGCCGGTGTCGCCCGGCTGGTCGGGACGGAAACGGGCGCCATCGTCCAGGCCGTGTCCGGGCTGTTGGACAATCCCGGCGCCTATGCGGCCATGGCCCAGGGCGCCAATCCGTTCGGAGACGGGCGCGCCACCGGCCGCATCCTAGCCGACCTGCTCGGTGATCCGGGCCTCGCGGCCGCCCCGCTCGTCCGCCTCGACAGCGGCGCTGTCAGGCTCGCTGCCGGGACGAGGCTGAAGAGGCTGCGGCCGTGATCCGGGCCGAAGGCCCACGCGGGAGCCGGCGCGAGCTCCGTCAAGAAGATCTCCTCGCCGACGCCTGACCCAGATTGAGACGGCCAGGGATGGCCTGTGACTTGCTCAAGACCAGGGGGCGCTGTCCCAAGTTCACGGCGTCCCAGTTCTGTCCAGTACGGGAACCTCCGTCATGCGGTCTGGCTACCAGATTCTCTCGGTGAACCTGGAGGACTACTTCCAGGTCGCCCCCATGCGGCGCATCATCCCGGAGCGGTTCTGGCCGCGGTTCGACCTCAGGATCGAGCGGACGACCCTTGCCGCTCTGAACCTTCTCGACCGCACGGGGGCGAAGGCGACCTTCTTCGTCTCGGGCTGGGTGGCTGAGCGCTGCCCCGACCTGGTGGCCGAGGTCTCCCGCCGAGGGCACGACGTCGCCAGCAAGGGCTATCACCACCGCCGTTTCGATCAGATGTCCGCCGAGGAGTTCCGGTCCGACCTGCGGCGGTCGCGCGACGCGATCGAGCGCGCCACGGGTGAAGCCGTCCGGGGCTACCGCATCGCGGAGGGCTCCCTGCCCGGGGATGGGCGCGAGCCGCTCCGCATCCTGGCCGAAGAGGGGTTTCTGTTCGATTCGAGCCTGCGGCCGTTCGGGCTGCGTTACGCCCGCCATCCGGACGCGCGCCGCATCCACCAGGTCGCCGGCGAGGGCTGGTCGATCACCGAGGTGCCGCTGTCATCGGGCACCTGCCTCGGAATTCCCTACCCGGTGACCGGCGGCAACTACATGCGGCAGGTCCCCCGGAGCTTGTTCGAACGGGCCGTGGCCCGGCGCCTACGGGCGAGCGACGAGCCCTGGCACTTCTACTTCCACGTCTGGGAGCTCGATCCCGAACAGCCCCGCGTCTCGGCCGTATCCGGCCTGCAGCGGCTCCGACAGTACCGGAACCTCGAGACCATGCGGGAGCGCGTGGAGCACCATCTCGCCTCCGCCCGCTTCACCAGCATCGCAGACCATCTCGAAATCGCGGCCGAGGCCGTGGAGCGCCGTCCCGAGGCGCAACAGGCGAGCACCGCGGCGCTCCGCACCGAGCCGGCCCGGGACGTCACGATCGTGGTGCCGTGCTACAACGAGGAGGAGACGCTGCCCTATCTGGCCGGCAATCTGGCCTCGCTCGAAGCCTCGACGCGCGGCGTCTACCGCTTCTCGTACGTGTTCGTGGACGACGGCAGCCAGGACCAGACCTGGGCCGTTCTGAACTCGCTCTTCGGCAGCCGGCCCAATTGCCAGCTCGTGCAGCATCCGGCCAACCGCGGCATCGCGGCTGCCACCATGACGGGGATCCGCAAGGCCCGGGACGAGATCGTCTGCGGCATCGACTGCGATTGCAGCTTCGACCCGCACGACCTCACCCGGATGATCCCGCTGCTCACGCCCGATGTCGACATGGTGCAGGCCTCGCCCTACCACCGTGAGGGCGATGTCATGAATGTTCCGGGTTGGCGGCTCATGTTGTCGCGCAATCTGTGCAAGATCTATCGCCGCATTCTGCACCACAAGTTCTCGAGCTACACGGCCTGCTTCCGGGTCTACCGGCGCTCCGCCCTACGCAACATCGAGCTCCAGGACGGCGGCTTCATGGGGATCATGGAGATCTTCGTGAAGCTCGACATGCAAGGGTCGCGCATCGTCGAGTTCCCGGCCGTGCTGGCGACCCGGCTCCTCGGCGTCTCCAAGATGAAGACCTTCCGGGTCATCCGCAGCCATATCGGGCTGATCGCCCGCACCCTGTGGAGCCAGCATCCTGAGCGGGTTCCGGGCAAGCCGGTGGCCGAATGAGACGATCTGTTCTGACCAGCGGCGAGGCGGCCATGACCGGAGAGAGTTGGTGCATCGTGGGCGGCGGGATGCTGGGCCTGAGCCTCGCCCACAAGCTCGCCGGGCCGGGCCGGACCGTCACCGTGCTTGAGGCCTCACCCCGGCTCGGCGGCCTGGCCGACGCCTGGAGACTGGGCCCCGTGGCCTGGGACCGCTTCTACCATGTGACGCTGCTGTCCGACCGCCACCTGCGCGGGCTCCTGGCCGATATCGGCCTGGAGGATCAGCTGCGCTGGAAGACCACGAAGACGGACTTCTACTCGGGCGGGACCTTCCACCCTCTCAACAACGCGATCGACTTCCTGCGCTTCAAGCCGCTCGGCCTGGTCAGCAAGGCGCGGCTCGCAGCCACCATCATCTACGGCTCGCTGCTCAAGGACGGCGTCAGCCTCGAGAAGATCCCCGTCGAGACCTGGCTCACACGGCTCTCCGGACGCCGCACCTACGAGGTCATCTGGCGGCCGCTGCTGCGGGCCAAGCTCGGCGACAACAGCAAGCTCGTCTCGGCATCCTTTATCTGGTCGGTCATCAACCGCTTCTACGCGGCCCGTCGGGCCGGAATGAAGACGGAGATGTTCGGCTATGTCAGGGGCGGCTACGGCCGCATCGTCGAACGGCTCACGGCCTCCTTGCGGGAGCGTGGCGTGGCCTGTGCGGCCGGGGCGCCGGTGAGCGCGATCCGCCGCCACGGCGACGGCTTTGCGGTCGAGACCCAGACCGGGGTGCAGCGCTTCGACCGCGTGGTCGTGACCGTGCCGGGCGCGCTCGCCGCCCGCATCTGCCCCGAACTCACCGGCGAGGAGAAGAACGCGCTCACCGGCCTGCGCTACCAGGGCGTGGTCTGCACCTCCGTCCTTCTGAAACGCGGGCTTCGCGGCCGCTACCTGACCTATGTGGCGGACGAGACCATCCCGTTCACCGGCGTGATCGAGATGACCGCCGTGGTCGATGCCGAGGAACTCGGCGGGCACGCGCTGGTCTACCTGCCGCGCTATGTCCCGGCCGAGGATCCGCTGTTCGAGCAGCCGGACGAGGCGATCGAGGCGAATGCGATCACCATGCTGCTGCGGATGTATCCGGATCTGAAGCGCGACGACATCGTGGCGACCCGGGTGGCGCGGGCGCGCCACGTGATGGCCGTGCAGCGGCTCAACTACTCGCGCTCCGTGCCGCCGATGGACACCAGCCTGCCGGGGCTGAGCATCGTGAACTCGTCCCAGATCATCAACGCCAACCTGAATGTCGACGAGACGATTGCGTTCGCGACCCGGGCGGCTTCGCATCTCGTCGGCCAGCCCGGCCGCGAGGCTGAGCCCGCGCTCGACCCCGGCCCGACCAGCGGCCCGGCGCGCGCCGCCCCGGGCCCGGTGGTTGACGCGAGCGCAGCCGCCTGAGCGCGCACGAGGAACCCTGGACATGGCTTGGCTTCTTCTCGTCGCGGCGGTCCTTTCAAATGTCACGTCCAACGTGATGTTCCGATTCGCCATGCAGTCGAGCCCCGATACGCGCGATCTCGGCGCACTGCTCCGCTTCGCGGTCAATCCCTATCTGCTCACCGGCTTCGCGGCCTGCGGTACGTTGCTGATCTGCTACTTGCTGGCGCTAAGACACATCGGGTTGATGCTGTCATATACCTTCGTGATCTCGATGTCCCTGGTCGGGATCACCCTCGCGTCCGTGTTCGTGCTCCAGGAGAGCATCTCGCTGAAAGCCTTTGCCGGCTTGGCGCTCATCGTGCTCGGCATCGTGCTGGTGATCAGCTCTCCGGCGAGCGCCTGATGTCCGCCCCGCGATATCCCGGACGAGCGGAAGGCGGGGGCAGGGGGCTCCAGGGCGCGCTTGAGCTGCGGTCGGGGCTCGGTCCCGACCGGCGGCGTTACGAGCGCCGCTGGGAAACCGTGCGCTGGCCGGTGCCATGGGCCGTTCTGGCGGTCCCGATCGTGCTCCTCGATGGGCTGGCGCTCGGGGCGGCCACGATCGCCGTCGGCGAGGTCCACGACCGGATCGCCCTCGGTGCGGCGGCCGAGTTCAAGACCCATCTCAGCGTCGCGGCCCTGAACGTGTTCCTGGTTCTGACGATCGCGACCGCGGCCGGCCGGTATCGGGCCTCCGAACTCGTGGGCCGAGCCGATCGGCAGGGTGGCCTATTGTTCGTCCTCCTGGCGGGGTTCGCCTCCGCGGCCGTGGTGCAATTCCTCACGCAGACCAGCGCCCACGCGTCCGCGACCGTGCTGGCCGGAAGCTTCGTGGCGGCGTTTCCGCTCCTCAGCCTCGTGCGCAGCCTGGTCATGAAGGGGCTTCGGGAGAGCGGCGTGCTGCGCCTGGTGCGCAAGGACAAGGTTCTCGTCGTCGCGGCCGCGGATCACCTGGACCGGGCCGCCGCCCTGCTGGACCGGCCGCTTCTGGACGTGGTCGGGCGCGCGCCCCTCCCGCTTCGGACGCCGGGGTCGGGCGAGCTCGACTACCTCCTGGCCATCGCCCGCCGGATCGTGCCCGACACGGTCGTCATCCATCCTGCCGCGGCGCCCCGCGAGGTGCTGGTGGCGGTGGTGTCCCGGCTGACCGAACTGCCCTGCGCCGTCCTGCTCGGAACCGATCCGGACATCGCCTCCGTGGACGGGCTCGCGGGCGGCACGGTCGGCCTGCCGCTCGGCGCCCTGATCCTCGGGCCGCCGCTCACCCGGGCCGAGCGGGCCGCGAAACGGGGCCTCGATGTGGGGCTGGCCTCGGTCGCGCTCCTCGCCTGCACGCCCGTCCTGCTTCTCGCCTCGGCAATGATCTGGCTTGAAAGCGGACGGCCCGTCTTCTTCCGGCAGACGCGTTACGGCTTCAACCGCCGGCCCTTCCAGGTCTGGAAGTTCAGAACCCTGTTGGCCGACGAGTCCCGGCAGCCGTTCCGGCAGGTGACGGTGCGGGACGAGCGCGTGACCTCGGTCGGCCGTCTGCTTCGGCGCACCAATATCGACGAGTTGCCGCAACTCCTGAACGTGCTCGGGGGCTCGATGTCGCTGGTTGGACCTCGGCCGCATCCCGTCGAGCTCGACGACCAGTTCAGCCCGCTGATCGCCCACTACGCCCGCCGTCACAAGATCCGTCCCGGCATCACCGGCTGGGCGCAGATCAACGGCCATCGCGGCCAGACGGATACGACCGAGAAGATGGAGCAGAGGATCGCGCACGACCTCTACTACCTTTCGAATTGGTCCCTCATGTTCGACCTCAAGATCATGCTCCTGACGGTCGTCTCTGCGAAATCGTACAACAATGCCGGATAGCCGGACCACGCCCGAGCACAGCCCTGCGGCAGCCGCGGCCAAGCCGGCCGCGAGCCTGTCGATCGATCTCGACAACCTCTGGGCCTATATGAGGACTGCCGGCCTGCCCGGCTGGCAGGATTACCCCAGCTATTTCGAGGCCGCCGTGCCCCGGATCCGGGACTGCCTCGACCGGAGCGGCGTTCGGCTCACCGTGTTCGTCGTCGGGCGGGACGCGGCCCGGTCCGAGAACCGGGCGCAACTCGCCGGACTGGCGAGCGACGGGCACGAGATCGCCAGCCACTCCTTTGAGCACGAATCCTGGCTGAGCCGGCGGTCCCGGGAGGTCATCGCCGCGGACATCGCCCGGGCCGAGGCCGCCATCGAGAGGGCGACCGGGCAGCGTCCGGTCGGCTTCCGGGGGCCGAGCTTTGGCCTGTCGAGCCACCTCCTCGACGTGCTGATGGAGCGGGGCTACCTCTACGACGCCTCGACCTTCCCGACCCTGATCGGGCCGCTCGCCCGGGCCTATTACAACCTGCGGTCCGGAGGGAGCGCGGAGGACAGGCGCGCCCGGAACCTGCTGTTCGGCTCGCTCGCGGACGGCCTGCGGCCCCTCGCGCCCTATGCGTGGCAATCCGGCACCCGCCGACTGGTCGAGATCCCGGTCACGACCTTTCCGGGGCTTCGGACGCCGATCCACCTGACCTATCTGATCTTTCTGGCCGGCTTCTCGCCGGCTCTCGCCAGGACCTATCTTCGTACGGCCTTGCGGGCCTGCCGGGCCGCCGGCATCGCGCCGTCGCTGCTGCTTCATCCGCTCGAGTTCCTCGGGGTCGAGGACGCGCCGGCCCTGCGCTTCTTTCCGGGGCTCAACGTGCCGCTCGACGTGAAGCTCGGCGTGGTCGAGCATGCCTTGCGGATGCTCGCGGAGCAGTTCCGGGTGCTCACCCTGAGCGACCACGCCGCGCTGGCCCTGGCCGGCGGCCCGTTGCCGACGCGCCGTCCGGGCTTCCAGGCCGACACGGCGGTTCTCGAACCTGCACCGACGTGACGGGGACGCGCACACAACCCAGGCCCCGAGGCGGGCCGTCGCGGCGCGCCGCCCTTGTGGGGTGCGGGGCGGCCCTGCTGGGCACCGTCGGTCCCCGCGGCACACATCCGGCTGCCGCGAACCCGGTGCCGTCGCTGTGCGACCTTGGCCGCCGCAAGGGGATCGAGGTGGGAGCCGCCTTCAGCGGCCATGCCGATCCGGACTACCGCGCGCTCGTAGCCGGGCAGGTGGGCCTCATCACGCCGGAATGGTGCCTGAAGCCTGGTTACGTGCATCCGGACCGGCACGGACCCTACCGGTTTGCGGCCGCCGACGAGGCCTACCGCTTTGCCCGTTCGGCCGCGCTCGGCGTGCATGGGCATACGCTGTTCTGGCATGGTGACCCGCTTGCCTGGGCGGCCGAGCTCGGGCCGTCCGAGGGCTTTCGCGCCTATCGGGACGTCGCGGCCGCCCTGGTGTCGCGCTACCCGGACACGGTCTCCTGGGACGTCGCCAACGAGGTCGTGTCCGAGACCGGGCCGCTTTGGCGGGGGCAGCTGGGCCTGCCGGTAAACGCCGAAGCCGTGGCCGGGCTGTTCCGGCATGTCGGCGCGCTCGCGCCGAAACGGCTCCTGTGCCTGAACGACTACAATCTCGAATGCGGCGCCGCCTGGTGCCGTGACAAGCAGGCCCGCATGATCAGGGCTGTCGACGAACTCCGCGCCCGGGGCGCACCCGTCGGGGCGATCGGGCTGCAGGGCCACCTCTCGTCACGGCACGGCCTCGACCTCGACGCGACCCTGGCCTTTGTGCGCCAGCTCGCGAGCCGCGGCCTCGAGGTCCACCTGTCGGAACTCGACGTGAACGACGTCGTCCTCGCGGATGCGGTGGAGCGGCGCGACGAACAGGTGGCCGACCTGTACCGAACCTACTTGTCGGCGCTTCTCTCCGAACCTGCCGTTTCCCGGATCACTTTCTGGGGCCTGACCGATTTCGACCACTGGATGACCAGAGGCGAAGCCGAGGACGTCAGGCCCGCCGGGCAGGCCCGGCCCGCCCTGTTCGACCGCAGCTTGCGGCCGAAGCCGAGCTTCTGGGCCGTGGCCGAATGCCTGCGCGACGCGCCGGCGCGCCGCCCGTCGCGGCGCGGCTAGCACGCCCGCTCCTCAGCCCTGGGACGAATACCCGCCATCGACCGGGATGGCCGTGCCGGTGACGAAGTCCGAGGCCGGGCTCGCCAGAAACACGGCGATGCCGGCCATGTCCTCCGGCCCGCCCCAGCGGCCGGCCGGAGTGCGGGCGAGGACCCGGTCGTGCAGCCCCTCCACTTGCTGCCGGGCCGTGCGGGTGAGGTCGGTGTCGATCCAGCCCGGCAGCACGGCGTTGACCTGGATGTTGTCCGGTGCCCAGGCGCAGGCGAGCGCCTTGGTCATCTGCACGACGCCGCCCTTTGTGGCCGCGTAGACCGTCGCGAAGGAGGCACCGAAGATCGACATCATCGAGCCGATGTTGATGACCTTGCCGCCGCCGGCCGCTTTCATCGCCGGATAGGCGGCCTGGGCAGCGAAGAACGAGCCCGACAGGTTGACGTCGAGAACCCGCCGCCACTCCGCTTCGGAAAAATCCTGCGGCTGCTTGCGGATGCTCATGCCGGCATTGTTGACCAGGATGTCGAGGCGGCCGAAGCGGGTCGTCGTCTCGTCCACCATGGCCTGGCAGGAGCCCTGGTCACCGATGTCGACGGCCACGAAACTCGCACCGTCACCGAGCGTGGCGAGCGCAGTCTCGGCCTTGGCCCGGTCGCGGCCGGCGATCACAACCCGAGCGCCGGCTTCGGCCAGCCCCTTGGCCATGCCGAGCCCGATGCCGCCATTGCCGCCCGTGACGAGCGCCACGCGCCCGGTGAGATCGAAAAGCCGCGAGGTCATCTGGCATCCTCCCTGATCATGTCGGAAGCCTTCTCGCCGATCATGACGATGGCCGCGTTGGTGTTGCCGGACACGACGGACGGCATCACGGAGCCGTCCACGACGCGCAGGCGCTCGATCCCGCGCACGCGCAGGCGCTCGTCAACGACCGCGCCCTCGTCCTGGCCCATGCGGCACGAGCAACTTGGATGGTACAGGGTGGTGCCGGTGCGGCGACCGTAATCCAAGATCTCGTCGTCGCTTCGCACCTCGCGCCCGGGCAGGTGCTCGCCCGCCACGAACGGCGCCAGAGCCGGCTTGCCCAGGATGGCCCGCAGGCGCTTGAAGCCGGCCACGTTGGTGTCCCGGTCCAGCCGGGCCGCCAGATAGCGAGGGTCGATCGCCGGCGGAACGGTCGGGTCCGGGCTCGTGATCCGGACGCTGCCGCGGCTCTCCGGCCGAAGCTGGCAGACGGACGCCGTGAAGCCGGAAAAATCGTGCAGGCGCGTGCCCATCCGGTCGGTCGACAGGGTGAGGTAATGCACCTGGATGTCCGGCGTCGCGAGGCGCTCGTCCGTGCGGAAGAAGGCGGCCCCGTAGCCGGCGCTGATGGTCAGAGGCCCCTTGCGGCGCAGCAGGTAGCGCAGCCCCACCCGGGCCCGCCCGGCGAGCGTGCGGAGGTCGTCGTTCATGGTGATCGGCTGCGTGCAGCGCAGCACGATCCGCATCTGGAAGTGATCCTGAAAGCTCTCGCCGACGCCCGGCAGGTCGTGCACGGTCTCGACGCCGTGCTGCGCCAGCAGCCCGGCCGGCCCGACGCCGGAGAGCTGCAGCAATTGCGGCGAGTTGATCGCCCCTCCGGCCAGGATCACCTCGCGCCGCGCCCGCACCTGCCGGGTCGTGCCGCCGTGCCGGTACTCGACGCCCACCGCGCGGCGGCCCTCGAACAGGATGCGGGTGGACAGGGCCTCGGTGACCACCCGCAGGTTCGGGCGGCTCAGGGCCGGCCTCAGGTAGCCAACCGCCGTGCTCCAGCGGCGCCCCCGCCGGGACGTGGTCTGGAAGTAGCCGGCGCCCTCCTGGGAAGCGCCGTTGAAATCGGAGTTGCGGGGCAGCCCGTCCTGGGCGCAGGCCTCGATAAAGGCGTCGCAGAGCGGATGCGGATCGGTGGCATCCGACACGCAGAGCGGACCGCCCGTGCCGTGAAAGCTGTCTGCGCCCCGGACCTGATCCTCCGAGCGGCGGAAATAGGGCAGCACGTCCGCGAAGCCCCAGCCGGCATTGCCGAGCTGGCGCCAGCGGTCGAAATCCTCGTGCTGCCCCCGGATGTAGACGAGCCCGTTGATGGAGGAAGACCCGCCCAGCACCTTGCCGCGGGGCTGGTAGATGACGCGATCGTTCAGCTCGGGCTGTTTCACGCTCTCGTAGAGCCAGTTGTAGCGCGTGTTGGAGAACAGCTTGCCGTAGCCGAGCGGGACGTGGATCCAGAGGCTTCTGTCGGCAGGTCCTGCCTCGAGAACGATGACGCGGTCCCGGCCGCTTTCCGTCAGCCGGCTGGCCAGCACGCACCCTGCGGAGCCGGCCCCGACCACGACGTAATCGGCCTCGTCCTCGCCGGTTGCTCGGCTGGCACTCATCTGACTGGTCCCGACGTTTCCCGGAACAAGGGATAACCAGGGCTGTACCGGGCGGCAACGCTGCATGCGCTTGCCGGTGCGCATTCCGGCACCTAACAGGGCGGCCGGAGGTCTGCCGAATGCTGATGCGCTCGCTGTTGTTCGCACCCGCCAACCGGCGCGAACACTTGGCCAAGTTCCCGTCCATCCCGGCCGACGTCTTCGTGCCGGATCTCGAGGACGGCACCCCGGCCGCGGAGCGCGAAGGCGCCCGGGGCGGGCTGGCCGAGAGTCTCGGGCCCGCCCGCGGCGGCCGGCCGATCTTTGTGCGGGTGAATGCGGTCGGAACATCCGACTTTCCGGCCGATCTCGCAGCCGTCCGGGGCGCCGGCGTCGACGGGCTCGTGCTGCCCAAGGCCGAGAGTGCGGCCGACATCGCCGCGCTGGGCGCCGGGCTGCCGGTGATCGCCGGCATCGAGTCGATCCGGGGTGTCCTGAACGCGGTCGAGATCGCGGCCTGCCCGGGGGTCGTAGCGGTGTATTTCGGCGCGGAAGACTTCGCGGCCGACATGGGCGCGCGCCGCACGCCGGTGGGGCACGAGGTCCTGTATGCCCGCTCGCGGGTGGTGCTGGCAGCCAAGGCGGCTGGCGTGAAGGCGATCGACCAGGTGGTCGTGCAGATCCGCGACGACGACCAGTTCCGGCGGGACGCGGCGGCGGGGCGCGATCTCGGCTTCGACGGCAAGATGTGTCTGCTGCCCCGTCAGGTGACGCTCGCCAACGAGTTGTTCGGCCCGAGCGCGGCCGAGATCGACCACGCCCGGCGGCTGGTGGCCGCCTACGAGAGCGCCCGCTCGCGTGGCGCCGGCGCCATCGATTTCGAGGGCCGCATGGTGGATGAGCCGATTCTCAAGGCCGCGCAGGCCATCCTGGCGGCCGACGCGGCCCGCGTAGCGCGCGGCTGAGCGGCAGCGGCCGGACGCCGCCTCGATTTCGCTCCAGCCGCGTGCGAGAACTCGGCGTGCCTCTGATTCGACGCCTTTCCGCCCGTGCCGGGGTCCTCGCCGCGCTGATCGGCTTCGCCCTTCCGGCCGCGGCGGCGGGGCTGAAGGTGGATTACCGCATCCTGCTCGGCGGCCTGCAGCTCGGCACAGCGACCTTTTCCGGCACGTTCGACGACAGCCGCTACGACATGCGGGTCAACGGGCAGCTCACCGGGCTGGTCGGCATGTTCTCCGGCGGCAGCCAGGGCGCGGCCAGCACGCGCGGCCAGGTCTCCGGCGCCCGGCTCGTCTCGAGCGGGTTCTCGGCAACCGGCCGGGCGGGCTCGAAGGAGCGCACGGTTCAGCTCGGCATCGCCGGCGGCAACGTCACGGCGATCGAGATCAACCCGCCTTTCGAGGACACCGAATACCGGGTGCCTTTGGTGGAGGCGAGCAAACGCGGCATCATCGATCCCCTGAGCGGGATGGTGGCGGTGGCAGCGAATCCGGCGCGGCCGACCGAGGCCGCCAATTGCAACCGCACAGTTCCGGTGTTCGACGGCACCCAGCGCTTCGACGTGGTGTTGAGCTTTGTCGAGACCCGCGTGGTCCGCAAACCCGGCTTCACCGGGAGCGTGCTGGTCTGTTCCGCCCGCTACATCCCGGTCGCGGGTCACAAGCCGAGCCGGGCCTCGGTCAAATTCATGCAGGAGGCGCGCGACATCTCGGTCTGGCTCGCCCCGGTGGAGGGAACGCGCTTCCTGGCCCCGATCAGGATCTCGGTGCCCACCCTGCTTGGCACCACGGTGGTCGAGGCGGATAACTGGTCGCTGGACCCGGGCAACCGTCGCGCCTCGGCTCAGTAGCCGGCGTGGGCTGCGCGGCCCACCACGTCGGGCCTCGGCGCATTTTCCGGGCAATTGGCCGAGGAGGTCCCATATCAGGGCGAGCCCGGCCGAACCCCCCTCGGCCGCACCTCCCGCCCAGGTAGCGGACCGCTGATGCCCCGATCCCTTCCGGCCCATCTCCGCGCCCGCGGCGTCACCGCAGTGCTGGGCCCGACCAACACCGGCAAGACCCATCTCGCGATCGAGCGGCTGGTTGCCCATTCCTCCGGCATGATCGGGCTGCCCCTGCGGCTCCTGGCCCGCGAGGTGTATAACCGGGTGGTGGCCCGGGTCGGGCCCGAGGCCGTGGCGCTGGTCACGGGCGAGGAGAAGATCAAGCCCGACCGGCCCCGCTATTGGATCGCCACCGTCGAGGCGATGCCGCGCGATCTCGACACAGCCTTCGTGGCGATCGACGAGATCCAGCTCGCCGCAGACCTGGACCGCGGCCACGTCTTCACCGATCGCCTGCTGAACCAGCGCGGCCGCGAGGAAACGCTGATCATCGGCTCGGGCACGATGCGACCGCTGGTCGAGCAACTGATTCCCGGCGTCAACGTCGTCACCCGGCCGCGCCTCTCGAACCTGTCCTTCGCGGGCGACAAGAAGATCTCCCGGTTGCCGCCGCGCTCGGCCATCGTCGCCTTCTCGGCCGAGGAGGTCTACGCCATCGCCGAGCTGATCCGCCGGTACCGGGGCGGCGCGGCCGTTGTCTTGGGCGCGCTGTCGCCGCGCACCCGCAACGCCCAGGTGGCGTTGTTCGAGGCCGGTGACGTCGATTACCTGATCGCCACGGATGCGATCGGCATGGGGCTCAATCTCGACGTCGGCCACGTCGCCTTCGCGGCCCGCACGAAATACGATGGCTTCCAGTTCCGGGATCTCCATGCAGCCGAGCTCGGCCAGATCGCGGGCCGGGCCGGGCGCCACCTGCGGGACGGCACCTTCGGGTCAACCGGGCGCTGCCAGCCCTTCGATCCGGACAGCATCGATGCGGTCGAGAACCACCGCTTCGATCCGGTGAAGATCGCGCAGTGGCGCAATCCCGACCTCGACACCCGCAGCATGCAGGCCCTGCTGCAAAGCCTCGCCGAGGTGCCGCGCGAGCCGGGCCTGACCCGCGCGCCGATCGCCGACGACGAGGCGACCCTGGCCGTGCTGGCCCGCGAGGGGGACGTCGCCCGGATGGCGACGGGCCGCGCGGCGGTCGAGCGGCTGTGGGAGGTGTGCGGCCTGCCCGATTACCGGCGCATCTCGCCGATGGGCCATGCCGACCTCGTCGGCGGCATCTACGGCTACCTGATGAAGCCGCCCGGTCGGGTGCCGGCCGATTGGTTCGCGCGCCATCTCGCCATGGTCGACCGCACCGAAGGCGACATCGACACCCTGTCGCAGCGCCTGGCCCATGTCAGGACGTGGTCCTTCGTGGCGAACCGTCCCGACTGGCTTGCGGATCCGGAGCATTGGCAGGGCGTGACGCGTCGGATAGAGGACAGCCTCTCCGATGCACTGCACGAGCGGCTGGCACAGCGCTTCGTCGATCGCCGCACGAGCGTGCTGATGCGCCGCCTGAGAGAGAACGCGACTATGGAAGCCCAGATCACCGCCTCCGGCGACGTGACCGTCGAGGGGCAGCATGTGGGCCACCTCCATGGCTTCCACTTCGTGCCCGACCCGGCGGCGGACGGAACAGAGGCGAAAGCCGCGCTGCGCAACGCCGCCGCCAAGGCGCTCGCCGGGGAGATCGAGTCCCGCGCGGAGCGAATCGCGATGGCGCCCGATTCCTCGCTCGTCCTGTCCAATGACGGCATCCTTCGGTGGACCGGCGATCCGGTCGCCCGGCTGGAACCGGGCGACAAGACCTACGAGCCCGGGCTCAGGATCCTGGCCGACGAGCAACTCACCGGGCCGGCGCGCGACAAGGTCGATGCCCGGCTAAAGGCGTGGCTCAAGGCCTATATCGTGCGGCTGCTGGGGCCGGCTCTCGAGATCGAGACCGCGGCCGACGTCACCGGGCTGGCCCGCGGCATCGCCTTCCAGCTCTCCGAAAACCTCGGCGTTCTCGAACGCTCGCGCGTCGCGCAGGACCTGCGCAGCCTGGACCAGCCGGGCCGGGCCGCGCTGCGGGCCAAGGGCGTCCGCTTCGGCGCCTACCACGTCTACATGCCGGCCCTGATCAAGCCGGCGCCCCGCATCCTGGCGGCCCAGCTCTGGGCGCTGCGCAACGGCGGCCTCGACCAGAAGGGCATCGACGACATTGCCCATCTGGCCGGGTCGGGCCGGACCTCCTTCGCCGTGGACCCGGAGATCGCCAAGGGCCTCTACCGGGCGGCCGGCTTCCGGGCCTTCGCCACGCGGGCCCTGCGCGTCGACATCCTGGAGCGGCTGGCCGACCTGATTCGCCCCGCCATCGCCTACCGGCCGGGTGTCACCCCGGGCGAGCCGCCGCCCGGCGCGGCGGACGGGGACGCCTTCGTCCAGACCGGGGCCATGACCTCGCTGGTCGGCACCTCGGGCGAGGATTTCGGCGCCGTGCTGCGCTCGCTCGGCTACACGGCCGAGGCGCGGCCGGGCCCCGCCATCACGGTGCCGCTCCTTGCGACGCCGCCGAAGTCACCGCCGCCCGGCACGCTGCCGGTCGTGTCCGAGGGGGCCGAGGCCGGCCCGGCCGCGCCAACCGACGAAACCGGCGATGCGGCGGACGAGCCGGCGCCCGGGATCCAGGACGACGCCGAAGGGGCGGACAGCCTGGGCCCGCTCGTCGATTCGGCCCTGGAAGCGGCCGCCGACGAGATTCTGGCCGAGGCCGAGGCCGCGGGCCGCAACGAGGCCGAGGACGGGGCGGAGCCGGAAGGTCAGGTCGTCGAGGTCGGCGCCCTCACAGCGGCCGATGAGCCAGCCCCCGACATCCAGGAGGAACCGGACGCGCCTGTGGCCGCTGCCCCCGGCGAGGCCGAGATCGGCGATGCCGCGCCGGACGAGGACGGAACCGAGCTCGCGGCCACGCCGGACGAGGCCGCTGCCGAGACCGGCGATGCCGCTCTGTCGCCCCCGCTCGAGGGCGCGGCCGTGATGGTGTCGGACGGCCCCGCCGCAGCCGACGCCGAGCTGGCCGCACCGGCCACCATCGAGGTGTGGCGGCTGCAGCGCCACCAGCGCGAGCAGCATCCGCGCGGACGCCAGAATCGCCGCAACGAGGGGCGCGGCGGCCCGCGGCCGGACGGCGATCGCCGGCCGGAGGGCGGACAACGGCCGGATCGGCGCGACCAGCGCG
>NZ_JAQGKF010000244.1 GCF_028290205.1 Enterovirga sp. | reverse complement strand
TCCAGCTTCTCCATCAGCGCCGAGCCGACCGCCATCGTCATGGCGCCAATCACCTGGCTGCGGGCCGATTTCGGGTTGAGGATGCGGCCGGCCGAGCAGACGGCCAGCATGCGTCGCACCCGGACCTCCGCTGTCCAGACATCGACGCCAACCTCGACGAAATGTCCGGCGAAGGTCGATTGCTGGTAGCGCTTGGCCAGATCGCCGTACTCGATCGCGTCCTCTGCCGCGAGATCGCCGCCACGCGCCGCCTCGGCGAGCGGGACGCTGCGGCTGCCGGACCGGACCTCGCCCTCCGCGAAGACGGCCTCGGCGGAGGTGAAGCCGAGCCTCTGGGCCACCGACTCGCGCAGCTTCACGCAGGCCGCATAGACGCCGGCCGTCGAGTTGTTGGCGCCCCATTGCCCGCCGGAGCCGGCGGATACCGGGAAGGCCGAGTCGCCGAGCCGCACGACCACCTTGTCCAGCCCGACGCCCATCATCTCGGCCGCGGTCTGGGCGATGATGGTGTAGGTGCCGGTGCCGATGTCGGTCATGTCGGTCTCGACGGTCACGACTCCGTTTCCGTCCAGCCGGACGCGTGCCCCTGACGTCATCAGGAGGTTGTTACGGAAGCCTGCCGCGACTCCCATGCCGACGAGCAAGCGCCCATCCCGCACCTGTCCGGGCCGCGGGTTGCGCTTGTTCCAGCCGAACCGCTCTGCACCGAGCTTCAGGCAGCCGACGAGATTGCGATGTGAGAACGGGCGCTCCGGCTTTTCCGGGTCGACCTGAGTGTCGTTGCGGATGCGAAACTCGATGGGGTCGAGCCCGAGCTTTTCCGCCATCTCGTCCATGGCGACCTCGAGCGCCATCATGCCGGGCGCCTCCCCCGGGGCCCGCATCGCATTGCCCTCCGGCAGGTCCAGGTGGGCGAGCCGCATGGCCACCAGGCGGTTCGCACCAGCGTAGAGCAACTGCGTCTGTGACACCGCGGTCTCGGGCTTGCCGTCCGGCAGGTTGCCCGAGGTGCTCTCGTGGGCGATCGCCGTGATCCTGCCGTCGGGGGTCGCACCGATCCGGATTCGCTGGAGCGTCGCCGGCCGGTGGGTGGTGTTGTTGGCGATCAGCGGCCTAGTCAGCCCGACTTTCACCGGCCTCCGCGCAGCCTTCGCGGCGAGCGCTGCCAACACGGCGTCGGCACGCACGAACAGCTTTCCGCCGAATCCGCCGCCGATATAGGGGGAGTCGAGCCGAACGTTCTCGGCCGGGATGCCCAGGATCGTGGCGACCGAGCTCTTGCCCCAGGCAATCATCTGGTTCGATGTCCAGAGGCTGAGCTTGTCGCCGTCCCACGCCGCGATCGTGGCGTGGGGCTCCATCGCGGCGTGGCTCTCGTCCGCGGTGGTGTAGCGCTGGTCGAGCTTGACTGGGGCGGCCGCGAAGGCGGCCTCGAAGTCGCCGACCCTCTCCTCAGCCGGTCCCTCGCTGCCTTCACCGCTATCGGCGCCGACGGGCTGAGCCGAGGGCGCTTCGGCGGCCAGGTCGTACTTGCCGGGCTCAGTGTTGTAGTCGACGCGGATCAAGGAGGCGGCCGCGCGCGCCTGCTCAAAGGTCTCCGCCACCACGACTGCGATCGCCTGGTGGTAGTGTTGGACCTCCGGCCCGCCGAACAGGTATGCGGCGTTCATGGTGCCTCGCTCGAGCCGAGGCGTGTCGAGGGTGGTGACGATCGCCAGGACACCGGGAGCCGCTTTTGCCGCCTCCAGGTGCATGGCGCGGATACGGCCCTTCGCGATGGCCGAGCCGAGAACGAAGCCGTAGGCCTGGTCCGGCACGACGTCATGACGCTCGTAGGCATAGGGCGCCGTGCCGGTCGTCTTGTACTTGCCGTCGATGCGGTCGGTCGGGTGGCCGACGACCTTGAGCTGATCGATCGGGTTCTGGCCCGCGGGGGTGTCGAACTTCATGGTTCAGGCCCTCGCGTCCGCCAGCACCGCCCCGAGCGTGCGCTCGACGAGGGGCAGCTTGAATTCGTTGTGGTGGGTCGGCTTCGCGCCGGCGAGCAGCCGCTCGCTGACCGGCCCGGCACCACGGGGGAGCTCGGCTTCCGCGGCCTCGACGCGCCACGGCTTGTGGGCGACCCCGCCCACCGCGACCCTTCCGGTGCCGTCCCGCTGCACGATCGCGGCGACCGACACGAGCGCGAAAGCGTAGGAAGCCCGGTCGCGGACCTTGCGGTAGAACTGCTTGCCCCCGACCGGTCTCGGCAGTGTGACAGCCGTGATCAGTTCGCCTCCCTGGAGCACCGTGTCGAGATGCGGCGCGTCGCCCGGCAGCCGATGGAACTCCGCGATCGGGATGGCCCGCGTGGCGCCATCGGGATTCACGGTCTCCACCGTTGCGTCGAGAACCCGCATCGCAACCGCCATGTCGGACGGGTTTGTCGCGATGCAGGCCCCGCTCGACCCGATCACGGCCAGCTGGCGGCTGATCCCGTCGAGCGCCGAGCAGCCAGAGCCAGGCAGGCGCTTGTTGCAGGGCTGGGCGGTGTCGTAGAAGTAAGGACAGCGGGTCCGCTGGAGCAGGTTGCCGGCCGTGGTCGCCCTGTTTCTAAGCTGCCCGGACGCGCCGGCGAGCGTCGCCCGAGACAGAACGCCATAGTCGCGCCGAACCCGCTCGTCCGCGGCCAGATCGGTGTTGCGCACCAGCGCGCCGATCCGCAGCCCACCTTCCGGTGTCGGCTCGATGCGGTCCAGGCCGAGGCGGTTTACGTCGATAAGGTGTGTCGGCGTCTCGATCTGCAGCTTCATCAGATCGAGCAGGTTCGTGCCACCTGCGATGAACTTGGCGCCGGGCGTGCGCGAGACGGCCCCCACGGCGTCGGCGAGCGTGGCTGCGCGCTCGTAGGTGAAGGGCTTCATCCCTGCCTCTCAGTCGTCTGACCACCGGCAACCTCGGTGATCGCCTCGACGATGTTGGAATAGGCCCCGCAGCGGCAGAGGTTGCCGCTCATCCGCTCTCGGATTTCGGCCTCGGTGACCTGCGCAGGGGCGAGGAGGTCGGCGGTGACGTGGCTCGGGATTCCAGCCTTGATCTCGCCGAGCACCGCCACGCCGGAGCAGATCTGCCCGGGCGTGCAATAGCCGCATTGGTAGCCGTCGTGCTTCACGAAGGCGGCCTGCATGGGATGCAGGTTGTCCGGCGTGCCCAGGCCCTCGATCGTGGTGACCTCGTCACCCTCGTGCATCACCGCGAGCGTGAGGCAAGACACGACACGCCGGCCGTTCACCATCACGGTGCAGGCGCCGCACTGGCCATGGTCGCAGCCCTTCTTGGACCCGGTCAGGTGCAGGTGCTCCCGAAGCGCGTCGAGGAGGGTGACGCGGGTGTCCAGGACGAGGTGGGCGGCCCGCCCGTTCACCTTCAGGCTAACCGGCATGGCCGGCACCGAGCCGGCGCCAACTCCGACCGGCCGGGCTGCGCCGCCTGCGCCCTGAGCGGCGCTCGACCGGGGCAGGCCCGCAGACGCGGCGACAGCGGTTCCGCCTGCCACGGCCGCGCGCCGGGTTATCGAAACGTCGATGGTGTCTTCGGGCACAGGATCTCCTGTTCGGCGCCGGGTGGGAACTGGCCCCGCTTCGACAAGCCCGCCGAGCCATGTGAGTTTCGGTTTCTTTGGGACACAACGCTGGTGGCCTCCGTCCGCGGCGGGGCGCCGGGATGCCGGCGGCGGGCCAGCGGAAACCCGGATCAGGTCGGAGTTCGAGGCGGGCAAAGCCGACCAGCAGCGTTCGTGGCCGCGCCGCGAGCGCTACACTCACCGCCTCTGGGCGGTCGCGATGGCGGGGGCTCCGGATCACCCGGCAACGAGGTGAGCTGCGGCCAGACGCCCTCGCCGTCCGCGCGGCAGACCACGACGGGTCGGAACCCGTCACCACCGCCATCTTGCAGGAAACCGACGGCTTCGAGGCGTTCGCCGCCTTTCAGAGCCCAGGCCCCATCGCTCCATCCGATACGGCCATCCCGCTGGCGGTCACGGGCGCTTATGCCGGCAGCGCAGGAGGCAACCACGGCGTCCGCTTCGGACGGGCGGAGAGTTCTAGGGCGGCCTCGTCCGCCGCCTGCGCAGGCCGCCTCCGCGACCGGTGGAATTCGGCTCCCGGTCGAAACCGGGCGGCCCGGCCGAGGCGGCAGGTGGATGCCGCCTCGACCTGTTCCGCCGAAGCGCCGCGTCCGGGCGGATTACGGCTCGAAGACGGTGACGTGCAGGGGGCGGCCCATGGACGGGCAGGCGCTCAGCGCGCACAGCGTATCCATCTTGGCTTCAAAGGTGATGTAGTCGCCGGGCTTGCTGCGGCCGTCGACGGTCTTGAAGGTCGCGTTCGAATGGTCGAATTCGAGCGTCTGAAACAGGTTGAGCGGATCGGGGATGTTCTCAGGCCTGATCGGCCAATCCTTCAGGGCCTTCTGCAAAACCTCGTAACAGCCGAAGGGCGGCACGCCCAGCGGGCCGCCCACCTTCATCGCGGCGGGGTCGAAGCCGTGATAGTCTTTGTCCTTGAAATTCTCGAAGACCCAGGCGCTGCACATGCCGTACTGCAGATCGTGTTCGCCGTACGTATCTTCCACGATGGTCAATAGAACGTTGTTGTCCCGCGTGTACAGATGATTGCCGACCGAGAGCAGTAGCCTGCCCTGGTTGGCTTTGGTCCGAGCCTGGCTGAAACGCTCATTCAAGTCGTTGGCATTGAAGGAGACGAAATCGCCGATCGCCCCGCCCTCCACATCCGTAACCTTGATGCGTTGCCCTGTCTTGACGACCCAGGCTCCCCCGCCGCGGCCCGGGAGTCTGTCGTCAGCCACCGTCTTCATGATCCACCCCTTGCTGGGCCCGGCGTGAATGGCCGGCCGATAAGACGCACACTGACGATTATGGCGCAGGGGACAGAGCCGTCAACCGATCGCGTACGGCGCGCCGACGAGACCCCGGCGCCCGCGCAGCCCTGCAGTCGGCACAACCTTCGCTTGCCCGATCGGTAAGGCGGCCGGCTTTTGGCATGGTGCGCGGTACACTGAGCATATTGACACCCATTCGGGGCCATTCAACATTGCTCGGGCGCCACGGTTGTCGGCCAAAGCCGGCGTGATGGAGGGGTTGATGAGGCGGACAGTACTCGCTGTGGCTCTGGCGACGGGCGTTGCCCTGTCGGCGACGTCCACCCTGGCGCAGACCATCAAGGTCGGCGTCATCAATACCTATTCCGGGCCGCAGGCCTCGCTCGGCGACCAGATCGACAAGGGCATCCAGCTCTACCTGAAGAAAAACGAGGGCAGCCTCCCGGCCGGGGTGAAGATCGAGCTCGTGCGCCGGGACGATACCGGCCCGAACCCGGAGGTCGCGATCCGGCTCGCGCAGGAACTGATCGTGCGCGAAAAGGTGCAGTTCATCACCGGCGTGGTCTGGACGCCGGTGGCCGCCGCGCTCGCCAAGGTGGTGGACCAGGCCAAGGTGCCGCTCGTGCTCGCCAATGCGAGCGCCGCCATGCTGCCCACCCTGTCGCCCTGGGTGACCCGTATGTCGCTGTCGATGTGGCACGCCGGCTACCCGCTTGGGCAATGGGCGGCCCGCAACGGCCTCGGACGGGTCTACACGGCGGTGTCGGACTACACGCCGGGCCACGATTCCGAACAGGCCTTCACCAAGGGCTACGTGGACAACGGCGGCGTGATCGCCGGGTCGGTCCGCATGCCGCTGCAGAATCCGGATTTCGTGCCGTTCCTGCAGCGCATCAAGGACGCCAAGCCGGACGCGGTGTTCGCCTTTCTGCCCGCCGGCCGGCAGGCGACCGCCTTCATGAAGGCCTTCGGCGACCTCGGCCTGTCCAGCGCCGGGATCAAGCTCATCGGCACGGGTGACATCGTCACCGACGAGGAGCTGCCGAACATGGGCCAGACGCCGCTCGGCGTGATCACGGCGTTCCACTATTCGGCCGCTGCGGATCGTCCCGAGAACAAGGAGTTCGTGGCCGCCTGGAAGCAGGAATTCGGCCCCACCTCGACGCCGAACTACATGTCGGTCGGCGGCTGGGACGCGATGGGGGCGATCGTGGAGGCGATCAAGGCCCAGAACGGCAAGGTGACGGCCGAAAAGTCGCTCGAGCTCCTGCGCAACTGGAAGAACGCGGCCAGCCCGCGCGGCCCGGTCTCCATTGACCCGAGCACCGGGGACATCGTGCAGAACGTCTACATCCGCCGCACGGAGATGCGGGACGGCGCGCTCGCCAACATCGAGTTCGAGACGTTCCCTCAGGTGAAGGACCCCTGGAAGGAGCTGAACAAGAAGAAGTAGCGCCCCGCAAGGCGGCCGGAGGCTGGGCGGCGGTGGCCGTCGCCCAGCCTCCGGCGCCCGGCAGCCTGCCGCATGGGTAGAGTGTGAGATGGATCAAATCCTGTCGGCCCTCGTCAGCATCCTGTTTCACGGCCTCGCCTATGGGATGATCCTCTACGTCATCTCGGTCGGCCTCTCCGTCACCATGGGCCTGATGGGCTTCGCGAACCTGGCGCACGGCGTGTTCGCGATGGCGGGTGGCTACATCACCGTGACGCTGATGAACGGGTTCGGGATCCACTTCTTCCTGGCTCTCGTCACCGCCTGCATCGTGGTGGCGCTGGCCAGCGTCGTGCTGGAGCGGCTGCTCTATTCGCGCCTGTACACGGCGAGCGAGCTCGACCAGGTGCTGTTCACCATCGGCATCATCTTCATGGCCTCCGCGGCCGCCCGCTATGCCTGGGGGCCCCTGCCCCAGCGCATGATCCTGCCGGAAAGCCTCAGCGGCCAGGTCGATCTCGGCTTCCGGACCTTTCCGACCTACCGGACCTTCCTGATCGTCGTGAGCGGGGTCATCATCGCCGCGCTGTGGCTCGGGATCGAGCGGACGCGGTTCGGGGCGCAGCTGCGGGCCGCGGTGGACAACCGCCGCATGGCCGAGGCGATCGGCATCAACACGCGCCGCCTGTTCACGGCGACCTTCGCGGTCGGGTCCGGCCTCGCGGCCCTCGGCGGCGGCCTCGGCGCCGACATCCTGGCGATCGAGCCCGCCTATGCGCTCGAATACCTCGTCTACTTCCTGATCGTGGTCTCGGTTGGAGGGCTCGGCACCGTCAAGGGGCCGTTCGTTGCCGCCGTTCTTCTCGGAGTCACCGACACAACATGCAAATATCTGATCCCGGAATTCGGCGCCTTCTTCATCTTCCTGGCGATGATCGGACTGCTGCTGTGGCGACCGACGGGACTGTTCGGCCGAGCCTAGCGGGCGCCGAGGTTGTCTCCGCGAGCCTGGCGCGCCACCGCTTCAGGCCGCTCGAGGGGCTGGTCTGGCTCGCCATGCTGGCAGGCTACTGGCTCTGGCCCGAATACCGTCCGCTCGGCAGCCAGATCTTCATCATGTGCCTGTTCGTGCTCTCGCTCGACATCGTGGTCGGCTATGCCGGCATCGTCACGCTCGGTCACGCCGCCTTCTTCGGGGTCGGCGCCTACACGGCCGGCCTGACCGCGATCCACCTCTCGAACGAGCCTTTCCTCGGCCTCCTGACGGCGGCCGTGGCGGCGGGCCTCGTCGGCATTCTGTCGGGGCTCATCGTGCTGCGCACGACCGGGCTGACGCTGATGATGCTGACCCTGGCGATCGTCTTCGTGCTGCATGAAGCCGCCAACAAGCTCGGCTCCGTCACGGGCGGGTCGGACGGGCTGCAGGGCGTCACGGTGGCCCCCATCCTCGGTCTGTGGTCCTTGGATTTCTTCGGCCAGACCGCCTACATCTACACGGGCGCCGTGCTGTTCCTCGGCTGGCTGTTTGCCCGCATCCTGGTCGGCTCTCCCTTCGGCCGCTCCATCGTTGGCATCCGGGAAAACCTCGTGCGCATGCGGGCGATTGGCTCGCCCGTGCGGCTGCGGCTTCTGGTGGTCTACGGGATCTCGGCCACCATGGCGGGGATCGCCGGCGCGCTGCTGACTCAGACCACGCAATTCGTCAGCCTGTCGGCGATCACCTTCACGCGCTCGGGTGAGGCGCTGATCATGCTGATCCTCGGCGGGGTCGGCCGCCTCTACGGGGCCTTCGTGGGGGCACCGATCTACATGCTGATGCAGGACGCCCTGGCGAAGTACAATCCGGTGTTCTGGACGTTCTGGATCGGCCTGATGCTGGTCCTGACCGTGATGTTCGCCCGCAACGGCGTCCTCGGCCTCGTCGACAGCGTCCTGGCATGGCGGCGGCGGGCTGCATGACCGCCTCGGCCAGCCTCCCTCCCCTCCTCGAGACGCAAGGCCTGAGCAAGAGCTTCGGCGCGCTCGTCGTCGCCGACAGCATCGACCTGACCCTGCGGCCGGGCGCGCGGCACGCGCTCATCGGCCCGAACGGGGCCGGCAAGACCACCTTCGTCAATCTGGTCACCGGAACGCTGCAGCCGACCGCTGGGCGGATCCTGATGGGCGGCGAGGAGGTCACCGGCCTGTCGCCCGAGGCGCGGGTCCGCAAGGGCGTCGGCCGCACCTTCCAGATCAACTCGCTCTTCAACCGGCTCTCGGTGCTTGAGAACGTGGCCATCGCGGTGTCCGAGCGGGACGGCTTCGCCGGCCGGATCTTTCGGGCCCGCAAGGCCGAGCGCCGCGCCTTCGAGGAGGCCTATGCCATTCTGGAGGGCATCGGCATCGGCATGGAGGCTCTCCGGCCCGTCGCCGAGATCGCCTATGGCCGGCAGCGCCTGGTCGAGATCGCGATCGCCCTCGCCCTCAAGCCGAAGGTGCTGCTGCTCGACGAGCCCGCTGCCGGCATCCCGTCGGCCGAGAGCCACGTGGTCCTCGACGTGGTCGAGGCCTTGCCGCCCGACATCGCGGTGCTGATCATCGAGCACGACATGGCGCTCGTGTTCCGTCTCGCCTCCCGCATCACCGTGCTGGTGCAGGGCGCCATCCTGGTCGAGGGCACTCCGCAGGAGATCGCTCACGATCCCAAGGTCAAGGAGGTCTACCTTGGCGAAAAGAGCCACTAGCGACGCCCTGTCGCTCGCGGGCGTCTCGGCCGGCTACGGCGAGACGGTGATCCTCGAGGACATCGACCTCGCCGTCCGCGGCGGCAGCTGCCTCGCCGTGCTCGGCCGCAACGGGGTCGGCAAATCGACGCTTCTGTCCACCGTGGTCGGCCGCACCCGGTTGCGCAGCGGCCGCATCGAGCTCGCCGGCGAGGCGATTCAGGGCTACCCGACCTATCGCCGCTCCAGCCTCGGCCTCGGCTTCGTGCCGCAGGAGCGCGAGGTCTTCCCGTCGCTTTCCGTGGAGGAGAACCTGCTCGTCGCCGGGCGCAGTCCGGCCGGGGCGGGGCGGGCCTGGACCACCGAGCGCGTCTACGGGCTGTTTCCGCGCCTCGCCGAGCGGCGGCGCAACATGGGCAACCAGCTCTCCGGCGGTGAGCAGCAGATGCTGTCCATTGGCCGGGCGCTGATGGGCAACATCTCGCTCCTGCTCCTCGACGAGCCCTTCGAGGGGCTCGCGCCCGTGATCATCGACCAGCTCGCGGAGGCGATCGGCCTCCTCGGTCGCGAGGAGCGGCTCACCATCGTGCTGGTCGAGCAGCATGCCCGGCTGGCGCTCGAGATGTCGGAGCGGGCCATCATTCTCGATCGCGGCCGTATCGTGCACGAGGAGCGCTCGGTCGACCTGGCCCGGGACATGAGCCGCCTGGCCGTGCTGATGGGGGTCGCGCAGGGGCAGGCCTGAGCGGCGCGGAGGCTTCCTCCGCCGAGGCGGACGCCGATCGCTCGGCCGCGGTGAAATGGCTAGGCTCGGCCCGGTGCGGCCGAGGCCCCGATCAGGAGCGGCATGGTGGACAGGGCGGATGTTGTCGTGGTCGGGGCGGGCATCCTGGGGCTGGCGGCCGCCTTTGAGCTCGCCCAGTCCGGTCTGGCCGTCGTGGTTCTGGAGGCCGAGGATGCAGGCGGGCGCCATTCCACGGGCCGGAGCGCGGCCTACTTCATTCCCATGTACGAGTCCGACGCGTTCACGGAGTTCGCGGCCGCCAGCCTCCCCTTTCTGCAACAGCCTCCTGGCGGATTCAGCGACCGGCCGCTGCTCGGCCGAGAGGGCGCAGTCATTGCGACCTCGCTCGCCGACACCACGCAGCTAGAGGGCGAGATGGCGCGGGCGCGGGAGCTCGGGGTCGAGGTCGAGGCCCTCGACGGCGCCGAGGTGGCCCGCCTGGTCCCGATCGCAAGAGCGGAGCGGATCACGGGCGCGGCTTTCTACCGGGGTGCGGGCGAGATCGACATCGGGGCCCTGGTGGCCGGCTTCGCGGACGGCGCGCGCCGCTTCGGCGCCAGGATCGAGCTGGGCCGCGGCTGGACCGGGACGTTGACGACGGCCGGGCGGGTGATCGGCGTGTCCACGACCCGGGGCGAGATCTCATGCGGCCACGTGGTGAACGCGGCGGGAGCCTGGTGCGAGCGCGTCGGCCGCGCCTCCGGAGCCGCCGCGATCCCGTTCACGGTGACCCGGCGCCACGTGATCCAGCTGCGGCTCCCCGATCATCTGGCAGGCCGAACCTGGCCGTTCTTTCGCTGCCCCTCGGTGCCGCTCTGGTGCAAGCCGACCGGGGCTGCCCTCCTGGCCAGCCCCATGGACGAGGAGGTCGACGAGCCCGGGGATTGCCGGATCGAGCCCGGTCAGATCGAGGCCGTCACCCGTTCGGTGCGAGACTACACGACCCTCTTGGGCGAGCCCGAGCGCGCCTGGGCGGGGCACCGGGTGTTCTCCGGCACCAAGGTGCCGGTGGTTGGGCCCGATCCCACGCTGAGCGGCTTTCACTGGGCCGCCGGGCTCGGCGGCGCCGGCATCATGGGGTCCCCGGCCGTCGGCCAGCGCGTTCGCGATGGGATCCTGGCTTCGCGCTGAACGCGAGCTGGTGCGCCGCCGGATTCAGGCCGCCCGGGAGCCGTAGGTCAGCGGGGGCCGAACCGTGTTCCAGGGCCGCGCTTCCTCGAAGGCGGCGGCCAGGCGGAAGATCAGGCTCTCGCCGAGATGGCGCCCCACGATCTGCAGCCCGACCGGCAGCCCGGCCTTCGTAAACCCAGCCGGGATGGAGGCGGCCGGCAGGCCGGTCAGGTTGAACGGATAGGTGTAGAAGATCCAAGCCAGCACGTCGTCGTCGCTCGCCAGGCCCGGCGCGTAATCGGCCGCGGCATCGAAGGCCGCGACAGGCAGCGTCGGGGTGAGCAGGGCGTCAAAGCGCTCGAAGAAGGCACACACCTTGGTCCGCAGGTCATACCGGCGGAACACGGACGCGTAGTAATCCCCCATGGTCTGGGCAAGAGCCTTGTCCAGGGTACGGGCCACGGCCGGATCGAGGATCTCGCGACGCTCGGTCAGGACCGGCTTCAGCCGGGTTCCGGCGCCCGCGAAGAACTCGGCGTTGAACAGGTCCACCGGATCGTCGAACACGTGCTCGACGAGTTCGACCTCGCACCCCATGCCCTCGAAGGC